>CAMTFK010000177.1 GCA_947071285.1 uncultured Bacteroides sp. | reverse complement strand
TGGCATACTGGCTCTGCCACTCCGGCTGCGCCATCATGGCAACAGAAAAGGAACACATGGCTATCAAACTCAAAAGTATATTCTTTATCATATCTGCTTTTCTATTAAGATACTACTGCTTTATTAAACTCGTTTCTATTAGTAATGCGTTCTATTCTTATAGCTTTGCCAATCTATTGCCAGCCCTTTGGCAAGAGATAGACAAAGCTTTGGCAAAGTGTTGCCAAAGGGCTGGCAATAAATTGGCAAAGGAAAACGGTCTTTATTCCACGATGACTTCGTCGAAATAGATGCGGGCTTCCTGCCCCGGACGCACGTGGGTGAAAGGACATAGGCCTGCCCCGTATGCCACGACGCGGATGTAGCGTGCCTTCTCTCCTATCTCAAACGGAATATCCTCACGGAAAGTGCCTTCGCGGAAGATTTCCTCCTTCGTAAACGACTTCCCGGAGACCTTGCGGAAGTCTTTATTATCCGCCGAAACCAGCACTTCTATCCTTGCAGGTTTATGCGCTGCCATGCCGTAGTTGGTGATGGAACCCAGCGTGAGCCGCGCCACCGCTTCAGGCTTCTTCAAATCAAGAGTGAAGGAAACGGTATCGTTCTTCATCCACGAGCACCATTCGGAGTCGGTATATTTCAGACTTCCACGTACACCATTCACCAGCAGGCCGATGTTGTCGGCACCGGTGCTCTTTATTGCCCGGGCCGTTGCCGGATTCCACACAACAGGCAGTTCCAGCGTTTGTCCCATCTGCTTGCCTGCGGAAAAAGTGGCGGCTTTTATAGTTTTCGTACCCGTGAGCATTAATGGCTGGGTATAGAGAGCAGACTGTGCTGTGGGCTGGCTGCCATCCATCGTGTAACGCACTTCTACATCCGGACGGATGCAATCCAACTTCACTTCCAGACGACCATTATTAGGTGTCACCGTCTGCTGGATGTTGTACATGGAACGGGCGTAAACAATGCCCTTCGCAGCCAGATGTTCGTTGAAGCGGTCCATAGCCGCCAGATAAGACTTCCAATTTTTGCGTTCCGGCCTTGTCCAAGCTACCTCGGCCAATGCAGACAAACGGGGGAACAACAAATAATCCACATCGGCAGGAGTATTGCAAAACTCCGTCCACATACAAGCCTGCACTCCCATTAATAAAGATGCGGTTTGCTTTGTCCAGTCTTTTTGTATCGGTTCGTAGTCGTACACATCCTTCAACGTATTGTTTCCAAAGTACGTCACCGGTTCAAACCATTGAGGCCCCTGATAGCGGATAAGATACATAATCCGGGCGGGCGTCATGATAAAGCGATGTCCCAGTTCGGCAGCTTTCATCGCAGCCTGTCCGTAACCCTGCCATCCCTGAATGATAAAACCTTCCGGGATAGTAGCATTCGTCAGTTCATCCCAGCCTATCACCTCACGGCCTTTGCTCTGTACATAACGAGCCATACGCCCCATAAAGTAACCTTGCAGTTCTTCTTCATTCTCCAGTTTCTCCTGTTTCATCCGCGCCTGACACAACGGGCATGCTTCCCAATGCGTCTTCCGAGCCTCATCTCCACCCAGGTGGATATACTTTGAAGGGAAAAGTTCGAGAACTTCGTCCAGCACATCTTGCAGGAAAGTGAACACACTGTCGTTTCCGGCACAGTAGATGACATCGGCATTCTCTCCCCCCAAACCGGGCAACACACCGATATATTTATTCACCACCGGACACGCCAATAGCGGATAGGCAGCCAGTGCGGCATTACTGTGCGCCGGCATTTCTATCTCGGGAATCACCTCGATGTGGCGTTCCCCGGCATAGGCCACTATCTCACGAATCTCGTCCTGCGTATAGTATCCCTTTTCTACCGTAGGTTCACCCTGGCGGGGATTGCGGCGTTCCGAGAAATTCTTGCCCGGAGGGTCTACGCGGCGGGAACCTATCTCCGTAAGCAACGGGTATTTCTTGATTTCGATGCGCCAGCCATTATCATCCGTCAGATGGAAATGCAGTGTATTCAGTTTCAGCATCGCCATGCAGTCGATGATACGCAGCAGGTTCTCCTTAGGGGAGAAGAACCGTGCCACGTCCACCAACAATCCGCGATAACCGAAACGGGGCTGGTCGGTGATAGTAACAGCCGGAACTGTCCAGTCGATGCCTGTCACTACTTGTCCGCCTTCGATGGCGGCAGGCAGCAGTTGGCGGATACTCTGCAAAGCATAGAAGAAGCCTTGTACATCGGCAGCATGAATGTTTATTCTTTTAGCTGTAATTTCCAGTTTATAGGCTTCTTCCTTCAAACCGGCATCCGTCGTCAGACAAACATCTCCTTTCTTGTTTCCCACCTTTATGCGAGGAGTAAATCCTGCCGCACGGGTGAGAAGTGCGGTAAAGCGGCGTACTTCTACAGCTTGTTCCTCGTTCTCCACAGCAAAGGTTGTTTTTTCAGAGAAATGGAAGTTACCCGTGCCCGGCACTATACTGACCGGGCAGGGAACTAAGGAAACGGGTTGTGTCAAATTATCAGCCTGTATGTTCGCCGCCATCAGAAGCAGGAAGCATACCAGTGTGTGAATAGTTCTATATCTCATAAGGTCTTTTATTATTAGATATGTGAATCAGGGGTTAAAATCACTCTTTGTCTCTCTCGGGCGAAAAGCGTACAGGGTCGTTGTATTGTTCCTGCAATGCGGTTAGTTGCGCTTTCAGGTCTTTGATGATTTCTTCCGTTCCCGGTTGTCCGTAGATGTTACGCATCTCCGTGGGATCGGCCTGTAAGTCGTACAGTTCCCATTCATCAATATCATTATAGAAATGGATCAGCTTGTAACGGTCGGTGCGTACTCCGTAATGACGTTTCACCATGTGCTCGGCAGGATATTCATAGAAATGATAGTACAAAGCTTTCCGCCAGTCAGACGGTTTCTCGCCTTTCAGCAACGGTACCAAGGAAATGCCTTGGATATCTTCCGGCACTTCCACTCCGGCAAGTTCAAGGAAGGTCGGTGCGTAGTCAATGTTCTGCACCATTTCATTGATATCCCCTTTAGCCCGGAAGTCTTTCGGCAGACGCATAATCAACGGGGTACGCATGGACTCTTCGTACATGAAGCGCTTGTCGAACCAGCCGTGCTCGCCCATATAGAAGCCTTGGTCGGAGGTATAAACCACGAGCGTATTATCATCCAGTCCTTTCTCTTTCAGATAGTCCAGCACACGCCCCACATTGTCATCCAGAGACTTCACAGTTTTCATATAGTCGCGTATGTAACGCTGGAACTTCCAGTTGGCGAGTTCCTTGCCTTGCGGATTCTTCTTATAAAAATCATCAATGATAGGCCCGTAGAATTTGTCCCATGCGGCACGTTGTCCTTCATCCATGCGACCGATGTATTTCTCATAAAGAGATTTCAACCGGGTTTCTTTGTCCGGGCGCAGCATCTTGAGGTCGTAAATCATATCCATATCTTTCGCAATGCTCATCTCCTGTGCCGCAGCGGCGGGACGCCCTTCATAATCATCAAAGAAGTTATCCGGCAGGGGGAAAGTCTTGTCTTCATACAGAGCCAGATTACAGGTATCTGCCAGCCAGTTACGGTGAATGGCTTTGTGGTGGATCAGGATACAGAACGGCTTATTCTTATCCCGTTGGTTCTCCATCCAGTCGATGGCGTCATCTGTAATGAGGTTCGTCACATAGCCATGTTTCTGTATCGTATCATTATCCTGGGTGATGAAGTCCGGGTTATAGTAATCGCCTTGTCCGGGCACAATCTCCCAATAGTTGAAACCGGTAGGCAAACTTTCGAGATGCCATTTGCCGATGAGGGCTGTTTCATAACCGGCTTGTTGCAAGAGTTTAGGGAATGTCTGTTGTGAAGCATCGAACACGCAAGTGGTGTTGTCGTAGAATTTATTGGCACAACTGTGCTTGCCGGTAATCATGCAGGCACGGCTGGGTCCGCTTAGCGAGTTGGCTACAAAACTGTTGGTGAAGCGTACTCCATCGGCAGCAATCCTATCCAGGTTCGGTGTTTCCATATAACGGTGGTCATAGCAGCTCATCATCTGGGCTGTGTGGTCATCCGTCATGATGTATACTATGTTATATTGCTTCTGCTCTTCAGCTTTCTTTTGAGAAGAACATGAGGTTAAGGATGCCACGGCAGCAGCACCGGTCAGGGAATAAAGCAATCCTGATTGTAGGTTTTTCATGGTCGGAAATCTTAAGTAGTTTATTTACCCGATTAAAAACAGAAAGACAAAGCCGGAAGCAGAACAGACAAAAATGTGCTGTCTGCTTCCGGAATATCAGCTTATATCAGCCTATTGAAAGTTTGTATCAAATGCAGCTATTAATAGCCGAAGTTATTGTCATCATTAGTGATGCCTGCATTAGCGGAGATTTCACTGTCAGGTATTGGCATCAACATATTCTTCTTTACAAAGTTATCCGACAAACCTTCTCCACCTTCTTTTGTGACATTGAACACACGGTCGTGCCATACTATATTACCCGATTCAAAATACTGGGCATTGGAAGCAATCGTAAATTCATGCTTGTTATTGAGTTCCAATGCCATCTTGAAGTACTTGGTACCACGAATACGAGGCATTTCGTACGTACCGGGTTCTCCTGCAAGTTCAATAATACGTTCAAAGAATAACTTGGTTCTCACAGTCTCCTGATCTAAAGAGGCAGACCAGTCAGCCGGTTGGGTAGCAGGTGTCAGGCCTGAAGTGCGCGCACGTCCCAGCACCTTATTTGCCAATTCAACGGCTTTTGCCGTATTTCCCAGTTCATTGTATACATCAGCCATCAACAGTAACATCTCGGCATAGCGATATACCATTAGGTTTTTATGACTGGCAGTACCTACCTGGTTCTGATCGTACATTTTAGCGAAATGAGGCCACTTATTCGAACCTCCATCAGTAGAGTACCACTTTGCCATTTTTACAATCGTTGCATTAGGTCCAGAGTTTCCATGAGTCTTTACATAATTCCGGATGATTTCCAGACTTGGATTCTTTGGATCCGGGAAGTCTGCATAAGGCAATTTTACAACATGCAACAGGCCTATTTTTTTACCTTTATCTAAAACGGGCTCTCCGTTCTTCATTATAGGTTCAAGAGGATTATTATCCTTGTCCGCAAGGAAATAAGTCCCATACGGATATACATAAGTGGAATCATTCGGAGTCGGCACATCGCCAATCATCGGCTTCGGATCTTTCTGGTTGTTACCACCACGGGTTTTCCAACTTTTCATAAAAGTGAGTTCAATACGGGGGTCACCCGGATAGGTACCTTCATGCAAATCATAAGCAGCTTTAGTTGCCCTGTAAGTTCCCCATGCAACACCTGCAGTAGATTGGGAAGGAGCGAAACGGTTGCTGGCACGGTTAAAGCAAACAGTAGAAGTGATAGAGAAGTTCAACTGGAAAATAGCTTCCTTAGAGCCCATTACAAAGTCTCCAAACAGGTCTCCAAATTTAGGTTCAAGTGCATACGGTCCATTCTCATACACATCATCAAACATTTCCTTAGCCCTCTGCCAATTAGCTTGTGCATCAATATCCAGACAGGCCATCTTATAATACACTTTTCCTAAGAAGGCTTTGGCAGCCCAGGAGTTAGCACGTCCATCCGTAGATTTTGCAGCAATCAGGGATGCATCTTTCATATCCTGGATAATCTGTGCAAATACTTCTTCTTTCGGAGCCCGTGAAGCTGCAATACCATCGGAAGAAGAGGCGATAACTTTCAAAGGCACATCGCCAAACAGCATCACCAAATTATAATAAGCCAATCCTCTCAAAAATTTGGCTTCCCCGCCCATCTGCACTTTTGCACTTTCACTCAAGCCGCTTTTCTCAAGGCTTCCCAAGAAAGCATTTGCTTCCGTAACCACTTTATACAATCCATTCCAAACAGTTTTAACAGGACTGGCGGATGTAGGAGTTTCCAATGACAGCATGCGACCATCATCATTACTATTACGTTGCCCCCAACCGAAACCGGAACTGATAATAAGTGCTTCCTGCATCATCTGGCCATAAGTAGCACTATTGGTCAGATATCCATAGCAACCCAACAAAGCCAGTTCCGCATTACTCTGGGAACTGAACATCACCGCAGAGTTCTGAGAGTATATAGGATCCTCATCCAAGCAAGAGGATAAGTTACATACAGCAAAAACAGCTGATAAAATATAATATGTCAGTTTTTTCATATTCTTGTATGTTTATTAAATTTAGAAAGTAACATTCAAACCAAACACGAAAGAGCGGGAATTCGGATAAGAACTCATATCCACACCTGGCCGGAGGCCTTCGAATGCAAAGCTATTTACTTCAGGATCATATCCCGTATAATCCGTAATAATAAATGCGTTCCTTACAGAAGCAGATATAGATGCATTCTGGATTCCAATAGCTTTCATCCAGATTTTAGGCAATATATAGCTCAATGTAATATCGGAACAACGCAAGTAACTGCCGTCTTCGATATAACGGTCCATCACCATATTTTCAATAACATACAAAGAGCTCGGATACAAATTACCCGGATTTTCAGCAGTCCACATGCCGTAGAAAGCTTTCTTGGTAATGTTATTTGCCTGTTTGCTCGGCGTTTCATTGTAGCGGACACCCGTATTCATGATATCTCTTCCCTGTACGCCATTGAATGTGGCTTTCAACGAAAGTGATTTATAAGAGACCTCTGTCTGGAAACCATAAGTAAAGTCCGGATTGGGGTTACCAATGATTGTACGGTCTTTGCCATTTATCTCACCGTCTTCATTCATATCCACTAATTTAACATCACCGGCAGAAACCGCCTTTGTGTAAGTGCCTTCGGTACCGTCTTTCTTAATATATTTCACCTTACCGTCGCTCGTGATATCTTCCGCCTGCACAATACCTTGTGTTTTATATCCCCAGAATAATCCCGGAGCCTCGCCCTGCAAAAATGCATTTGCCACACCGAATTGATCGGCCAAAGCTGTACCTTCATATCCGATTCTTTCTCCCAGACATCCCCAATCGGACGGCAACAATCCCAAATCGGTAATCTTGCTCTTATTGGCGCCAATATTGCCGCCTACACTCCATTTCCAATCTTTAGTATCTATAATCTGTGCATTCAGCGAGAATTCCACACCTTTGTTATCCAGACCACCCTGATTGTAGTAAGTGCTTCCAAAACCGGAAGAACCCGGTAAAGGTCTTGAAATCAACAAATCCTTTGTTTTCTTGATATAATAATCAAACGTACCGCTCAAGCGGGATTTAAAGAAGCCGAAATCTACACCAAAGTTCCAGGAAGCAGTCTGTTCCCACTTCAAACTGTTGTTTGCCATATTCGTTACAATCATACTCGTCAACTGATTACCGGAGCCATCAGCATAGGATATGGGAGCGCCGGAAGATTGCCCATACATAGAGAAAGTGGAATACGGACTGATAGACTGATTACCCGTCACACCATAGCTGACACGTACCTTCAACTGACTCAACCAAGACACATCTTTCAGGAATTCTTCCTGCTCCATACGCCAGGCCACCGAACCGGAAGGGAAATATCCCCAACGATTGGACTTAGCAAACTTACTGGAACCGTCGGCACGGATAGATGCGGTAATCAGATACTTGTCATAAAGGTTCACGTTCACACGACCCAGATAAGAAAGAAGCTGATAGTCGTTCTGGGAAGGAGAGGAATAGACGGTATTGCCTGCCATATGTAACCCATTCTCTCTGAACTCAAACATAGTAAAATGGTTACCAATCACATTCTTATTCAAGGAATGATACTCATCGTACGTGACACCGGCCGTAGCATCCAAAGTACCGATACTTCCTAATTTTGTATTATAATTCAAGATATTCTCCACACTGTAATTACTCCTACTCATGTCAGACTGGGCCAGATAACCGTCATTGTTCATACCTTGATACAACTGCAGACCATACCAACGCTTACGATTGTTGATATTGATATTACCACCTGTACGAAGACTGTATGACAAGAATTTGCTGATCTTCCAGTTCAGGTTCAGACTACCTCTAAAGGTCTTATCATCTGCAATATCCACATAGTCATTCAGCCAACTGAATACATTCGTCTTATTTTCATTGGTCAAAGAAGGGTCATCATCCGGTTTTTCAAACGGAGAATAGTCCAAAGCTGTACGAGAGATTGCACTGGTAGGTCCTCCAAGTGTGTTACCTCCGGCCATCATATCATTTTGTTTTAAAGCTCCACTCAGACTCAAATCTATTTTGACTGTTTTAGAAAGTTCCGCACTCAGGTTAGCACGTAAGTCACCTTGCTTCCAACCGGTTTGTTTCGTCGTACCGTTAATATCTTTAAAGTTGGCAGATATATAATAGGTTGTTTTACCACTACCGCCATTTACCGATACTGAATAATTTTGCGAGAATGCAGAGTGGTAAATCTCTTTTTGCCAGTCACGATAATATATCAGTTTGTATGTTCCCGGATTATTAGGATCATATTTAGCCAAAGCATCGTTGTATACATACCTCATTTCATCTCCTACTTTATAATAAGCATAGAGTCCGTCTCCAATCCTGGAGTTCTGATAAGCAGCATATTCATCAAGATCTACCATATCCAGCAGACGGGTAACATTTGCTACGGTAAAAGTTGCAGAAAGATTTACCGTAGTTTTACCTTGTTTACCTTTCTTCGTCGTAATCAAGATTACCCCATTAGCACCACGGGAACCGTAAATAGCGGTCGAAGAGGCATCTTTCAGAACGGTGATGTCCTCAATATCGGCAGGATTCAAAGAAGAAAGAGGATCCTGGGCTATCTGGAAGTCACCACTAATGGCCGACCGTCCGAATTCACCCGTAGAAGCCTGCGGCACATTATCAATTACATACAACGGTTGGTTGTCACCGCGCAGTGAACTGGCACCACGAATAGTGACCGAGGCAGCCGCACCCGCAGTGGAAGAAGCCGTACTAACGACCAAACCGGCTACTTTACCTTCCAACAGCCCGTCAATAGACATCGCTTTAGCGGCATCATTGGCATCAGGCCGCATATTGGTTAATGCTCCCGTCAAATCCCCTTTACGGGATGTACCATAACCTACCACAACTACTTCATCCAGCAATTGTGTGTCATCCTTCATTGTCACATTAATTACCGTTCTGTTACCCACAGCAACTTCCTGTTTCTCATAACCGATGAAAGAAAAGACTAATACGGATTTAGAATTAGGAGCATCAATCTTATAGTTACCATCAATATCAGTGATGGTTCCTAAAGAGCCTCCTTTTACAGACACATTGACACCGGGTACACCTTCATTGGTGCTGTCAATTACTTTACCTGTTACTTTAATTGCTTGCTGTGCAAAAGCAACGG
>CAMTFK010000176.1 GCA_947071285.1 uncultured Bacteroides sp. | reverse complement strand
ACTTCCTGCATGCCCACCACATCGGGAGCGTAGTAGGCAATCATCTTTGCCGCATTATCCTTGCGGTACTTCCAGTTGTTCAAGCTATCCGCCACGTGGTCCAGACGAATGTTGAATGACATGACATCGACCTTAGCTTCCGGCTGCCTGCCGCACGAAGTGGCAAGCAGGACGAAAGCAACTAATACACTATTAAAAAAAATCTTTTTCATGGTATCTTGTATTTATTTTAAGTAAGGGGACGTAAACCCTAATTTCTTCAGTCCGCTCTGTACGTCCGGATGGCTCATAAAAAGCTTCCAGATCAGACCCGTGCGGTAGTTTTCAATCATCACCACAATAGGTCCCTGGTCGATGGCCAGATACGAAGGTGCAAACCAGTTCTCCGTCAGGTTGAAAGCATCCTTGAAACCGTATTCCCCCCAAAGTTTACCGCCCAACTCTTCATAAAAGTAGCGCATGGCCTGAAGCGAATATTCCGGCGCGTAAGGGATGGAAGACAAGGCGGCTGTGGGAGTAATCACTCCACGGTCGTTGCCGGGGCAATGGGCCGAATAGCCTTTATCCCCGTCACTGGCTGTCAGTCCCCAGCATTGTGCACCATATCCTTTGTATCCCTTCGGATTGTCGATGCAATAGGCACGGTTTATCAAAGTATGAGCTTTCATCTGCTCCTCGTAATCTGCATAACGGTCTTTCAATCCGCGCGGGTCGAGCCCCATATAGGAATAATGGGTAAAGAACAGCGGACCGCCAAAATCAGTACCCAAAGGCAATGTTATATCATAAAACTGCTTGCCGCTCCTGAAAACGATGGAGTTGGCCCATCCTTTATGATACACCGATTCCGCAATGGGATAGGTGGGCGAAGCCGCAGCAAGGATATAAGTGATGTGACACTCATTATGCCCCTTAATCTGATGGTTCATTGCCCAACCGTTATTAGGCGACCAGTGCCAGTAAAGCACGTCTTCGCCATTGGTGAACCAGTTCCATTCTGCCTGACGCCACAGTCCGTTGATAAGACCGCGGATGTTTCTTTCCACCGGGGTGTCTTTGTCAAAGTACTGGTGTGCAGCCAGCAAACCTTCGAACATAAAGGCAGACTCCACCAGGTCGGCTCCGTCATCTTTCCGGCTGAAAGGGATGGTCTTTCCTGTCTGCCCGTCCATCCAGTGTGCCCAGATGCCATGATAACTATCCGTACTCTTGTCACTCAGGAAGCGGACAATCTTCAACATACGTTCCGCCGCCTGCTCGCGAGTGACGAAACCACGCTCCGCACCGACGATAATGGCCATCACTCCGAAACCCGAACCGCCGATAGTCACAATATCATCACTGCCATTACTACGTTCGCGCGCCAGCCCCGAAACCGGATGCCCATAATCCCAGAAGTAACGGAAAGTTTGCTTCTGCACCAGAGTCATCAGTTCTTCATCGGACAATGACTTCTCTTTCTTGCCCCCCGAAGCTGCCGGAAGCAGGCTGAATGGATAGAGCAAAAGTATCAAATATATCAATATTCTCATAATAATCAATCTATTAGTTTAATGCCGGGCTCTCAAAACCCAATTTCTTCAATCCTTGCTGAATGTCCGGTATAGCCATGAACAAATTCCAAAGCATTCCTGTCCTGTGGTTCTCTATCATGCAGATAATCGGTCCCTGGTCGATGGCGATACATTGGGTATCATACCAGTTGGCTGTCAGGTTAAAAGCATCTACAAAGCCATAGTCCCTCCAGAGCTTGTCACCCATCTTATAATAGAAGAAGTGCAAAGCGGACAAAGACTCTTCCGGTGTATAGGGGAAAGCCGAAAGGGCAGCCGTAGGGGCAATCACACCTTTATCGTTAGAGGGTGAATGAGCGGAATATCCACTGTCGCCATCGCTGGCCGTCAATCCCCAGCAGGAAGTTCCATAACCGGCATAGCCTTTGGGATTCTCTTTACAATAGTTGTAGTTTATCAAGGTGTGGTTCCGGTTCTGTTCCCAGTAGTCTGCATATGGGTCTTTCAGCCCTTTCGGGTTAATGCCGAGGAAGGAGTATTGGGACAAGAACAACGGTCCGCCCTTCTCGGCTCCTAACGGGAGTTTATAACCGTAGTAAGTGTTGCCATTCCTGAAGCCGCCATTCCTTGCCCATCCTGCCTCATAGACAGTCTTGTCGATGGGGTACGTAGGCGAAGAAGCAGCGAGTACATACGTAATCAAACACTCATTCCACCCTCTGATGGGCAGGTTCTTCTCAAATCCGTAGTTAGGACTCCAATGCCAATAGAGCACTGATTCCCCGTTTTTCTGGAACCAGGTCCATTCGATGGCTTCCCACAGGCGGGTGATGTCGGAACGCAACTTGCTCTCGGCTTCCGAAGCTTCTTTGAAGTAAGCACGGGCTGCCAGTAGTCCCTGAAAGAGCAGGGAGGTTTCCACCAGGTCGGCACCATCATCTTTATCACCGAAAGGCTGGGTCTTGCCCGTAGAGCCGTTAATCCAATGCGAATAGGCACCGTGATAACTCGTGCACTCTTCATCCAGGAAAGTAACAATCTTCTGCACTCTGCCGAGAGCTTCCTGACGGGTAACAAAGCCTCTTTCGGCTGCCACCAGCATAGCCATCACCCCAAAGCCTGTGCCTCCGGTGGTTACCACATCAGCGGAAGTGGTACGTTCACGCGCCATTCCCGAATGTTCGTGCCCGAAATTCCAGAAATACTTGAAAGTTTGCTTCTGCACCAAGGTCAGCAATTCTTCATCGGGAATACGATCGAATTTATCCGAATCGTCCATTCCGGTTTTAATTTCATAAACCTTGCCGTTGGAGAGTAATACTCCGGAGGTGGATTTCACCCCCGGATTGATTACCAGTTTGTATGAGGAAAAGCTCTTAAAGCCACCTGTTGGTGTCAAAGAGAGTTTATCGGCACCCGATAAACTGAAGTTGCATGCCACTGCCTGATCGTTCTGTTTCAGGGCAATGTTGGCACGGGCCGATGCCTCATCCACCGCATCCGTAAAGGTAAGCACGATACCGGCATCGGGAGCTACATTGTCGAAAGAGCTCTGATCCTGCTTGTCACCGATAGAGATGCTTTTCAGTTCAAACGCACCGGGTGTTTCCGGGGCATCATCTTTGCTGCAAGCCGCCAACAACAAGCATAGCATGAAATAAATGACTCTCATATTCACTACGTTCTTCATGTTTGTTATTCTTTACCGGAATAAAGTTGTTTTATCTCGGATGCGGATATAGCTCTGTCGTAGAAACGGAACTGGTCTAACTGTCCCGGGAAATTGGATGCCCAACTCTGTGCACCTGCACCTTCCGTCAGGCTGGGTTTCGTGCTGAACTGGAATGCTCCGATAGCAAACGTACCCCAATCTTTGAATTTAAGCTTTCCATATCCGGGAAGCTCCTTTGTAAGAGCACTTTCACCGTTCCGGTAAACCGTCATCGTCGAGTTATCCCCGTCGTAAACGAATGCCATATGCACCCATTCAGTACCAAAGACATTGTCAACCTTAGCCTCCACCCATCTCTCGTCATTGTCCTTCACCGATGTACAGTTATAGAGGTGCATCTTGAAGAAAGCCTGGGTTTCGCTGCCCGTATTTTCCAGGTAGATATCGAAATTACCCCAGAAAGTCTTGGTGTTGGGGATACTGAAAATACCGTAAGCTGACGTGTTTCTCGTTGTTTTCATCCAGAAAGCAACCGCACAGCTTCCCAGTTCGGGTATGGTATCGTTCAGGTAAGAAGGAACACGTGCCAGCAGGTAAGAATCTTTCGTTCCCTGATAAGCCTGTCCGTTGACTCCGTCAGTATAGGTGATTTCTCCACCGGCGCTCATCAGAAAGGTGTAGTTGCCTTTATCGCGCATATCATTCTCAAAGGGCAGGAACAATTTCATTGGTGAATACTCCTTCCCGGCGGAACTGTCCGGATAGTCAAAAGCCGGATGATCCATATCCTGGAAGCAAGATTGCAGTGTGAATGCCGACAAACCGAAGGCCAGCAATAAGTTTATATATCTTTTCATGGTCGTTACTATATGGATTAATAATTAGGGTTCTGAACTAATACACCGTTTGATTTGTCAATCTCGTCCTGAGGCAGAGGCAACAATGCGTGCTTGTCCTGATAACCGGTCTTTCCGGCAGCATGCAGCACTTCTTTGGCAATTCCCCAACGCACGAGGTCGTAGAAACGGTCGAACTCCATGCCCAGCTCAACCCGGCGTTCGTGACGGATAGCTTCACGCAATTCGTTCTGGTCATCGGTAGTCACCTCCGGCAGGATATTGCCGTTCGTGTCGCGGGCACGGCTGCGCACCATCTCAAGGTATCTCTTCGCATTAGTCTTGTCGCCCGTTTCGCAAGCTGCTTCCGCAGCCATCAATACTACATCAGAGTAACGGATCAGACGGATGTTCACCCAATATCCGCCCTTTGTGTACAGTGTACGCAAAGCCGGGTCAGTATATGCTTTCTTATTGAAATACTTAGCTATCACGTCGGCATTGGCAATCGGCTTTTCACCATAAGGTTTGTTGGCAGGAATGGTCGATGGGTCTTCTCCCGTCTTGATGAAATACAACAGGGTTTCATCTTTTCGGGGGTCACCTTCTTCAAATGCGTCAGCCAATAATTGGGTAGCAGTATGTTGTCCCCAACCTAAATTCCATTCGCCGGCTCCACGGCATCCCTGCACCTGGGCATACTGGCTGCCGATATCATTGGAACCCGGGAGAGCCGTAGTAGAAGTACATTGCAGTTCCAGGACAGACTCACTACAGTTTTCTCCTTTTTCACGGAAGATGGTTTCGTAAGGTGTATTCAGGTTATATAAACCGGAAACAATCACATCTTCTGCCGCAGCACGCATATTATTCCAGTCATTACGCATCATGTAGGTTCGGGCATGCAAAGCGCGGGCTGCTCCCCAGCTAAGACGGCCAACGTATTGTGCCTCCCAGGTGCGCGGCAGACAAGATTCCGCATTGCTCAGGTCTTCATCAATCAAAGTGTAAATCTGGGCAACAGAAGACTTGGGTATATTGGCATCTGCCACAGTCTCTACCTTAAAATCAATCAGAGGCACTTCACCAAAAGCACGCACCAGATTGAAATAGCAGAAAGCACGCATGAATAGGGCTTCCCCTTTATTTATCAGGTCGCCGCCTGTCAATGACGGGTTCGACTTCATCTCTTCCAATACATCATTGGCTTTATGAATCAACGTATAGTTAGCGTTCCAGTAACTTTTTATCATGCCGTTACTTGCAGCATATTCAAAGTCATCGAACATCTTTCCCGTGGCAGCTCCGTCAGACAATGTACTACCCTTTTCCGCATCTTCCGAGCGCATGCCATGAATAGCCAGTGCCGTGTTTCCCGACACGATATGATAACCACGGAGCAGAGCATACATATTAAAGATTTGTGTTTCATAGGTACCTCCGGTCAGGTCATCTTCGGTCAATGAGCCCTGAGGTTTCTGGTCTAACAGGTCACTGCATGACATCTGAGAACATCCCAGTGCCAAAGCCATTATATAATAAAATATCTTTTTCATACTGATCGTCTTTCTTTTATTAGATTTCATGTTTAGAATGATAAATTAAAGCCCAAGGTATACACAACCGGCATCGGATATCCTCCACCATCAATACCGAACGAGGTTGCGCTACCACCCACTTCCGGAGTATATCCGGTGTTGCGGCTCCACGTCTTGGGGTTCTGGATGTTACCATAGATGCGCAAAGCTTGCAACTTGATGCGGCTCAGCAAACGGGGATCGAAGGTATAACCCAACTCGATGTTACGAATGCGGAAGAAACTGCCGTCCTCTACGAAGTAAGAAGAGGCTTCCAGGTTTACGGAACGGGACGGATCAAGAATCGGTTCCCAATTGGATGTTCCTTCGCCATGCCAGCGGTTCAGACGCTCTGTGCGATAGTTGAACTGTGCATAAGCACTGCCATCCCAATCGCGATAAACCTCATTTCCATAAACTCCCATCATATCCACACTCAAATCAAAGTTCTTATAGCCCAGACTTACATTAAAGCCATACGTAAAATCAGGAGTAGGATTACCAATCATTGTGCGGTCTTTCTCTGAGATGATACCGTCGCCATTGACATCGGCAAACTTCAAGTCGCCCGGTTTCACAGAAGCTACCTGATTGGGGAATGAGGTTTCAATATCCGTCTCGTTTTGATAAACTCCTGCCACTTTATATCCATAGAAGTAACCGATGGGATAACCTTCGGACACACGGGAAACACCGTTGATGATGGAATAGTCCTTGCTTATCAGTGACATCACTTTATTATCAATGGTAGTCAGGTTGGCAGAAACGCCATAACGCCAGTCTTCACCGATTTTATCGTTCCAGGATGCCGACAATTCAAAACCACGGTTACGAATCTCACCTGTGTTCTGCAATGCGGGAACCGTACCGGAAAGCCCGGGAACAGTGGTCAGCAAATCTTTCGTTGTCTTGTTGTAATAAACGGGAGACAACTGCATGCGGCCACCCAACAAGTGCATATCGAAGCCTACTTCCCATGAGTAGTTGCGTTCCCAGCCCAATGTCTGCGAAATCAGTTTGTCCGGTCCCTTACCTGCGATTACATTGTCACCGAAGACGGCTGAGCCCGAACTTGTGATGTTGGGATAAGCCGGATACCGGGAACCGCCTGTGTTCTGACTTCCCAAAACTCCCCACGAGCCTTTCAGCTTCAGATAATCAATCACATTTTGTTTCTTCATGAAGTCCTCTTCGCTCATTACCCAACCGGCACCGAATGAGTAGAAGTTATCCCATGTATTTCCCGTTCTCTTGAATACGGAAGAACCGTCGCGACGATAAGAGGCATTAAACAAGTAACGGTTTTTATAGTTATACAGCGCACGGAACAGATAAGACATAGTGAAACGCTTGTACTGGGATGCTCCGTTAGTTGCTGATGTGGGATCGTCGATAATAGAAATCCACCACTTATCCTCATCTTCGCCAATGGGAACACCATAACCCGGCAACTGGCTACGACCGCCTGACAAGTCAGAGTATTCATTATAGTTTGTCGTAAGACCGGCCGTCAGTGTCAGTCCATGATCGCCGAACTGGTTGATATAGGTCAATACATAGTCAGACTGTGCAGCCATTGAGGTAGACTTGGACTGGCTGACACTTTCTTTATCCGTCAGCCTTTCTTTACCGCCTTCCACATCCGGATTGTACACATAGATAAGCGGAGAATAAGAACGTGACTGGTTGGAAGCATAATCCAGAGAGAAAGTAGCTTTAAAAGTCAGGTTCTTCATCAGGTCAAGTTCACCATAGATATTTCCAGCCATACGGTAATTGGCAGACTTGTTATGAGCACCTCTCAATACGGGCTCAATCATCGGATTCCATACCTGGGCGCGTTGGAAGTCGGGAAGTGTATGCAGTAGACCGCTTTCCTGCTCATAGACAGGAGCAATCGGAGCTGCTTTCAGGGCAGAAGCCACACCCTTTGCATCAGGATACAAGGCACGCACACCGTTCACCTGGAAACCGAAGCGCAGGAAGTCGGTTACTTTATGTTCGCTATGCAGGTTTACTGTAAACTTATTCAGCTTTTCACTTTGAATGGAACCTTCTTCCATCACATATCCCAAACCTAAATAGAATTTGCTTCTTTCTCCCGAAGCCATAATGCTAACCGTATTGTTAGTGAGGAAACCGGTCTGGAACATTTCATCCTGCCAGTCGGTATCTGCATTCCACACGGTGTAGTCATACGGATCACCGCCCTGGTTCATACGCTGCTCATTATAGAGCATCTTGAACTGCTCTGCATTGGTCAGGCTGACATGGTCGGTAACTGTCTTCCAACCTACCGAACCGTTGATGTTGACCTGAGTCTTGCCTTCTTTAGCCTTCTTGGTAGTGATAATGATAACTCCATTGGCACCACGTACACCAAAAATAGCCAGGGAAGAAGGGTCTTTCAGAATTTCCATGGATTCAATATCAGCCGTATTCAAATAGTTGATATTATCGGTGAACAATCCGTCGACTACATACAGCGGAGTATAACCGTTGATAGAATTCGTACCGCGAACACGGATTTCAGGATCTTGTCCGGCACGGCCTGTATTGACTACCTGCACACCGGCAACCTTACCTTGAATAGAAGCTAAAGGATTAACAGATGGTTTGGAAGCAATGTCGGCAGCTTTCACCGTTACAATAGAACCGGTCAAATCGCGTTTCTTGGCACTACCGTAACCTACTACAACCACTTCGTCAATGAGCTGACTGTCTTCTTCCATCGCTACGTTGACGGTGGAACGACCGTTAAGTGCCACTTCCTGCTCTTTCATACCGATATAGCTGAATACCAAAGTGGCATTGGCCGGCACGCCCGAAAGCTGGTACTTTCCGTCAATATCGGTAATTGTTCCCATATTCTCCTGTCCCTTTACCCGGACCGAAGCGCCTATAACAGTCTCGCCTGTCTTGTCAGTAATGACACCCGAAACTGTAATCTTGTTCTGCGCCATCGAAACGACAGCGAACAGCAACATCACACATGTAATTAATAGATTCTTCTTCATTTTGTATTGATTTAAAATTACTCCGCAAACGTAGAGCATTAATTGATTTAAGTCAAAAAACAGGCTACCACAAGAGTACCACGCTTTATCAAAGTACTACTTTATAACTACTACACTCTGTCGGAACAAACTAGTTATCAGATGTTTATTTTTAATAAAGTTTCCATGTTCCCATATCGTCCTTACCCGCTTCCGGTTCCGGAGTTTTATTGGAAAACTCTTTCAGTATAACTTTACTTTAAGAACCTGTTGGCGGAATTAATTCATATCTGAAAAGAAATAAATCATCTCTATTTGCTTCACATACAGAAGATGATGCCTACAGGCTTTTCTTATTCTGCCGCTTGCCTGTTAAGACCTGTTTTGTTAGGCATTCTTTTTTCGTTCCACTATAGTTATCCTTGTGTTACACTATAGTTATCCGCAAGGAACACTATAGTTACCCTTGCGGACCACTATAGTGGAACGAATAAAAAGTAGGCAATGAGGAAAATCTGATCAGGCAATGAAAGAGGTCCAAACAGCATCCTGACCGAGAATCAGATTCGGCGCTTTGTGCTCGTTTGTTGAGTTCAAAACGGAATAGAAATGAGGCAAATGATAAAGCAGTACTATCTTAATTCTCCTCCTCCTGGGAGGAGGAGTACCCGTAGGGGGAGGTGGTAGGTAAAATAATAAAGTACCTATAAATAAGAATATTAAGGAATTTCTTTCTCACCTACCACCCCGCCCTTTGGGCACCCCTCCTCCGACTGGAGGAGGGGAATGAAGATACTCAGTAATCATCATTTCATTCATTACCGCTCCGAAACGAATTAATTCCGCCAACGGGTTTTAGGATTATCAAAAGGGATTAATGAAGGGTGAACAAAGCCTTATTCACATTGCGGCTGTCAGTACCTATCATCACTTCAAAGTCACCCGGTTCGCACACAAAAT
>CAMTFK010000175.1 GCA_947071285.1 uncultured Bacteroides sp. | reverse complement strand
AGCAAAGATGAGGTATATATTGGGAAAAGTAATCCTTATAGGTTTATTGCTGTGTTATCCTCTCTTGCTTTCGGCTCAATTGACGTATGGTACCACCGGTTTATTGCATGCCCCTTCGGCAGAAATGCAACGGGATAAAACGGTGATGATTGGTGGTAACTTTTTGAATCAGGAGATAACTCCTCCTACATGGTACTATCATACGTACAATTATTTTCTGAATGTGACCATATTTCCCTGGTTAGAAGTGGCATACACATGTACACTTTTTAAAGCGGAAGCACTGGGCCTTGGTCCTTATGGTTACACAGGATTCACAAATCAGGACAGATATTTCTCTGTCCGACTGCGAGCTTTGAAAGAAGGACAATTCTGGAAACATATGCCGGCTGTGGTAGTGGGAGCTTCGGACCCTTACACTGAATCCGGTGATGGACAGATATCATCAGTTGACGGTAACGGTTATTTTTGCCGCTTCTATATTGCGGCGACAAAACATATTCCGGTAGGAAAAGAGACGATAGGTGTACACCTCTCCTATCTTTTCAACCACCGCAACGATTATCCTCTGAATGGACCAGCTGTAGGCATTACCTACAACCCTTCTTTCCATCCGCAATTGCGAGTAATCGCAGAGTATGATTCGAAAGATTTTGCGTTGGGTGCCACCTATTTGCTTTTCAACCATTTGCATGCGCAGGTAGAATTGCAAAAAATGAAATACTTTACCGGCGGACTTACTTACAAGATTTATTTGAAGTAAGCGAGTGGTCGGAGCAAATAATTAAAAAAGAGTTGAAATACAAAAATAAAAAAACAATGAAAAGTAAATTAGTAATATTATCTTTGATGTTGGCTGGTGCTACTGCTGCAACAGCTCAGACAAAAGAGAAATTCGTCAGCGAAAAAGCCGGAGACAATATCTTCGTGAGCGTGACTGGTGGAGTTTCTTTGGTAAATTCGGGTAAGAGTGAGGGTAAATTTGGAGACCCGGCTCCCCATATTACCGTATCTCTTGGTAAGTGGTTTACTCCGGTTTGGGGTGTGCGTGCTCAGGGTGGCTTGTGGAAAGCTAACTTTAACACACAATGGTCTGAAGGTACTTATGCTGCTGATGGTAGCATGGTAGGTTCAAAAGTAAACAATGACAAGAATGTAGGTCAGATTCGCTTGGATGGTTTATTCAACCTTTCAAATGCTATTGGTGGATACAATCCTGATCGTTTGTTCACTTTGTCTGTATTTGCAGGTCCTGGTTTGACTATTGCTAAGGGTGCAAGCTCTTTTGAAATTGCAGAAAATCAAGCAGGTACTGCTTGGCACAAAGTTCGCCCCGCAGGTGCTGATGATAAGACAGGTGCTTATATCAACGGTTCTGCAGGTTTATTGGGTAAATTCAATGTAAACAACTACCTTGATATAGACATCGAAGCTCGTGGTGAATTAGCTTCTTCTTATCTGGGTTATTTGTCATCTTCAAGAACTGTAGGTGGCGTGTATGTTGGTGCAGGTCTTACTTATACTTTCGGTGGCAAGAAATTCATCTCTTGTGGCGCAAAGGTTGACCAGGATGCTATCAATGCTGAAATCAACAGATATAGAAGTGAATTGGCGCAGGCTCAGGCTGACTTGGCTAACGCTAAGAACGCTTTGGCTAACGTGAAACCTGTAACTAAGGAAGTTGTGAAGGAAGTTGAAGTTGCCGGTCCCCGTGCTATCTTCTTCAAGATTGGTAGTGCTCGTATCGATGATTACGGTATGGTTAACATCCAGTTGGCAGCTAAGATTCTGAAAGCTAATCCGGATAAGAAGTATAAGGTTGCCGGTTATGCTGACAAGGCTACAGGTAGCGCTTCTTGGAACCAGAAGTTGTCTGAAAAACGTGCTCAGGGTGTTTACGATGCATTGATCAAAGAAGGCGTAAGCAAAGATCAACTTGAACTCGTAGGCTTCGGTGGTACAGCTAACATGTTTGGTAAGAACTACTTGAACCGTGTAGTGATTCTGGAATAAGATATAGGGTGAAAGAGCTTAAAGCTCTAAACGAGAGAGGGCGGCTAACATGTGTTGGCCGCCCTCTTCATTTTTAATTCTAATAGTAAATCAATATACCAGTTTTACATTATCAATCCAAAGTGAATTGCCCGGAGAACCGATGTATGCTCCTCCATGACTGGAAGTGAATTGCAATAATAAATGGGTAGGTACATCCTCTTCTGTTCCCCATGCCACCTCTTTCACAGGAACACTTTCACCTTTACTGTTGATTGCATAACGTTCTTCTACCTGAAGACGCATCATATGTGGCTTATAGGCAGGATCACCGGTTATATCGCCGTACATGATTGAATAAGTGGCATTATTACGCCAATCGGGAGTAGTATTGTAGTAGCGAACGACCATAGTTCCCACACGTTTGGCAAAGATGTTACCATCCTTATCTTCCCAACGCTTCTGCAAGAACAGGTTCACTTCCGGAAAGTCTTTGCCATCCACATCGGTGATACGACTGAAACCGGTAGCACGAATGCGTTTCTCCCTATCAGACATCTTCACCTTATAATCAAACTGAACAGCAATAGGCTTTTTGGTGAAAGGAATACCGGAATTCAGCATCTTCTGCGGATTTTTCGTCCCCTTGATTGGTTCGTGCACTGATCCCAAGAACATGGAGCCTGCGGCAAGCACTGTGATATCAACAATTCCCAATACTTTTACACTCTCCATGCGCGTATCCATCCGGGCACAGTAGCCATCTCCACGCTTTTCGGGAAACACGGAGGTATTTGTTTTAGTAATGCCAGCCACACGAGCCATCACATTGGAAGTCGCCCACGGCGAACCACCCATATTCGTATAAGCTTTGTTTTCACGAATAGTTGCTGTCGGTCCGATGGCATACACATTCTTCATTGCACCACCGATAATGCCCGACTCTTTAATCTGCCGATCTATCCACTGGTCCATATTGCCAAATGGAATCATCTCCACAGTATGCTGTTGCTGCTGCGCAGATGCCATTCCGCAACATAAAAAAGCGGATAGCAGACCATACATACAAATTTTCTTCTGCATCATCTTCTTAAATTGAGAATTATAAATTGAAAATTAAAAAATAATAGACACACAATCATTCATTTCTTAATTTTCAATTTTCAATTTTTAATTATTAAATATCGTACTTCCACTGTTCCAATGCAAAGTTCCAGTTATCCTGAACCAATTGCACAGTGCGATCATCATACTTATATTTATTTTTCTTGTATCCTTTTTTTCCACCTACATACTTCTCTATATCAGCCCGCGCTTCCGCAAATCCGGGAATGGATAAATCCCGATAAATCTGCTCGGTCATTCCCATAGCATCCGCCTCAAAATCCTCGAATTTAACTTCTATCAGATTACCGGCAGGAATGAATGACTTATCCGCCTCATATTTATGATACAACTTAGCATAAATAGAGAGAATATTATTTTCCAATTCTTCATTACTGATATCCTGCAACTTCAATGGTTGAATAGTATTCGTAAAGAAGCTACGGGTACTCTCGAATACCGTATAAGGATTACGCATCAGATAGATAAATTTAGCATTGGGGAACATCTTGACAAGCTCCTTTACACGCCCTGTATGCGGTGGGTTCTTACTCAGGAATTGCGTTCCTTTCGTATTCCACAAAGATATTTTAATCAGCTTGACAAACACCTCTTCAAATACTTTCAGTTCCGCCTCCGTAATATCATCGAACAGCAAATACTTATCTGCATATTCCTGCTGATATTTAGGAAGAAACCAGAAGTTATAATAAGTATAAGGCATCATATTGGCAAGCGCAAACTCTTCTTCTTGCGGCAAGTCTACAGCAAGTTCCATGTTATCCGTGGGACGCTTGTCAGGCATCAGCCAACTCATGTTTTTCTTGAAAAAAGGTTGTCCCCACATCATCAGATGTGGAAAAACAGTCTGATAAGTGGTATTATAGCCAAAATGTTTGTCGCACGAAAAGACATTATGCACAAAGGTAGTTCCACTACGCCAATGACCAAGGATGAACACCGGATCATGCTCTAAAGCTTGAGAAGCTAATTGTTTCTCGTAGCGTCCATTCTGTAAAGGAGCCAACGTTGAGAGCAAACGACATACTGCTTTAGTCAGACGATACTTGCCTTTATACGCCGCATCTATCTCCCGACCTTTGGTTATGGCGTTGAATGTCTTCCAATCAGCACCTACCAGTGTATTTATAGGAAGTTTATTAAATTCGAGTAAGCCCATTTCAATTCTTAATTTTTAATTATAACAGTGATGCCCTGACGCTCCAAGTCCTTTACCGCCTTTTCTATGGCTTCATAATGTTCGGGAGCAATGCCCAACTTCAGCAAATCCAGAACAGGAAGGTCTTCAGAAAGATGCATGTCCTTATCCTCTACCCTATTGATAATCATACCCACGGCACAAGTATTATTGGTTATCGGGTCAATCAGAATAAATGCACCTGTAGCCTTATTCTCTTGATAAGGATCAAAGAACATCTCTTTGGCAGTAGTGAGCACCACACGGGCTATTTGATTCAACTGCATCGGCAGACTATCAGTTGTCAACTGACCATTGTCAATTGATAAATGCTCCATCGTATTGACATCTACCTTATACTTTATGTTATCAATGCGCGAACGGCTCAGATTAGTAGTTTGCTTGATGAAAAAAGACTTATTAAGATCCATCGGCTCTTCATCCATCCACACCAGCATAGCCTCAAAATTGCGGTCTACAACGGGCAAATTACCAGGATGCACCAACATCTCTCCTCTCGATACATCTATTTCATCCTCCAGAGTCAACGTCACGGACTGAGGCGGAAAAGCATATTCCAATTCGCCATCATAAGTAACAATACTCTTGACACGTGATTTCTTACCTGATGGCAATGCTATAACTTCATCTCCTTTGCGAACGATGCCTGACGCTACCTTACCGCAGAAACCACGGAAATCAAGGTTAGGACGCAACACATATTGCACCGGGAAACGGAAATCTGTCAGATTATGGTCATTATCAATATGAACAGTTTCCAAGAAATCGAGCAGGGAAATGCCATTATACCAAGGAGTACGTTCAGATCTCTCCACCACATTATCACCATCCAAAGCCGACAACGGAATACAAGTTACATCCGGAATACCCAACGGAGCAATAAACTCCTTATACTCTTTAACGATTTCATTGAAACGTTCTTCCGAGAAATCTACCAAATCCATCTTATTAACAGCAAGCACCACATGCTTGATACCTAACAAAGATACCAGGAAAGAGTGACGACGTGTCTGCGTGATGACGCCTGTACGGGCATCTACAAGAATAATCGCCAGATTGGCTGTTGAACCTCCTGTAATCATATTACGCGTATATTGCTCGTGTCCCGGAGTATCAGCAATGATAAACTTACGGTTATTGGTAGAAAAATAGCGATAGGCTACATCAATCGTAATACCCTGTTCACGCTCAGCTTTCAAACCATCCAGCAATAATGCATAATCAATATGATCGCCCGCATTCCCCATGCGCTTACTGTCGCGTTCCAGTGCATCCAACTGGTCTTCATATAATTTTTTGCTGTCAAACAACAAACGTCCAATCAGCGTGGATTTGCCATCGTCTACCGAACCGGCTGTCAGGAAACGAAGTAAGTCTTTCTGTTCGTCTTTATCCAGAAAAGCCTTAATATCTAATTTAGAGTTATTCTCCATCACTTTTTACTTTATTAATTGTCACCTTTATTTTCTTAAACCTGAGCTTCAGACTTCTAAAGGTCAGGTTTAAGATTCCAATCCTCAGGTTTTAATTTTTAATTCTTCAATTTTTAATTCCTAAAAGTACCCTTCACGCTTCTTCTGCTCCATGCTGGCATCTTGGTCGAAATCGATTACACGAGTAGTGCGTTCACTCTTTGTGGTGGTCATCATTTCCTCTACAATCTTTTCAATGGTATCAGCACTGCTCTCTACGGCTCCGGTCAATGGCCAGCAACCTAATGTACGGAAACGGACCATCCGCATTTTTATCTGGTCGCGATACTTTTCGGGCAGGCGTTCATCATCCGCCATAATCAAATTGCCATCCATTTCCACACAAGGACGTTCCTTGGCATAATACAACGGAACGATAGGAATATTCTCTAAACGGATATATTGCCAGATATCCAACTCTGTCCAGTTACTCAATGGAAATACGCGAATACTCTCTCCTTTATGTACGCGGGCATTATAAATATCCCACAATTCCGGACGCTGATTTTTCGGGTCCCACTGGTGGAACTTATCACGGAAAGAAAAGATACGCTCTTTTGCACGCGATTTCTCTTCATCACGACGGGCACCACCAAAGGCCGCATCAAATTTATACTTATCCAAAGCACTCAGGAGAGCCTTAGTTTTCATCAGGTCTGTATGCACTTTACTTCCGTGAGTGAAGGGCCCTACTCCTGCATGAAAGGCTTCCATATTGCTCTCAACAATCAGATTCCAGCCATACTTTTTAGCATATTCATTACGGAATTCAATCATCTCCTTAAATTTCCACTTTGAATCAATATGCATCAACGGGAAGGGTACTTTGCCGGGATAAAAGGCTTTTTCAGCAAGACGAACCATCACCGAGGAGTCTTTGCCGATACTATAGAGCATCACCGGGTTTTCAAATTCCGCAGCCACTTCACGGATGATATGAATAGACTCTGCTTCGAGTTCTTTCAGATGGCTTAATTTATATTCTTCCATTTTTATATAATCACTTTTTAGTCTGTATCTTCGGTAAAACGAGTTCAAGCAACTTATTGACTGATTCTTCCAGGCTGAGCACTGCAGTATCCAGAGTTAGCGCCGGGCATACAGGAGCTTCAAACGGGGCGGAAATCCCTGTGAAGTTCTTAATCTCTCCCCGGCGTGCTTTGGCATACAAGCCTTTCACGTCTCTGCGTTCACACTCTGCCAAAGGGGTGCTGACGTATACCTCAAGGAAGTCATCCTGCCCAATGATATTAGCCGCCATTTCACGGATATCATTGTTAGGACTGATAAACGCAGCAATAGTAATAATGCCTGTATCAAGAAAAAGTTTAGAAACTTCAGCTATACGGCGGATATTTTCCACACGATCAGCTTCGGTGAAACCCAGATTATTGTTGATGCCGCTACGGATATTATCACCATCCAGAATTCGGCACAGCAAACCGCGTTTGTGCAACTCACGCTCCAAAGCAATAGCTATCGTGCTTTTGCCGGAACCGCTTAATCCGGTAAACCATATCATTACACTATGTTGACCGAGAAGCTCTTCTTTGTCTTCTCTCGACAACATCCTATCAAAAATCGGATATATATTATTATCTGTCATAATCTAATTAAAAGGGCCAAATTAACGGGATCAGGAATATGGATATCAGGAATGCTATAATATTTAAAGGCAAACCGATACGGACAAAGTCAGTAAACTTATAGTTTCCGATACCTTGTACGATAAGATTCGTCTGATAACCGATGGGTGTAGAAAAACTGGCGGAAGCAGCCATACAAATCACCACAAAAAAAGGCATAGGGCTGACACCCATTTGCGAAGAAATGGAGAGCGCCAACGGAAAAGCCAATGCAGCAGCAGCATTATTGGTTATCAGTTCGGTAAATAAATTCGTAATGATAAAGACAGCAGCCAACAGCACTTGCGGTCCGTAATGCTCAGTCATACCGATAATGTAGCTTGCCACGACATCTGCCACACCAGAGTTGACCATTGCTTTACTGATGGCAAAAGCACAAGCAATTGTTATCAGGATATCCCAAGAAATGTATTTGGTATACTTACGTGCCGGAAAGATTTTAGTCCACGCCATGATAATCGTAGTCACAGAAACAAAGAAAAACATATCCAGCTTGATATTCGGGAAAGCTTCCTTCACAACCGGTAATTCGCCCACCGTGGCACCCGTAATCATCAGTATCAGTAAGATAAGGGCAAACCAGCGCTTCCCTTTTCCCGGAACGGGTTCATTATCCTTACCATTGGCCAGCAAAACGAATACAGAAGATTCGCCCCACGTCTGAACAAAAGAATCATCGGCCATCACTACCAATGTATCACCGTCACGCAATACTTCGTTATCCAGATTCTCCGTAATGCTTTGACCACTTCGCTTTATTTCCTTAACAGCAGCCCCATAGTGACGTTGAAAGTTGAACTCACCCAACTTTTTATTAATACCGGGAAAACGGGGACCCAGCACTGCTTCAACCCGGTGCAAACTGCTATCTTCTTCCTCTTCATCATCCAATTTCACCGCATCCTTACGAACATCCGGCAAGAGTTTGGACGAGAACAAAAACAGATAAATAATACCTGCGATAGCAATGAATATCCCAACTTTGCCCAACTCGAACATAGTAAATCCTTCATAGCCGGCTTCCAGAATCATGCCATGCACCACCAAATTGGTAGAAGTCCCGATAAGGGTACAGATACCACCCAGAATAGTCACATAAGAAAGAGGAATCAAAAACTTGGTAGCAGGTAATTTTACCGATTCTGCCCAGCGCTTAATAATCGGGGCAAATATAACGACAACAGGGGTA
This sequence comes from uncultured Bacteroides sp., assembly GCA_947071285.1. Lineage (GTDB taxonomy): Bacteria > Bacteroidota > Bacteroidia > Bacteroidales > Bacteroidaceae > Bacteroides. The sequence goes on along the minus strand of CAMTFK010000175.1, from coordinate 1,137 downwards.
TTATTGAGAAAGGCGGAGATGAAAGAGATAGTAGGAAGCATACGTAGCTGGGCTTTGAACACTGTCGTTCTGCCCTCAGGAAGTAATTTTTTGATAACTTGCCCCAATGCCCCCGACTGGCGGATACCTTCACTGACCAGAAACAGCATAGCTACAGTAATCATCCCTTTATTACTAAACCCCTCCAACATTTCTTTAGGCGACAGGATGCCTGCACACAAGAACAAAACTACAACAGAAAATAGCACCATTCCGGGACGCATCTTGTCCAACACCAATGCAACAACCATGCCCAAAAGTGCCAAAAGCACAAATACTATATCAAATGTCATACACTACACTGTATCTTATTAATTTTTCATTCGCTTGGGTTCAACGATAAACCACGGATTCAGCAGATTCTCTTTATTGTAACAAAGTGGTTCTTCTTTCCCTACCTGGTAGATTTCCATTCCGGCAGCACGCACAATGGCATGTCCTGCAGCCGTATCCCATTCCATAGTAGGTGCAAAACGAGGATATACGTCTGCTTTCCCTTCCGCCACAAGGCAAATTTTAATAGAACTGCCGCTGGACACAAGTTCCACTTCCGAATGCAGGCGTTTCATATCTTCAATATAAACCTCAGTCTCCGGCGACAGATGCGAACGGGAAGCAACTATCACAAACCTGTCTCTTGCTGTCATAGCCGGCAGGCGGGTGGCAGATGCCATCAATTCGTCCAGTGAGGCGCCTCCGCGCGAAGTTATACCGGACAGTTTATATGCACCCAGTTGCTCATCTGCAAAATAAAGTTCTTTCTTCACAGGGAGATAGATGACTCCCATTACCGGTACAGAATTATGAACCCATGCAATATTTACAGTAAACTCTCCATTCCGCTTAATGAACTCTTTAGTCCCGTCCAGCGGATCCACAATCCACAAAGCATCCCATCCGGAACGCTCTGCATAGGGCAAATGTTTGCCTTCTTCACTAAGAATGGGGAAAGGGGTATTGCATAGAAACCCGGTAATAGTTTCATGCGCTTTACGGTCGGCAATTGTTAAAGGGGAATTATCTGCTTTTCTCTCTATTTCAAAGTCAGAGGCCGGGTCGTTATAGATGGCAAGTATATCTGCACCGGCTTGCAGAGCT
>CAMTFK010000174.1 GCA_947071285.1 uncultured Bacteroides sp. | reverse complement strand
ATACGTGAGGAATTTAATAAATGGAATAACTATGAAAGTCGAGGAAATTGAAAGGCTGCTCGCCGAGTTTTACGAGGGGAACACTACCGAGAGCCAGGAAGAGGCGTTGAGAGATTATTTCAGAACAACGGAAGTACCTGAACATCTGTTGAAGGATAAAGAGTTTTTTCTTAGCCTTTATCAAGCTGCGGATAGAGATGTGGAAGTTCCTGCGGGCCTGGGGGATAAACTAAGCCTGCTGATTGATGAAAAGGCCGAAGAAGAACAACGTTTCTTCCGTCCTAACAATTCTAAACGCAACTGGCGTTGGATTGGGAGCATTGCTGCTACTGTATTGTTGCTGATTGGTATCGGATATGGTGTTGATAAGTTGGGAAATGATGTGTGTCCGCCTACGCCGCAGGATACATTCTCCGATCCGGAAGAAGCCTATCGCGTGTTGCAGGCAACATTATTGGAAGTTTCCACTAATCTGAATCAGGGTATTGCCCAGGTAAAGGAAACACAGGTCGATATGAAAAAGGTGAATCAGGAAGTAAAAAAAGAAATACAAAGATAAACGATTATGAAACTCAACAGAATTTTATTGGCAGGTGCGTTGCTGCTGTTACCCCTGCTCTGCCAGGCGCAGAAGAACATATTCAATACCTATAATGATATGAAAGGGGTATCTTCGGTTTATATATCGAAAGCGATGATTGAAATGAACCCTAATCTTTTTACGAAGGATATCTATATAGGAAAGGTATCCGGTAAGTTGGATTGTGTGCAGATTCTCTCGACAATGGACAGTAATATTAAGAAAGATATGCGCAAAGACCTGCGCTCGCTGGTGCAGTCGTCCAAGTATGAACTGCTGATGAAACAGAAAGGAACCGTATCCAGTTCTGAATTCTATATCAACAGGAAAGGGGATAAGGTGAAGGAACTGATTATGATAATTGACGGTGCTGCCACTTTGAAGTTTGTCTATCTGGAAGGAGAGATGACGCTGAAAGATATTCAGAACATTATGATGTATCAGAATACCGGTATGAACGAGGGTGGCAATGTTTATCGCATTGATGGCAATATTGATTTGGCGAATGCCGACATTTGGGATAGCCTGAAAGGATTGGAGGGTTTGCAAGGATTGGAAGGGCTGAAGAGCCTGGAAAGTCTGAAGAACCTGGAAAGCCTGAAAGGATTGAAGAGTTTGAAGGATTTAGGTAAACTCAAGGATAGTGAATTTCTGAAAAAACAGATGGATACCGATACTTGGAAACGTTTTGAAAAAAGCATGGAGATGCTGGAAGAACGTTTGGAAAACCTCGAATAAGGCCGTCTGCTGATAGGTGTAAATAGTTTGTTGAAAAAGGGGGAACCGGTTCCGGTTCCCCCTTTATTATTAGGAGATTACTTGTCTTTCTTTAATGCTTCGAAAATCAATCCTTCCAGTTCCTCTGCCAGTTCCGGATTATCGAGGATGACTTGTTTGGCAGCATCACGTCCTTGGGCAATCTTGGTTTCGTTGTAGCTGAACCAAGAGCCGCTTTTCTTGATGATACCCAAGTCTGCACCCAAATCGATGATTTCACCGGCACGTGAGATGCCTTCACCGAACATGATGTCAAATTCAGCACGACGGAAAGGAGGAGCCACTTTATTCTTTACAACCTTTACTTTGGTTTGCTTGCCAAGAACTTCCTCACCATTTTTTATGGCTTGGCTTCCGCGGATATCGATACGCACAGATGCATAGAATTTCAGTGCATTACCACCAGTCGTTGTTTCGGGATTGCCGAACATGACGCCAATCTTTTCACGCAACTGGTTGATAAAGATGCAAGTGGTGCGTGTTTTGCTAACGGTACCGGTCAGTTTACGCAATGCCTGTGACATAAGCCGGGCTTGCAAACCTACCTTGTTTTCGCCCATGTCGCCTTCTATTTCTGCTTTTGGAGTTAAGGCGGCTACGGAGTCGATGACGATGATGTCGATAGCTGAGGAGCGAATTAACTGTTCTGCAATTTCCAATGCTTGTTCACCGTTGTCCGGCTGGGAAATAAAGAGATTATCTACATCTACACCCAGTTTGGCAGCGTAGAAACGGTCGAAGGCATGTTCTGCATCAATGAATGCAGCGATACCACCAGCCTTTTGTGCTTCGGCAATGGCGTGGATGGCCAGAGTGGTTTTACCGGATGACTCCGGGCCGTAAATCTCGATGATACGCCCACGCGGATAACCTCCGACACCAAGTGCTACGTTCAGTCCGATAGAGCCAGTGGGGATTACTTCTACTTGTTCGACGATGCCGTCGCCCATTTTCATGATAGAACCCTTGCCAAAGCTCTTTTCTATCTTGTCCATGGCAGCTTGCAAGGCTTTCAACTTTTCGCTGGATGCCATCTTGCTGCCATTTTCGTTTTCAAAAATAAGTTCGTCTTTCTTTGCCATATTGCTTTTTGCTATTTAGAGTTTTCTATAATATTTGTGCGGCGTGCTCCTTGGTTTTCACTTCCTTGGGCGTAATGATACGCTCTATCACCCCTTCTTCATTAATAATGAAAGTGGTGCGGAAGGTTCCCATATACTTGCGTCCGTACATGCTTTTCTCTCCCCATACTCCGAATTGTTCCACGAGTTTCTTGTCCGTGTCTGCAATGAGGGTGAAGGGCAGTTCGTTTTTCTCTATAAACTTCTGATGCGACTTTTCGTTATCTACGCTTACACCGATAACTTCGTAGCCTGCTTTGCGCAGTTCCGAATAGTTATCACGTAGGTTGCAGGCTTGCGCCGTGCAGCCTGAGGTCATATCTTTGGGATAGAAATAAAGAACTATTTTCTTTCCTTTATAGTCACTGAGGCGGATTTCTTCACCTTTTTCGTTGATGCCCAATACTTCGGGCGCTTTATCTCCGACTTGCATGTTTAATTTTTTAATTTAAATTATACTTCCAGTTCTCCGTCAAACACTTCATGCCAAGGCAATCCCTGTTTGTTCAGTTGTTCCATGAACGGGTCCGGATTAAACTCTTCCACATTCCACACACCCGGTTTCTTCCACAAGCCTTTCATGAACATCATGGCACCTATCATGGCAGGAACGCCCGTTGTGTAGCTTACACCTTGCATGCCTGTTTCTTTGTAGGCTTCCTGATGGCTACAATTGTTGTAAACGTAGTAAGTACGCTCTTTTCCGTCTTTCAAACCACGGATGCGGCAACCGATGGAAGTTTCTCCTTCGTAGTTCTCGCCCAAGTCTTGCGGATTAGGCAACACGGCTTTCAGGAATTGCAGCGGAACAATCTTCACTCCGTTATAATCCACTTCATCGATACGTGCCATGCCTATATTTTGGATTACACGCAGGTGGGTCAGATATTCCTGGCCAAACGTCATCCAGAAACGCGCACGCTTGATGGTGGGGAAGTTCTTCACCAAAGATTCCAGTTCTTCGTGATATAATAAATAAGAGTCGCGCGGTCCGATGTTCGGATACGTCAGATCTTTGTGAATTTCCAGTGGTTTGGTAGTTACCCATTCGCCATTTTCATAGAAACGACCGTTCTGGGTAATTTCGCGGATATTGATTTCCGGATTGAAGTTGGTGGCAAATGCCTTGTGGTGGTTACCGGCATTACAGTCCACGATATCCAGATATTGCATTTCATCGAAATAATGTTTGGCAGCGTATGCGGTATAAATGCCACTTACACCCGGGTCGAAACCACAACCCAGGATAGCTGTCAGTCCGGCGTCTTCGAAGCGTTTCTTGTATGCCCATTGCCAGCTATATTCAAAGTGAGCCACATCTTTCGGTTCATAGTTGGCTGTATCCAGATAGTTGACTCCACTTTTCAGACAAGCTTCCATGATGGTGAGGTCTTGATAGGGGAGTGCTACGTTTATGACGATTTCGGGCTTGAAGGTATTAAAAAGAGCTACCAGTTCGTCCACATTGTCGGCATCCACCTGTGCGGTCCGGATGTTTGGGTTACCGATTGCTTTAACGATAGCGTCACATTTGGACTTTGTGCGGCTGGCAATCATGATATCAGTGAATACATCAGGATTTTGAGCCACTTTGTGCGCAACAACGGTACCTACACCGCCTGCACCGATAATAAGAACTTTACCCATTTCTTTTGATTACAAATTTACGAGTTACAAATTATAAACTAAAGGATGGCATTATGCCGTCTCCATAATATACTAAGTGGGTTTCCGTTTAGGATAACCTCTTTTTTATTGGTGAGCAAATATAGGATTTAATTCGCAGATAAACATTAAAATCCTGCTAAATACTTTTTAGAAATAGCATCTATTTTCAAACAAACTGCTTGCATTTGGGTTATTTTACATATATAGGCTTTGCGAATATAGGCTGCACCTCAGCATAATACAAATAAATTTGCTTATGCGCTCGTTTTGTACTATATTTGTCCCGCGAAAATTAACTTAAACAACGAATAACAATGAAGAAAGTATTTGTTTCTCTCTGTATGGCAGGGGCTTTGGTAGCTTTGTCATCTTGTCGCTCGTCCAAAGATGCTGCGACGCTGTCTTCCATCAGTGGCGAATGGAATATCATAGAAATCAACGGCGCTGCCGTAGTTCCCGCTCCTAATCAGGAATTTCCCTTTATAGGCTTTGACACATCTACCGGAAAAGTATTCGGTAACAGTGGTTGTAATCGTATGATGGGTTCATTCGACGTGAATGCTAAACCCGGTACGATTGACCTTGGAGCCATGGCAAGCACACGTATGGCTTGTCCGGACATGACGTTGGAACAAAACGTTTTGTCTGCTTTAGGACAGGTGAAGAAGTATAAGAAGTTGGGCAAAGAGAACATGGCTTTGTGCGGTTCATCCAATCGCCCTATTATTGTATTACAAAAGAAAGCTCCTACAGTGAAACTATCAGATTTAAGTGGTAAGTGGATGATTTCCGAAGCTGGCGGTCAGGCTATTCCCGAAGGAATGGAAAAGCAACCGTTTATTGAATTCAATCTTGCCGAAAAAAGAATACATGGCAATGCCGGTTGTAATCTTATCAACGGAGGGTTTGTTGCAGATAATGAAAATTCATCCGCTATCTCTTTCCCGCAACTCGTGAGCACTATGATGGCTTGCCCGGATATGGAAGTGGAAGGCCGTGTGCTGAAAGCGCTGAATGAAGTGAAGTCTTTTGGCAAACTGGCAGGCGGAGGCATCGGACTTTACGATGCAAGCAATACGCTGGTGATGGTGTTGGTGAAGAAGTGATTCAGATAATCAGAAGATAAAAAAACAGGGTGTCAATGTTCGATTGGCACCCTGTTTTTGTTTTAATGTGATACAACTTTCAGTCCGATAATCGAGCCGATCAGTGTTACAATAAAAAACACTCTCCATACAGTGACAGGCTCTTTGAATATCAATATACCCGCCAATACGGTTCCCACTGCGCCTATTCCCGTCCATACTGCGTAAGCCGTACCGATAGGTAGGATTTGCGTTGCTTTTATCAACAAATACATGCTGATACTCATAGAAATCAGGAAACCGGTCAGCCACCAGTACATCTCGCTCCCGGTTGTTTCTTTCACTTTGCCTATGCACGATGTAAATGCCACTTCAAACAGTCCGGCAACAATTAAATATATCCAACTCATAACTTTTGTTTTTGAGTACAAAGGTCATGAATTGCTTTGACTTCCCGTTTAACAAATGATAAAAAGTGATTTTACCGGAACTTCGCCCGGATGCGGCTCAGGCTGACTTGGGTAATGCCCAGATATGAAGCAATATATCCTAACTGTACTCTTTGTAGCAGATCAGGGTTGTTATTCATCAGTTCCCTGTAACGTTCCGTGGATGTTTTGAGTTGCCTGCTGATAAATCGCTCTTCGGTTTTGAGCAATTCTTGTTCTGCAAATTCCCTTCCCCAATTGGCTATGTGTATGTCCTTGCCAAAGAGTTCGTGCAAGGCTTGTTTCTTCACCTCATACAATTCGCATTCTTCCAGAAGCTCTATATTCTCATAACCTTTCCGGCCGTTCACATAGCTTTTCATCGAAACTGCCGTATCACCTTCACGTCCGAACCAAAATGTGATTTCGTTATCCTCCATCTCAGTGTAAGCACGCACAATCCCCCGCTTGATGAAATATACTTTTGTCTCTACTTTATCCGCTCTGAACAGTATGTGCCCTTTGGGGTAAGTGATCTCGGTAATAATCTCCTTCAATGCATTTTTTGATGGTTCCGGGAGGATGCCTATGTTATCGATAATCTGGTTTATATCCATCATGGGTGCTATTTAATGTTTTTTTTTAAGATATCCGGTTCGTACCCGGTTCGTATCTGAGTCTTACTTGCTCCGTACATTCTCCACTTAGAAGTCCCTCTACACGGAGCAAGTACGGAGAATGTACGGAGCAAGTAAGGACCAGGTATAGTCAGGAAAGGGTAAAGAGACTATTAATCCCATAAAAGTTCTACGGAATTATTTCCTTCTTTTCAGACCTGCCCGTATTCTGCTCAAAGATTGTGGTGTGATATATAGATACGATGCAAGATGTTTCAGTGGAACATCTTGCAATAGTTCCGGGTTCTCTTCCATTAAAGTCAGATAGCGTTCCTTGGCACTGGGGGTTCCGTATGCCACTGTGTAACCATCAATGAGCAGGACTTCCTGTTCAAAAACCTTTCTGCCGAAATTGGCTAATTCAATGGATTGATTGAAGAGTTCCTCCAGAGCAGGTTTAGCGATGCAGTAGGCAGTGCTCTCATTCACGGATTCAATATTAACCAAAGAAACTTCATTGTTGACGTATCCCCAGGAAGAAAAAGCTATCTCGCCTGTTCCGGCAAACCAGAGGGAACTTTCGGTTCCATCCATCATGTAGTAAGAGCGCCAGATACCTTTCTTTAGAATGTAGAAATTGGTATTACGTTCCCCTTCTTTTACAATTGTGTCCCCTTTGCCGAAATGATATTCTGTCATGTGTGACAAAAGTTCACGCAGGCTTTCTTCCGGGAGTCTGTATCTTTGGCAGAATTTCTTTATCATCGTTTCCATGTGGCAAAGATACTATATTTTTTTTGCGCTTCCTTTTCGCTCTTATATAAATAATGAGTATGAAGAGGGTAGTGAGTAACTCTGCCAGTGGGGTTGCCAGCCAGATGCCCGGATTGCCAAGGAGTAGGGGAAGACTGAAGAAACAAGTCGTCAACAGAACGAAACCTCGCAGTAGGGTGATGATAGTGGCATATCGTGCCCGTTCCACACTTTGGAAATATCCGATGGAAACGATGTTGATGGCAAAAAATATAAAGCCGGTAGCATAGAAAGGAAGTCCTTTACTGGCTATTTCGTAAGCCGGATAACTGCGGTCGATGAACATGGAGACAATCTCCGGACTGAACAATGCCGTTATCAGCGCAAAGGCTACACCGCAACCAATGGCTGTTTTCAGTGCCAACAGGTAGGCGCGGCGGACGCGGGTTTCTTCGTGAAGTCCGTGGTTGTAACTGATGATGGGTTGTGCCGACTGGGCAATGGCATTGTACACCATAAATATAATAGGAAAGAAGTAACAGGCAATACTGAATGCTGCCACACCTTCTTCTTTCAGATAGTGTATGAATACGATATTGCCGACAAACATCATACAGGCAATAGCGACTTCGCACAGGAATGCGGAGGAACCCAAACGGCACATATAGCCTATGTTACGGCGAGTCAGTTGCATACTCTTGCGGCTTAGTTTCACCGGGTAGAAGCGTAAGGCACATTTACGACGGGACAGGTAGACAATTATCATCAGTGCACCAACCGTAGTACCGATAGCACTGGCAATGGCCGCACCGAACATTCCCCAACCAAAATGGAAGATGAACAGGTAATCAAGAATGATATTCAGGACGGCAGCCACTACGTTGCACATCATGGCAAAGTTAGGCGAACCATCCAGACGCAGGAAGAACATACCCGAATTGAGCAGGGCGGTAAATGCCGAGAATGGAACAAACCACATCATATATTCTATTGCTAATGGAGCCAGCCGTTCCGAACCGCCCAATAGCTGCACTACCTGCGGAGCAAAGCTGCAGAATAGGGTAGAGGTTGTAAGCAATAATAGTGAAGATACGACTATGGACTGTGTGATATTGATGCGGGCGGCTTTCACCTTTCCATGAGATAGGTGAATGGATGCCACAACAGAGGCTCCTACACCAAACATCAACCCGATGCCGGTGGAGAATAACCATAATGGTGACACTATGTTTACTGCTGCAAGTGCGTCACTGCCAATGCCTTTTCCTACGAATATCCCGTCTGTAATTACAAATAAGGCGGAAAATATCATACCCAGTACAGTAGGGAGTAATAATTTGCGGAACAATGCCGCAATGTCCATGTTTTTAAAATCAATGCTATCTCTTTCCATGTTTGTTGCTTATCTCGTTTTCAGTCTGCAAAAGTAGCGCATTTCTATAGGACAACGATTAACAATTGGTAATTTTCGACAGAAAAGGAAAGAATATTTCTGCCAAACTGACAGCATTCCTGCCAAGCAATAAAATTACAACCCCTCTGAACAATTTGGCACGACGTTTGTCTTTCTATTGGCGTCTGCTGCTGAGGCAGATGAGATGAAACTTGAATAATAACAAATAAAATAGTAACGATCATGGGAAAAATTATTGGTATTGACTTAGGAACTACAAACTCTTGCGTTTCCGTATTCGAAGGAAACGAACCTGTAGTAATTGCAAACAGTGAAGGAAAACGCACTACTCCGTCTATCGTAGCATTCGTAGATGGTGGCGAGCGTAAAGTGGGTGACCCTGCAAAACGTCAGGCTATCACGAACCCGACGAGAACCGTGTTCTCAATCAAACGTTTCATGGGTGAATCATGGGACCAGGTACAAAAAGAAATAGCCCGTATGCCTTATAAGGTGGTGAAGGGTGACAACAATATGCCGCGTGTAGATATAGACGGCCGTCTGTATACTCCGCAGGAAATTTCAGCCATGATTCTTCAGAAAATGAAGAAGACTGCTGAGGATTATTTGGGACAAGAAGTGACGGAAGCTGTTATCACCGTTCCGGCTTACTTCTCCGATTCTCAGCGTCAGGCTACCAAAGAAGCCGGTCAGATTGCCGGTCTGGAAGTGAAACGTATCGTGAACGAACCGACAGCTGCTGCATTGGCTTACGGTATCGATAAAGCGAACAAAGATATGAAGGTTGCCGTATTCGACCTTGGTGGTGGTACATTTGATATCTCTGTCCTTGAATTCGGTGGCGGTGTGTTCGAAGTTTTATCAACGAATGGTGATACTCACCTTGGTGGTGATGACTTTGACCATGTAATCATCAACTGGTTGGTAGAAGAATTCAAGAACGACGAAGGTGCTGACCTGACTCAGGACCCGATGGCTATGCAACGTTTGAAAGAGGCTGCTGAAAAGGCTAAGATTGAATTGTCTTCTTCTACAAGCACCGAAATCAACTTACCGTATATCATGCCGGTAGGTGGTGTGCCCAAGCACTTGGTTAAGACTTTGACCCGTGCTAAGTTTGAAGCTCTGGCTCACAATTTGATTCAGGCTTGTCTGGAACCCTGTAAGAAGGCTATGTCTGACGCTGGTTTGAACAATGCTGATATTGACGAAGTAATCCTTGTAGGTGGTTCTTCTCGTATTCCGGCTGTACAGAAGTTGGTTGAAGACTTCTTCGGCAAGGCTCCTTCCAAAGGTGTGAACCCGGATGAAGTAGTAGCTGTGGGTGCTGCTGTGCAAGGTGCTGTAT
>CAMTFK010000173.1 GCA_947071285.1 uncultured Bacteroides sp. | reverse complement strand
AGTCTGGGCTTTGTGCATAAAAAAGGTTGTGCCAGAGTTTTGACACAACCTCCTTCTTAGTTATTCTCTTATTATCTTTTCATATTTTTCACCTTGTCCATTTCTGCCAGATTATGCCGGGCATCTTCATTGCCATTCTGGGCGGCTTTGGTGAATTCGCTAACGGCTTGTGCCGTGTTGCCACTCAACAGGTAGTAGACACCATTATTATTGGCATATTCAGCAGTTTGTTTATTCGACTTATCCAGATATTTTCGTGCATCAGCCAGGTCCTTCTTGGATAGGGCTACGGCTGCTGCGTTTAGATTGGCTACTTCGTCATTGGGATACATACGCACGGCAATGTCGAAAACATTGATAAAATCGTCACTACCTTTAGGATAACTATTAGCTACCAGGTACATCTCGTTCAGACTGAGGTATTGGGGCTGGGTCTTGATAATCTCTTTCCCTTCGTCCACCTTGAAATTGGCGATGGTATAGTCAATGCGGCAATTTACTTTACGAAGTGCCGGATACAATTCTTTCAGCATCGTACGATAGGGTACACCGCCACCTACACGTTTTATTTCTTCTTTCCGGCGGGCAATGTCACTGGTATTGCGAATGATATGAAGGAATTCTGCTTTCTCTTTCAGGTTGGAAGCTTCCAGCGCTTTTACCAATCCTTCCCAGTTTTCTCCACCAAAGGAGACGTTATAGAGTTTAGCCGGAATCTGCTCGTGTGAAGACAGATACTTTTTCAAAGCTTCGGCTCTGCTCTCTGATAGTTGTTCATTGAGCTTAAGTGGCCCTTCGGGTGAGGCAAATCCGTCAATGTAAACTCCTGTGACAGTCAACTTTTTATCATTCTGTATTTTGTTGAACATCTCCCGGATATTTCGCAATTCGGTTTGGTTATTCATGAAATCCGGCAGAATGACAGACTTGCCAACCGGGAAATCAAGATGTGCTTCGTACTGTTCACTGCGTGCTTTTACCACTTCAGCTTTGGGTTGTATGAAAGACGGAGTGGGGCGCAAGGCTGCCAGTCGTTTTGCCTCGGTAGAAACTCCATTCATAATCATTTCCTGTGTCAGCACTTCCTGATGACCGCCACAGCCGCATAAATCCTCTTCCAAATCCAAATGAGCATTTTCCATCCACGCTTCGTAAGGGATGATTTGAGTATAGGTCAATATTTCTTCCGTATTGTAGGGAATTTCCATCTTGGCTGTCTTATCCAAGGCCATGGCACGGAGATAAGCCTTCTGTCTTCTACGTCCGTTGATGATGATTTCCGGCAAGGCAACATTATTATCGGGACCCGCCAGTACAGGGGTGAGAGTCAGCGTGCGGTCGTTGCTGACTTTTAGGTTCCGCATGTCAATCTGCATATTTATGTAGAGTGATTCTCCCTGTTGCCACAGGGAGGCATTGGTGATGGTGATGGCATCTTTATAGAATTTCTGCGCACTGACTGGGAGTACGGCTATGAAGCACAGAATGGAATATATCAGTATCTTTTTCATGACTATATTATTTTATGACGTATATAATGTTTAATGCTACTTTGGTAGGGCCGACGTAATTCTTGTGTCCGTCACCGAGCTTGGTTCCGCATTTACCGCAGTTGTACTTATCATAGTCTATGCGGGCATAGCCAACACCGATTTCGGCTTCCATACTCCAGCGTTTGTTCAGTATCCATTGGTAACCGTAAGAAATGCCGGCGCCATATATATTGCCTTGGTAACGTTCGTGACCTAAACCTAATATGTTCAGGTTGCTCACATTAGCTTCTGCATAGTGGGCATGTACCCCGAAGAAGTGTCCGTAGAAACGTTCGCACAACCAGTAACGGAGTTCTGGTTGCACCAGCCAATGCTTAATCTGTTTGTGATCGGAGAACTTCCAAGGATTATAATTGCCGGATATATCAAGAGTGAGTTTCTTGGAAAGTCCGACTTCAAATCCGAGGTTAGCAGTAGTGGTGGCCCAATATAATGCGTTTGTTTTAATAGCAAATTTGGGCATGTAGTGGCTTTTGTCCTGCCCGTACGTACTGATAGTGTATGTGAGCATCAGGGTTGCCAATAGGAGAAATTTAATAGTTTTCATATTTTTCATTCATTTATTATTGTAAAACGATGGCCGGATTTTGTAGCAGTTCTTCTATTTTGTATGTGGCAGAATAGCCATAGCCATTCAATGTGAAGGTTACTACATCATTTATTTGCGCGCCGGCATGTAGCGTTGTTGAATAAGTGCTCGTTCGGCTTGTTGTAAAACCGGATGCAATATTGCTATCCGAGGATACTACAGTATAACCGGGGATTCTGAGCAATCCATTATTTTGGTACACCCGTATCGTATTGCTAATGGTGACAGAACTTCCCAGAATATTCTGGAAATCAATAGTCGTAGGACTAAATCCCGGTGCAGAAATAACCACTTTCTCACTGCTGATTGCTTCTTTGGAGGTAAACGTCACTATTTGAGCTCCTGAAGGCTGTGAGGCGTACGTATACTGATAACCGCCAGCCACTGCCGTCCATCCGCTTTGAGTGGTTTGCAGGTTTTGGGTTGCAACAAACACCGTCAGCGGGTATGTGGGCGGATAGTCCGGATATGATGGAATAGTAAACATCAGGCTTGCTGTATTGTTCGCACCGTAGTTGACAAAGTTGTTACTGTTTATGGACACATTGGTGAATTGCCGTGATTTTACTTCCACACTTTTTGTCTGGAAGATTTCATTGGCAATCAGAACCGTTTCGTCACTGTTTTCAAGGCTGGTGCGGAAGTTCAGTGTTTTGGTTCCGGGGCCGTCAGCCCAGTAAACATATTGATACCCGCCATCCGTATATTCTATTTGCAGATTCTTATTCGGTTCTACCGGATACAGATTGGCTGTAGTGATGGTACACTTCAACGGATACAAATAGTAGGGTATTGTGGAAGGTATGCTGAAACTCAACGTTACGTCTTGGTCACGACCGGTATATATTTCCGGTGATAAGGAGGCTGGGTCGAACAGGTACAATGCGCTGGACACAACCGTTACCGTACGGGACAATACGCCGGCTTTGACGGTGATTGTTGCTTCATACTGTCCTGCAATGATGCGGGATACATCGGCGGTGATATTACCGTTGCCGTCATACTTCAAGTTATGGAGTATACTTCCCTGGTCTTCCGCTATGGAGACGCTGATTTTTGAATTATCAGTCACTCCGTTTGCCGTATATTGTGCAGATACATTCAGGGTGCCTCCTTTCGTGAAAAGAAAATGTAGTCTGCTTACCGTCAATACATTATTATTGTTATCCGCTATGGAAGGTGATTCCTTGAATATCTCAGCATAGATGTTGTTGGAAGGCTCTGAGGTTTTGGCATCGCTAAAAGCTGTACTTCCGTTGGCACTTTCACTGAAAGATTTAATCACTACTTTATAGTGATAATTTCTCATAATGGGATAAGGCTTCTTATCGCTGTCAAGAAGCTGTATCTTATAGTATAGTTCTTCTGTTTTTCCAGCCAGTATGCCTTTGATGATGATGTATGCCTGGTTGTTGGAATAGTTTTCATTCTCGAACATATACTTAGGTTCCAGATTGCAATCGGCACTGTTCTGGTCGGTTTTGACCATGGAACTGCTCAGCAAGGTGGGCTTGCCATCTATCAGGATGAATGGAGTGGGAGAGGCGTCCGGATTGAAGGGAGCCACTGTTCCGCTATTTGTATAGTTACAGAGTGCATATCCTGTCACTTCAAAATTAGTTGTTTCATTCTCAACCGTCACCTTTGCTTGATTACGGTAAAGTGTGATATTGGGAGTATCACCGGCTGAAGAAATGGTTTGTCTTCCCCAGAATGCCAGTTTATTGCTGGCTAATGAAGGGATGATTTCTCTTTCATCTTTTTGCATGGCGGCACGCTCGTCGAAGCTGTCCCATTGGTTATAGTTGGCAATGAGGTGGATGATTTTCGTGTCATCGGGTATGTCGGCACGGAATGTTCCGGTGCCATTGCTGTTGCTGGTCAGCAGGGAGGCATGTGCCCGTCCGATGAAAAGCCCGCTGGCATCGAAAGTCATTAACCATAAGTCATTGACTGCATTCTCATCAACTGCGGCACGGGTGTGTACGGGCTGATAGTCAGGCGTATTTACCGAAAACTGAAAGGCGGTTCTGCTGTTCTCAGTCGGCGGATTATCGAATTGGTCTTCATCTGCGCAAGAAGCCAGGAGAAGGCTGAGGAGTGCTATAAGGTAGGTTGCTCGTTTCATACATTTCTATTTTTAATCTATCTATATTGTTATCGGACATCACGAACACACCGCACGGATGCATTTATGGGACTAAACTTACCGCCTTGCCCCACACGTGGGTCCATGAAGTTGATGGCGCCGCTGGCGTTTGAACTCCAGTAGTAGTTTCCTTCAAGAATTCCCTTGACTTCGCACGCTTTGATGTTTTGTAAGATGTCTATCATATAAAGCTCTGCCTGTGTGGGCATTCGCCAGTCGGAATAGGTTTCGCCGGTGGTAGCATCACGTTCCACATAATCCCGGCATTTGATTCTTGATGCTGAGTAGGAACCTGCTGTCGTGGTTCCATGTTGCGAAGCAAGCATGAAACTGGGAGATACTCTCCGGTTATTTTCTTCCGTATCTATGGTGGCATGCTCACCGTCGACCAACGGATAACCAAGCACAGCATTGTCGCGTATATAGCCTGCATAGGATGCACCCAATGCAGGATTAGCTGCATAGTGAGAGTATCCGGCGCCAAAGTCTTCATCAAATTCATCCGGATTGGGAAGTGTGGAAAAATCGGCAACAAACGAGCTCATGATGTACATTTTCGTATTATTCTGTCCCTGGCTTCCTCCGGGGGCGTCGGCTGAAATATCAGATCCGATATACAGAGCCGGATATTGGGATACAGTAACCGTCTGAGTGCGGTTGGCACCATTCTGCACCAGGAAAGTGACTTCTTTGGCTAAGAAGTTTTCCGGGAGGGGACTTGTGATGGTAATCGTTCCCGACTTGGCATTCGGGGTGGCTACGATATTTATTTCTTTGCTGCCATTGCTGACCGATACTCCGTTTACAGTTATATTTTTGATTTCCACATCTGGTGTGGATGACTGGAATGTAGTTGTAAACTGAGTACTGTTTGGCATGGAAATCTTAGTATCTCTTACGTAGATAAAATTTATACCCTCTACAGAAACCAATACTTCATGGGTAGTCCAATCCTGTATGGTGTAACCTGCATTCAGCGTAACTGCGGAATGTGGGTCGGTATCTCCTTTTTGATCTATGTTCACACGAATATCATACAGATGGTTACGTTCCAGCTTGTAAATACTCTCAGCCTGGTCTGTACTTCCGTCCGGCAACCGATAGTTCACGGGAATTTTGTAATAGTTCTGGGTGTGGGTACTGTTGCCTGCATCCTTTATCGGTACATTGATGAGCACATATGTTTCTTTGCTTGTATCTTTTGTCCAGTCGTTGGCATACGAGTAGAGGATGAATTGATTGTTATAACTTGCACCTGTATTCTGTTCTGTAAATGCATCCATGCTTTGGAGTGCAGCAGTACTGGTATTTCCATCTGCAATGGATGAGCCATCGGCAGCATAGTTCACTATTTTTTTAGAAGGCATGTTGCCATCCATCGGCGAATAACCGTTCACATAGTTCAGGCTGATTCTTATTTTAGCGGCAGCACGTCTGAGGATGACGGGAATTTCTTTGTTGACAACTTGCCCGTCATTCAATACCATTGTTTGTTTTCCATCCATGATGAAAGTGTCTTGCTTCTTGTCTGCATCCAGAGTGGGAGCGGCAAGTGACTTCAATGCTGTCAGTGCCAGACCATCAGATGGAATGGTGGCAGTGCTATTGGCTACAACGTAAATAGCATGATTCATATTCAGGTCGAATCTTTCTTGAGCCACATTCAGTTTCTCCAAATGTTCGCCGGTTCCGGTCAGCTCCGGAGATAGTGCAAAATGCTGGTAGAACAAACACTCGTCTGCCCCTTCCCGATAAATAAAAACATCCAGTGTCTTTATCGTATTTTCATTGAGTGCATCTTCTCCGGGTTCCTCCACGGCGCGTGAGGCCGCCGGACGCGGCATAGAGAGTTTCAAGATGATTCCGTTTGCCGGTTTTGTATCCGTTGGTTCTATCAGAGCTTCATTCTCACATGAGATGAATCCCCAGAACAATGAGAATATCAACGGGATGATGTATAGTTTATTTCGTTTCATAATTCATTCTATTTATATTCAGTTTGACGGATTAAGATGTCCGTGTCGTTATCACCCGGAAACTGACGGGCATCGTTACTTAGTTTGGGGTTAATCTTGAGTTTGACACCTCCCACTGTGATATAGAAATAGGTGCTTTTGGAAGTACCGTTCCAAGGCTTGGTTGCCCCGATCTTTATTTCATAGGGTTCATTGCGGGCTATTCCTTTTGAAACAGCCTGCGCCCCATTGATAGAGCCGTTTGCTCCGAAAGTAAAGTCAAGGCCATTGGTCAGCGTGGCTGTCCATACGGCACCGGCGGGGGCTGTCAGGCTAAAGTTATAGCTGGCATATGACGTTTCATTTCGAGCTTCTCCATTCTTTATATATGGATACTGCACAATACCTGTGGTGGCTCCTGTGTCACTTCCGTCATAAGGTTGGAGCTGATAGTCACCGTCTGTCACTGCTTGTCCGATTTCTGAATAGGCAACTTCCCATGGATAGGGAGTTGTCTTTATAGTCAAGTAATTGTCAGGATGCTCGAGCATAGCTATGACGCGATATACTGTGTTGTGCAACAAGCTATACTTGTTGGTGGTTTGTCCCTGGTCCGTCAGATACCCCTTATAGGTGCGGTTTTTTCCATCTAATGTAGCAGCAATCAGGAGATAGGGAGCGCTAGCATCCTCTTTACCATTGGGAACCATATTCCGGTATGTATAGAATGAAACATGCGCCTTATCCGGAGTTATTCCTGATAGATCGGATGGAATGAGCTGCAAACCATCTCCTCCTAGAATTAAATGATTGGCATTTCTCAGGGTTACAGGTGCAGGCATTGATACGTCTTCCAGCACACAATTAGTATTAAGTACCTGATTTACCAACTTAATGGAGGTCACAACAACATTTGAGCTTGCCAGTTCCTGATTCTTGAACATATAAATATCTACTCGTGCAACCAACCGTTCCAAGGGAACTTCTGCAACGACATTGGTGCTATTGATTTGGACTTCTTTTTTTCCAATCATCAACAGACTGTTGTCGGTAAAAGTACTACTGGATACAGTCAGTCCCTCGAGTTGCTGCAAAGTAAGATCGGCAGTGACAGGAGTAGAAAACATCTTGTCCGGATCATTGTAATTGGCAATCGCATAAATTATTTTGGTCTGCGGAGACACATTGACAGATCGTGAATACTCTTGCAACTTCTGCGGAGTGAACTCCGGAATAAGTTCCGAATACTCACGCTGCTGGCTCTCTTTATTGAATATATAAAGTGCCAGACTGGAAAAACTACCTTCATCTCCGGTTACCAGAACCTTGTCTGCCGAGGCTGTTTTGATTAGAAAACTTAACCGGGCTTGGTCATTGGTTGTTTCTGATATTGGTGTCTCGTTTTCACTGCAAGAATACAGCAAGAGTGACGCGATAAGTAATTGCAAACAATAGATCCGATATTTTATATTTAGCTTCATAATACATTAGGGGTTATAGCCCCGGTCTGATTACTTCTTCGTCCCAGGGTTTCACTGTGACGGCGGTTCCATTGAAGCGGATACGGATACCTACCGTTGCTTCGTTGATGCCTTCTACAGTAATGTTATTTTCTTTCATGAAGTCCTTCAGTTGCATAGTGTATAGCTCTTTGTTTGTCTGATTATCATGCAATCGCAGATATACTTCATTATCATTATTAAATCGTAACACGTTGAACTTTGCTCCAAACTTTTGTATGCCCGAATCAAAGTTGACCAACGGGTAATAAGAGATGCGCTCATTCGAAAACGTTTTGGTAAAGTCTACGGTTGAGCTTAGATTCCCCACTTCTATACTGATGGGGGAAACTGCCGCGCGCGTATTGTTGACGGCGTCCAATCCTTCCAACTCTATCCGCATTTTTATATGCGCACTGCTGAAATGAACGGTGTCAGTTCTATAGCCTTCATTGGTGATTGTTATTTCTCTTTCTCCAAAATAGAGACTGTCATTGGTCGTTATCAGTTCTTTCGTAAAATAATGGGGGGCTCCGACTATATTGTTTTTCAGAGAAGACCCTTCATTTATTTTTGTATCATTGAGGGAATTCCCCCAACACACCACATGATATTGACCGCTTGGCAAATTCAAGGTAGTTCCGCGTTGGCGGCCGAGTTCTTTCCGGTTGAGAACTGCTTTTTGTATACATACGTTGTTCTGATTGTATATATACATATCTACCTTTTCTATTTTCTGGGGAAAGATTTCCTTTGTCTCATCGCCTAGATAGCTGAAGTACAAAGTCGTCTCACAATCATCCAGATTTTCTTTTATACACCCTGTCACTGTTACCAGTAACAGGATGTATAGCATTATTGCCTTTTTCATATCTTTTGTTTTGATTATTGCCGAAACTTATTGTTCCAGATCAAATCCCGGAGTGATTGTTTCCTCTTTCCACGGAGCGATAGTGACTTTTACCAGCACATTGTATTGTACATTGCCCAAGTCGTTATCCAGCATTGGAATTAACTCTATTTCCATATTATAAAGTGTACCGGGCTTGAAGTCGGCTGCTGTCATCTCCGTATTGATATCCTTATAATACTTCACTATATTGGCAAAACGCGCACTATTCGCTAATTCTGGGTTAAATACCTCTGTGTTGCTTGATTTGAGGTCTGTGACTTTCAGGTCGGAAAGATCCAGATGCAATTGTGGTATAACTGTGCCGGGGAAGAAGTTGAAGGCGTAGCATTTACCTGCTAAATCTAATGGCAGATTACCATATGTACCGTCTGCATTATAAATAGAATAACTGGCAAATGAGGCTGCATCCACTATCGGATTTGTACCAAAAGTCCACATGCCATTCTGGATATGTCCGTCAGATGTAGGATTGAGGAATAGGTTTTCCATGGTTCCCGGGTGTTTGTACTCATTATAGAAGTTGTTCATATAGAGCCCTTTTACATTTCCGGTGAATCCTGTCCAAGTGATAGTTGCCTTTTTGTCCACTCCATCAATATTTCGGGTGAAATCGAAATTACCTCCATCCTTGAATGAGATTTTCGTGATTTGCAGACGGGCTACGATAGGGGCTATGGTTACTACCGCCGTATATGTTTTTCCGGATGTCGGGGTCGGATTGATCGGCTCGTTTTCTATAGGTGTCAGGTCATCGTCCATGCCGTAATAAAGTACTCCACTACCTTGCTGGTCTGCCAGTTTGGTACTGATTATATTGTTGTTCACAGCGTTTCCCGGATTTCCGTAAACATATACTTTAGAAACTGCCCGGGGGATATTTATGAACTTCAATCCTTTTGCCGGATCAGTAAGTCTGTTCCATTCAGAGTCCATAACTTCATCTTTGGTAACTGATTTTGATGTGATAATTTTTCCATTAATGTCAGTTAGGTTGATTAATACACTGTTCACATTCTTAATATCTGATGTGATGATGTCCGATGGAGTAGAAGCTCTTGTCTCAACTCCGCCTAGGGATACTGAAAGAGATTTTATTTCGTTCTGTGAAACTGAAATATCTTCTTGATCGTTGCAAGAGCTGTCTCTTATACACATCTGACGCTGCCGACGAAGAGGATAGTGT
>CAMTFK010000172.1 GCA_947071285.1 uncultured Bacteroides sp. | reverse complement strand
TAATAAGTAATGAACGAAACAAAGAAACTCATTCAACAAATAACCGAAGGTATACAAGATAAAAAAGGAAAAAATATTGTAATAGCAGATCTTTCTAAAATTGGCGATACTATCTGCAACTATCTCGTCATTTGTCAGGGAAACTCCCCCAGCCAGGTGACTGCCATTGTAGAGTCTGTGAAGGAATTCACCCGCAAAGGTGTCGGTAGCAAACCATTTGCTATAGACGGACTGCGCAATGCCGAATGGGTAGCAATGGACTATTCCGATATACTGGTTCACGTATTTCTACCCGAAACGAGAGATTTCTACAACCTGGAGCATCTCTGGGCTGACGCCAAACTAACCAAAATACCTGATATTGATTAACAAGCCCTATGGACAATAATAACAATAACGCTAACAAAAAACCCAATAAGGTTAATATGCCCAAGTTCAACCTGAACTGGTTATATATGATCATAGCCATGATGCTTTTGGGTCTGTGGTTCACCAACGAGAACAGTACAGGCACCAAAACGGTGTCCTATGATGAATTTCAGCAATATGTGCGCGACGGCTATATGAGTAAAATCATCGGTTACGATGACAACTCGGTAGAAGCATACATCAAGCCGCAACATGTGAAAAACGTATTCCAGGCAGACTCCAGCCGGGTGGGTAAGAATCCCATGATTGCGACTGAAGCCCCTTCACGCGAAAGCCTGGGAGACTTCCTCCAAAAAGAAAGGGATGAGCAGCACTTCGATGGCTCCATCAGCTACGAGAAGAAACGGAATTACTTCGGTGCTATCTTGTGGCAAATTCTGCCTATCGCTTTCCTCATCGGTTTCTGGATTTTCATGTCACGCCGTTTGAGCGGTGGTGGCGGTGCAGGCGGTGGCGGCATATTTAATGTCGGCAAATCGCGTGCTCAACTGTTTGAGAAGGGAACTCCTGTGAAAGTTACATTCAAGGATGTGGCGGGACTTGCCGAAGCGAAACAGGAAGTAGAAGAAATTGTAGAGTTCCTGAAAGAACCGCAAAAATACACCGACCTGGGTGGTAAGATACCTAAAGGCGCATTGCTGGTAGGCCCTCCGGGAACCGGTAAGACCTTGCTTGCTAAAGCTGTGGCAGGTGAAGCAAACGTACCCTTCTTCTCACTGGCAGGTTCCGACTTCGTGGAAATGTTTGTCGGTGTAGGTGCATCACGTGTACGCGACCTGTTCCGCCAAGCAAAAGAGAAAGCACCATGTATCGTATTTATCGACGAAATTGATGCTGTAGGTCGTGCCCGTGCCAAAGCTGCCGCAATGGGTGGCAACGACGAACGCGAAAATACGTTGAACCAGTTATTGACTGAAATGGATGGTTTCGGTTCTAACAGCGGTGTCATCATCCTGGCTGCTACCAACCGCGTAGACGTACTGGATAAGGCCCTGCTACGTGCCGGACGTTTTGACCGCCAGATACACGTAGACCTGCCCGACCTTAACGAACGTAAAGAAGTATTCGGCGTACACCTGCGCCCCATTAAGATAGATAATACAGTGGATGTGGACTTACTGTCACGTCAGACTCCGGGTTTCTCCGGTGCTGATATAGCCAATGTCTGCAACGAGGCAGCATTGATTGCAGCACGCCACGGCAAGAAGTTTGTAGGCAAACAAGACTTCCTCGATGCAGTAGACCGCATCGTAGGTGGTTTGGAAAAGAAAACAAAGATTACAACCGAAGCAGAACGCCGTTCCATCGCTATCCATGAAGCTGGACATGCCTCCATCTCCTGGTTGCTGGAATACGCCAACCCGCTGATTAA
Organism: uncultured Bacteroides sp.; assembly: GCA_947071285.1. Taxonomy (GTDB): domain Bacteria; phylum Bacteroidota; class Bacteroidia; order Bacteroidales; family Bacteroidaceae; genus Bacteroides. Next base: position 8,058 of record CAMTFK010000172.1, on the reverse strand, counting down.
GGTGACTATCGTTCCGCGCGGACGTGCACTGGGTGCTGCGTGGTATCTGCCCGAAGAACGCCAGATTACCACCAAAGAGCAGATGCTCGATGAGATGTGCGCCACACTGGGTGGACGTGCTGCCGAAGACTTATTTCTGGGACGTATCTCAACCGGTGCCATGAACGACCTGGAACGCGTAACGAAACAGGCTTACGGCATGATTGCTTATCTGGGTATGAGCGAAAAGTTGCCTAACCTCTGCTATTACAACAATGAAGAGTACTCCTTCAATCGTCCGTACAGCGAAAAGACTGCCGAGCTGATTGATGAAGAAGTGAAGAGCATGGTGAATGAGCAGTACGAACGCGCCAAACAAATCTTGTCCGAACACAAGGATGGGCACAACCAGTTGGCACAGCTATTGATAGACAAAGAAGTTATCTTCGCTGAGGATGTGGAAGAGATTTTCGGTAAACGTCCCTGGGCTTCCCGTTCAGAAGAAATCAGTGCCAACAAGGTATCAGAAGACTTGAAAAAAGCCGAAGAAGAAGCCGCCAAAGGAGCTGTAGAAAGCGAAAAAGAGGTAAAAGCCGAAGAAGAAAACAATGTTGAAGGCGGAAAAGAAATCGGCAATACAAAGGTTTCTGCAGAAGGCACTAAAGTTTCTGTAGAACGACCAACAAAAGAATAAAGAATTAAAAACGGAATAACCGTGAAAAGCAATTTCTTACAACGCGCCATTACAGGTGTGTTATTCGTAGTAGTATTGGTGGGCTGTATCCTATACAGCCCCCTTTCATTCGGTATCCTGTTCACCATTATCGGTGCACTGAGCGTACATGAGTTTTCCCACCTGGTCAACCAAAGCGGTGAAGTACAAGTCAATAAAACGATTACAGCCTTAGGGGGCGCCTATCTATTTTTAGCCGTAATGGGATTCTGCCAGTCAACCATTGGAGCACAGGTATTCCTACCCTATCTGGCATTACTGCTTTACCTGATGATTACAGAATTGTATCTGAAAAAGAAGAATCCTATCGGCAACTGGGCTTACTCCATGCTGAGCCAGATGTATGTGGCATTACCATTTGCATTGCTCAACGTACTTGCTTTCCAGTACAACCCGGCAGAAAGCAGCGTGACCTACAACCCTATCCTGCCGCTTTCCATTTTCGTTTTCATATGGTTGAGTGACACAGGCGCATACTGCGTGGGGTCACTGATAGGCAAACATCGTTTATTTGAGCGCATATCTCCCAAGAAATCATGGGAAGGAAGCATTGGAGGCGGTGTATTTTCTATCGCTTCTTCTTTTGTGTTCGCACATTACTTCCCGTTCATATCCGTTCTGCAATGGGCAGGCCTTGCATTGGTTGTTGTCATCTTCGGTACGTGGGGAGATTTGACGGAGTCATTGATGAAACGCCAGTTAGGTATCAAAGATTCAGGGCACATTCTTCCCGGACATGGTGGAATGCTCGACCGTTTTGACAGTGCCTTGTTGGCTATTCCCGCTGCAGTGGTCTACCTTTATGTATTGACACTGCTGTAAAAAACAAAAAAGCCGGGGGAATTCACATTCACCCGGCCTCAAACAAAACACTTTACTCTACTTCAATTGCATCTTCGAAAAATCTAAGTTAGAAGCTTTATCGCTATTATCAGGTTGTTTATCAAAAGTTATTTCAACTTCCTTATTCACTTCCGAATTCAGTTTCAACTTGATACCTTTCGTTTCAGAAGTAATATCCAAATCTTTTAGATTGAACGACACCAATCCGGCTACACGAACCCCGCTCAAGTCATCGTAATCATTGTAGCGTAGTTCCAAATGGATATATCCATCATCACCGGCTTCATCATCCAAAGGCACTTCAGCACTTTCGGCACGCTGCACCAGACTGATACGATGTTTCGTCTCCGAATTCTTCGGCAAGTTCTGCATAAAGATGATATTCATATAACCTCCGCTGATAGTGATGTCACCTTTATAAATAAAGACCGGATCATTACCATACTCTTCTTCATTCTCAGCCGTCAGCGGTTCTACCCCTTTTGTCAGAGCATGCCAGATACGCTTAATCCTCACTGCGTGGTCATATTCTCCATAATTATCATAAATAGGGTTGAAGATAGTCACCACGCGTTGTCCATCTACAGGCTGATACCAACCCATATTGGTATTGATAGGCCAAAGCGTTCCCCAGGTATCACTATTCAGATAGAAAGCATTCCCCGTTACACGCACCGTAGCCCAGTTCGGATAAGAGAAATCGCCGATTGAATATCCATCGGAATCATCGCACGACTGTAAAGCAGGCAATACAGTCAAACACATCATCAAAACTAACCAATGTAATTTTTTCATAATCAAAGTCCTTTTGTTTGTTTCTTACTCATTATCGGTCTCACATCATTTTTATGTTCTGTCTATAAAATACGAAAGCCGGGCTTATACTGCACCGGCTTCATACCTTTTAACTATTTTATCATCCTTTTGAAACTAAAAGGCTTTCATTATGTAAGTTTTTCACATTCGCAATAAGCGTACCATTTCTTGCGCCGCATGCTTCGGAGCACCTGCATCGCCCAGACGCGATGCCATATATTCGTATCCGTCAAGCATCTGCTGCCGATACTCCTTATTATATAAGATACGTTCCAGTTCGGCACGAACCTGCTCAACCGTCATCGTATCGGCAACCAACTCCTTAACAACTTCACGATTGGCTATGAGGTTAACCAGAGAGATGTACTTCACAGTCAATATATGCCGTCGCAAGAAAGAAATCACTTTTCCTATGGGTGTATGGTAGCAAACCGCCTGCGGCACACGAAACAGGGCTGCCTCTAATGTAGCGGTTCCCGAAGTTACCAATGCAGCCTCAGCCTGTTGCAACAAATGATAAGTCTTTCCGAAAAGGATTTTCACTTTTGCATCCCCTATATATTCCCGGTAATAATCGGGAGAAATGCCGGGAGCACCCGCCAGCACCAGTTGATATTCAGGGAAAGCGGACGCTGCACGAAGCATATCAGGCAGATTATCTTTTATTTCCTGCTTACGGCTTCCCGCCAACAAAGCGATAATCGGCTTAGACTCCAGCTTGTTCTCAAAAATAAAGTCATCGAGCGTTTCAAAATGTTCTGCACAGAAAGCGGTCACCTCATCCACTGTAGGGTTGCCCACATAATGTATCGGATAATGGTGCTTACCCTCGAAGAACTCTACTTCGAAGGGCAGAATAGAGAATAATTCATCAACATCCCGTTTGATATTCTTGATGCGGTATTCTTTCCAGGCCCATATCTTCGGAGAGATATAGTAGTAGACGGGGATTTGCGTCCTGGCATGCAGGAACTTGGCTATGTTCAGGTTGAAACCCGGATAATCCACCAATATCACTACATCCGGTTGCCATGCCACGATATCTTCCTTGCAACGCTTCATATTGGCAAAGATGGTGCGCAGGTGCAGCAGTACCGGAATAAAGCCCATATAGGCCAATTCCTTATAATGCTTCACCATCGTACCTCCTACTGCCGCCATCAGGTCGCCCCCAAAGAAGCGGAACTCTGCCTGCGGGTCTTCAACCTTCAAGGCAGCCATCAGGTGAGATGCATGCAGGTCACCGGAAGCTTCACCGACAATCAAGTAATACTTCATAAAATTGAGAATTTCATGAAATTGAGAGTTGAGAGTTGAGAATTAGCTGCGCAATTATGCTGCATAGTAACTCTCAACTCCCAACTCTCAACTTCTCTTAGAACCAGGTTTTCAGCTCGTCAATAAGTTCGTAAGCCGTAACATCGACTGTAGTTGGAGTGATGGCTACATATCCGTTGTCGAGTGCCCAATGGTCGTTCTTTTCATTATCCGGATCGGTATTCTGGAACTCGCCGGTCAGCCAATAGTAATGAGTATCACCGCGATGTGCAAAGTTTTCCCATTCATTCGTCCACTGTCCTTTGGACTGCTCGCAGATTTTCACACCTTTCAGTTCTTTCGTATCGGGGAAGTTCACATTGAGACAAGTCAACGGCGGCAATCCTTTTTCCAAAACCTGACGGGCTATTTCGCGGATATAAGGACCGGACGGTTCAAAGTCCGCATTCGGTTCATGATTGCAAAGAGAGAAACCAATGGAAGGTACCCCTTTGAGGCAACCCTCGATTACTACGCCCATTGTGCCGGAATAATGTACATTCACAGCAGAGTTATCTCCGTGATTGATACCACCGACTACCAAATCGGGTTTACGGTCGAGCACCGTATGGAAAGCAAGTTTTATGCAATCAACCGGGCTACCGGAACATTTATAAACGGTCAGTCCCACATCTTTGCGCACCAGTTGATAATGAATCGGTTCGGTCACAGTCAGCGCACTTGCATTACCCGAACGAGGCGCATCCGGTGCCATTACCACAATTTCCCCCAACGGGCGGAGGAACTTTATCAACTCACTAATACCCTTCGCAATGATGCCGTCATCATTGGAAATTAATATCAAAGGTCTCTGATTTTCCATGTTCATCTTTATTTTCAGTGCAAAAGTAGGCAAAAAGGAAGAAATTACGCACTGTTATGGTGTACAAAAATTCACTTAGTCCTTATTCTTCATGATGTCCGTCTTCCCCTCCCGTCACGCTCAACACAATGTTGCGCGCTACATGAGCTTCGTTTCCGGCAGCATCCGTGCAATATACCATCAGGTGATAGTCCCCCGGAGTAGCATTAGCCGGTATCAGAATATCATGGTGATGGATATGTGCCGTCTTCTGCTCCGATACATCATATGCGCGGTTAAAGGCAAAGTCTACGGTAGCCTCAGCCGCTCTGGTATCATGCGAATGATGGTCGAAATTGCTATGAATCTCTATTTTATAAGATTTCAGCATCACATCGTCCGACAAGTCCATCTCAAAATGCACACCATGTTCACTTCCTATCGCCAAAGTCTGCCCTTCAGTAGGCGATTTCAGGTCTATCACAGGCTTAGTCGTATCATTCAGCGGATTATCACTATCACTGCAAGCAGTAAATACAGAAGCGGTCATCACTAAAAGGGAAATAATAATCGGGAAATAAAATCTTGTTTTCATTTGAATAGTTTTTTAAATGGTACTTTAATCAATAATTGGAAGTTTCGCCCCGGCTCGGGAATCTCCACTTTCCGATAAAAACTGAGATGGTTGTAATAGCGCGTATTAAACAGATTCCGAACAGTCAGAGTTATCTCCACTTCTGTTCCGGCAACAGGTAAATCAATCGAACCGCCGAGGTGAAACAGATTTGCACCCGGTGTGCGGTCTTCATTACGGTCCACACGGTCCTGTTTGGCTATGCTCTGCCACTCGGCATAGAGCATATACCGCTTCTTTTGCCAAGTCAGCGTATTATGCAACACGGCAGGCGGGGAAAAACTCAAAGGGATATGTTCGTCACGGTTATAGGTATAGACATACTCGCCGGAAACACGATAACTGAGGGTAGGCAAAATACTTAATTCCGCACTCGCCTCCGCCCCTGCAAACAATGCCTCCGCCTGCGTATAGCGGTAAATCTGTCCCGTGTGTGGCAGCACAGACCAGTCTCCCGTGGGGCGCAGGAAGATGTAATTGCTGAACCAGTTAACAAAAGGAGACACGTACAGAGACAGCCGCCCGTACTTCAACTGGTAAGAAGCATCCATCTGCCAGCCTTGCTCGGAAGACAGAGAAGCATCTCCCTGCTCGTGCCGGAAGGTGCCATGATGCACACCGTTAGAAGCCAATTCATTAGCTCCGGGCAGACGAAAACTCCGACCTATATTCACTTTAAGCTGATGCCGCGCCGAAGGCGTCCAAACCACGCCTAATGACAATGAATAGTCCCCAAAGTTACGGTTCACCCGACGGCTGTTCCAGCGATAGAGCTCTATCTGCTCCTCGTCATATCCCTGCTCCTGCAAGTAAGTTGCCAGATAAGGGTCGTCGTGGGCAAAGACACGCATACGGCCATAGTCATAGCGCACTCCCCCACTGACGGAAAGCCGGTTATCGGGACGATACGTCGTAAGCCAGGACACACCGGTGGTGAAACGGTCATACTCCGGCAACAGAAAAGAATAACCGGAAATCGTATTCCGTTGAAACTGAGAATCCCACCCCATCCGGTGTTCCCAGGAAGAAGAACCAATCAGAAGCCCCTTTGCCGAGAGACTGAAAGTATTCAGATTAAAGCCCAGTTCCTTGTCCGGGTCCGTTTCCGGCAAAGGCTGACTGCCATAATGGGTGTGAAACGCACTCCATTCTTCACGGTGATTGTTCTGATAGCCCACATCGCCCGACAGTACAAATGTCTCCCAGGCATACTGCTGATGCGTGGTCACTTTCAGATGATTCACTTGACTATAAGGAAGTTCTATATTCCGGCTGTCACCGTCATCTTCCAGACGCGACAAGTCGGGCACACCGTGTGCCCCCGGAAAGAAACCCGTCTTCTGAAACACATTGGAGACAACGAGATTAGATTTATATCCTTTCTTCTGATATTGGGTGAAGAAATTGATGTTCCGCTCCCACCCTGCCGTGTTCTTCAACCGGCGACCATAGACAGGCATCTTCTGGGTGAGGTAAACGATGGTATCCGTCGGAATGTGGTAATCCCCGAAGCGCTGTTCCGAGTAGCGCAACTTTGTGTACCAGGCATTCTTCTTCATCCCCAGCATCAACGAAGCCCCGACAGTCCCGTTGACCGACTTTCCCAGAAGCGTCACGTCACCGAACAGCATATTCTCCACTGGAACCTGCACGGGAGCAATGTCAATCACCCCTCCCATCGCATCACTGCCGTAAAGCAGTGAAGCAGGGCCTTTTATCACATTCACGGCATCTACATTGAAAGCGTCCAGTTCCAGACCGTGGTCCGCGCCCCACTGCTGCCCTTCCTGTTTGATGCCATTCTCCAATACAGCCACCCGGTTGAAACCCATACCGCGAATCATTGGCTTGGAGAACCCCGAACCGATATCCATAGCCTGCACTCCGGGAATATTTTCCATCGCCTGCATGAAGTTACCTGTGAAATGTTTCCGCAGAAAATCCCGGTCAGCCACTTCAAGTGTGAGTGCAGTCTTCTTGTTCTGAAGTTGCTGGTAGGTTTCCGCTACCACCACTTCGGGCAATGCTACACTACGGACTGAATCGGAATGCTGCGCCTGGGCGGAAAGAGCCACGCACAATAGCCCTAACACGCCCGGAATAATTCTTATACGCATTGATTACAATCTTTTTAGAATAAAACAATGAGGGGGACAAGCCCTTCAAGAACCTGCCTCCGCATAAAAATCAAAAACTATGTAATCAAGCTGTGGGAGGACCGCGCAAATAATGTGAATAAGACAGTGCATAGACAATCTTATCCTGATAGACTACTTGCTCAAAAAGGATGGGCGTTAAGATACAATGGAAGTCAACCGACTGCGCTTCCGTGAAAAGGGAAAGAGAGAAGTGACAAATGGAGCAATCATCGGACGAATGGCGCGGATGATCGGCATGTGAACAGGAAGCGGAATGTTCGTCCTCATGGTGATGAAAAGCTTTCACCACGAAGAACGGCATGAGCGACAAAATCAGCACCCACGCCACAACGGCTCTCTTCTTCCTACTACTATTTACTTCTTTCACAGACGTTTTCCGAATATGCCGCGAAGATATGTATCGCAAACCAAATACACAAACTACAGCACTTAATATGTGTTACCATGTGTTGTTTTACCCATATATAGGTATAAGTTTCCGCACCGCTACTTTTATTCCTTTTTCCTGCGACGGCTAAGAAAAATCATAGTAGACGCTTATTCTTTCCACCACGGGGCTTTTTTCTTTCCACCATGGTGGAAAGAAACTTTCTCCACGGTGGAAAGAAAAAAGCCCCGTGGTGGAAAGAATAGACGTCTGCATACAAAAGAACTAATCTCCGGAAAGAAAAACGATAGGAGTGCCTAAGAAAAGGGTTAGCGGTGGGGAGAGGAAATTCGTTTCTGTAGCGGTTATGAATCAGTTACGAGCTACGGGCTACAAGCTACAAGTGCC
>CAMTFK010000171.1 GCA_947071285.1 uncultured Bacteroides sp. | reverse complement strand
ATCTGCGCATGTCTCGTGGGCTCGGAGATGTGTATAAGAGACAGGTGAATAAACAATCTTAAATAACACATAACTTATGATTTTTACAGCAGAAAATATTCTTTTAGTTGGTTCTATTTTACTTTTCATTAGTATCATTGTCGGTAAGACCGGTTATCGTTTTGGGGTTCCTGCCTTACTACTATTTCTTGTTGTCGGCATGATCTTCGGCAGTGACGGATTCGGACTACAATTTCATAACGCTAAGGAAGCACAGTTTATTGGTATGGTTGCTCTTAGCGTTATTTTGTTTTCCGGCGGTATGGATACCAAGTTCAGTGAAATAAAACCGATACTTGTTCCTGGTATCGTTCTTTCTACAGCCGGCGTATTACTCACGGCTATTTTTACAGGACTATTTATCTGGTGGATTGCGGGCATGAGTTGGTCAAACATTTACCTGCCAATCACCACATCACTGCTGCTTGCTTCCACCATGTCATCTACCGACTCTGCCTCAGTTTTCGCTATCCTGCGCTCACAGAAGATGAACTTGAAACATAATCTTCGTCCCATGCTGGAGCTTGAGAGTGGAAGTAATGACCCCATGGCATACATGCTCACCATTGTACTGATACAGTTCATACAATCCAGCGGAATGGGAGTTGCGGGCATCTTCGGTTCGTTCGTTATACAATTCATAGTAGGTGCGGCTGCGGGTTATCTTCTTGGTAAACTTGCCATCCTTATGCTGAATAAGCTCAATATTGATAATCAGGCACTCTACCCTATTCTTTTACTTTCATTTGTATTCTTCACTTTCGCTATCACCGATCTTCTGAAAGGAAATGGTTATCTCGCGGTTTACATTGCCGGTATCATGGTTGGTAACAACAAAATCATGCACCGCAAAGAGATATATACTTTCATGGATGGGTTAACCTGGCTGTTCCAAATCATCATGTTCCTCTGCCTCGGCTTGTTGGTGAATCCTCACGAATTGCTCGACATTGCTTTGGTAGCAACTCTTATCGGTGTGTTTATGATTGTCATTGGCCGCCCGCTCAGTGTTTTTCTCTGCCTGTTGCCCTTTGGCAAGAGGATAACAAACCGGTCCCGGCTATTCGTATCCTGGGTAGGCTTGCGTGGTGCAGTGCCTATCATCTTTGCCACTTATCCGGTAGTGGCACAAGTGCCGGGGGCCGACGTCATTTTTAATATTGTATTCTTTATTACGATTGTATCTCTTGTAGTGCAAGGTACCACTGTTTCTTTGGCTGCCCGCTTGCTGAAACTCTCCACCCCGTTGGAAAAAACCGGAAATGATTTCGGTGTGGAACTGCCCGAAGAGATTGACTCAGATCTGAGTGACATGACCGTAACCACAGAAATGCTGGAAGAAGGCGATACGCTGAAAGATATAACACTGCCTAACGGAGCACTGGTAATGATAGTGAAACGAGGCACAGAATTTTTGATTCCGAATGGGTCGCTAAAGTTGCATCTCGGAGATAAGCTATTGCTGATTTCGGATAAAAAGAACAATGAGGGGGATAAATGATAATTTATCGCGCAAAGCGCGATAAGTAAGGAGCTACAAGCTACAAGTGACAAGTACCTTTCGGCGTGATAGCCGGGCGAATTATTATTCGCCCACGAGTACAGCGCAGCAACTCGTTACTGGTAGCTCGTAGCTCGTAACTTCAATTGGTTAGTTTTTCTTTTTCTTTCGTCTTCCACCAAAGAATAAATATAGAAACTTGCACGACATCACATTTAGCTCTATATTTGCGCAATTTTAATTAAAGTGTGCAGATTTAACAGATGGAACAGGAACAACACTTCATTGATTACATTGAACAAAGCATCATTCAAAACTGGAATTTAAACGCCTTGACCGACTATAAAGGTGCCACCCTCCAATATAAAGATGTAGCCCGCAAAATAGCAAAATTCCATATCGTACTGGAAAGTGCCGGTATTCAACCGGGTGATAAAATAGCTGTCTGCGGCCGTAACAGTGCCCATTGGGCGGTTACTTTCCTGGCAACCATCACTTACGGAGCTGTCATCGTCCCTATCCTACATGAGTTCAAGGCAGACAATGTACATAATATCGTCAATCACTCCGAAGCCAAACTTTTGTTCGTTGGCGACCAGGTTTGGGAAAACCTCAATGAAGAAGCCATGCCGCAACTGCTGGGTGTTATCCTGATGACTGAATTCACCGCGGTAGTTTGCCGTGACAAAAGACTGATGGAAGCTTTCGAACACCGCAACACCCTATACGGCCAGCGTTATCCCAAGAATTTCCGCCCCGAACATATCAGCTACCGGAAAGACGAACCGGAGGAACTCGCCATCATCAATTATACATCCGGCACCACCGGATACTCCAAAGGCGTCATGCTTCCCTATCGCAGTCTCTGGTCCAACGTCAACTATTGCCATGAGATGCTTCCGGTGAAACCCGGCGACAATATGGTTGCCATGCTTCCTATGGGACACGTTTTCGGCATGACGTATGATTTCCTTTACGGTTTCTCAGCCGGCGCACATCTCTATTTCCTGACGCGCATGCCGAGCCCTAAGATTATCGCACAATCTTTTGCAGAAATCAAACCCCGCGTCATTTCATGCGTACCTTTGATTGTGGAAAAGATAATCAAAAAGAATATCCTGCCGCGCGTAGATAATAAGATAGGCAAATTACTGTTGCGCGTTCCTATCATCAATGACAAAATCAAAGCGCTTGCCCGCAAAGAAGCGATGGAGATATTCGGAGGTAACTTTGATGAAATCATCATCGGCGGTGCCCCGTTCAATGCTGAAGTGGAGAGTTTCCTCAAACAAATAGGTTTCCCTTACACCATTGCTTACGGTATGACGGAATGTGGCCCTATCATCTGTTCTTCCCGTTGGGAAACACTGAAACTTGCATCGTGTGGCAAAGCAACGACGCGCATGGAAGTGAAAATCGACTCATCCGACCCGCAGAAAGTTGCCGGAGAAATCATTTGCCGTGGTGCTAATCTAATGTTGGGGTACTATAAGAATCAAGAAGCAACGTCACAAATCATTGATGTAAATGGCTGGTTGCATACCGGAGACCTCGGTACGATGGATGCAGACGGTTATGTAACTGTGCGTGGCCGTAGCAAGAATATGTTGCTCACTTCCAGCGGACAGAATATCTATCCGGAAGAAATTGAAAGCAAACTGAATAATATGCCCTACGTTTCCGAATCACTCATCGTGTTGCAGAAAGAGAAACTTGTGGCCCTAATCTATCCCGATTTTGATGACGCTTTTGCCAATGGGCTGCAACAAACAGACGTGGAACGCATGATGGAAGCAAATCGTAATGAACTAAATCAGCAATTGCCTGCTTTCTGCCAGATATCAAAAATAAAAATCCACTTCGAAGAGTTTGAGAAGACTGCCAAGAAGTCAATTAAACGTTTCATGTATCAGGAAGCAAAAGGTTAATCCGTTAACAAAGATATAAGACTATATTGAAATTTCTAATTAATGTTATAAAACATGCTTTTTTATTTGGATAATTTGCAGATATCTGGAATGTCCGTATCTTTGCATTGTGTTTTTCATAGTATTAGATTTAAGGTTAACAAAGGTTGGAGTACAGCGGTACTCCTTTTTTTATGTCCATAAGTCATCTATTCTCTCTCACATAGACTTTCTTCTCCGGTCCTACCCCTTTGACTGTCACGCTTTTCCAATGTTCAGGAAGTGATGAAGGTAACTGTACAATGCCGTTATCTGTAATCTGTAATCCACAGAAGCCATTGATTACGGCTTGCAACAATCCACCGGCTCCCGTCATAAAATAAGGATTGTCACTGGTAGCAGTTTCTGCCAATACTCCGAAAGGTGCACGCAGATTTGGCTGATAACAACGGCGGAACATCTCATAAGCCCGTTTTGCATTCCCTATCCGGGCATACTGCACGCAAAATATTGAATAGGACATTGCCGGACCATTCTGAGGATCTATCCTGTCTGCATAATATTCCATATCTTTTTTCTGAGCCTTGGCATCCGTAATAAAGTAGAGCGGATAGCCCAACAGGTTTACGTCGGCTTGCTTAATCATCTCACCATCATAAGTGGCATGCTCGCGGGTTACACCATCTTTAAAACGCAGGATACGAATATTCCGGCTGATTTCTTTCCAGATTTCCGGCACAGATTCATTACAAATCACAGCGGCCTCACAGGCATATTCCAAAGCACGGATAGCGGCAGCATTCGTAAAAGCGTTGTCATCTATGCCATTGGCATATTCATCGGCCCCTACTACATTGCGAATGGAGTAGGAACCGTCATCATTACGTTCTACACGACTTACCCAGAAATCGGCAACCTCTTTCATCAGAGGGAATGCCTTTGTACGTAGCCATTGCTCGTCACGGGTAAGGCAATAATAATTCCAGCAGGCGATACTGATATCTGCCGTCACATGATGTTCTAAAGGTCCGGTCAATGCAAAAGTGGGAGTTGATTCTTCGCCATAATCATCACTTTCCCACGGAAACATGGCTCCTTTATATCCATAAGCCATTGCTTTTTTACGGGCGGCCGCCAAGCGGTCAATGCGATAGTCGATCATTGATTCAGCTATTCCTTTATTCAGCATTAGCATCGGTGGAAACATCCAAAGTTCCGAATCCCAGAATATATGCCCGTTATATCCCTGAGAGGAAAGTCCCATAGGGGAAATACTTAATCCACTGCCTTCACGGCAGGATGAATAAAGATTGAAAAGTGCGAAACGGACTGCCCGTTGCGCTTCATCATCTCCCTCAATCAGGATATCACTCTCCCAAAGCTCACTCCACAGCCTACAGTGAGCCGCCATCAGAGCATCCGTGCCTTCATGGATAGCGTAGATGACCTGCCGTTCGGCCTCATTATACGGGTCGCTGAAATCGCGGGTAGAACATACGGAACCAATCAAAGCAAAAGAAAGGCTATCCCCTTTACGCAACTTCATCGTAAAGAATATTTCTTTATCCATCTCATCATACAGCACTTCCGTAGCTTTATCTTCATCAAAGATAAAAGCGGAAGAAGCGAAAACTTCCTGCTGACGATGGGTGGAAGTTGCATAAGACTGAAGCATATACATTTGAGTAGCGTCAGCTCTCATCTTACGGAAACGCTGTGTGGATTGGGAATATCCCTGAGGAATATCCATTCGGGCAGCTACCCTCAGAGACATATCGGATAAAGCTTTCACATTCACACGGATAAGACCAGCATATGGCATATTCCTCAGAGCACAGATGTCATAGCTTATATCCGCTTTCCCATCTGCCCGAAAACTACTGTTATGGGTTGCCTCTTTCATATCCACACATTGAGACCAATTCGCAATACATTCCGAATCCACCTTCTTTCCGTCAACATCCATTGACAACAGAAAAGGATTAATCCCCTTCAACACACGACTCACTCCCTGCGGACCATCCGTATCGAACACATGATTCAGGATTACCTGCCGGACAGAAAAAGGTTCTTTCCAAGGAAGAATACCAATGCCTCCATTCGCCATAGGGGCACCTACATAGGGGGCATTTATATCGGAGGCATGAAGTTGCCACAAATCGGCATCTTCACCTTTCACTATCTGTACAGAGAAAAAGACGAGAAGAAAGAAACAGGAAATACGTGTTCTCATAATCAATACGGATTTATAGATTTCCATGCAAAAATAGTCAAAATCCTAGATAAATTGGCAATCAATCATTATCTTTACTACCTAACTAATCTCATTTATCATGGATATACATACATTCATCGCCAATTATCGGGAAGCTTTCGGTGAACGCGCCGAACTTCCTATCGCTTTCTGGTACTCGGACAAGCTGGAGAACGAGACGGAAAAAATCAATGGTTGCTTCTTCAAAGGAATGCAACAGGTAAGAGCAGGTAAAACCATCAGTCTGAATGCTGATATCATAGGATGCGGTGGCGGAAAGTTCTATACCGGCTTTACGGAAATGCCCGTACATATTCCGAACTTCGTATCCCTGAAAGAGAAATACAAGAAAACGCCCGAGATGGTAGTGGATTTCATCAGGCAAATCCAAGTGCCGCGTGCGGAAAAGGCTTATCTGCATTTTGCGCGTCTTGATACACTTGCTTCTTTCGATAATGTAGAAGGATTGCTATTTCTTGCCACACCCGATATTTTATCGGGCCTCACCACATGGGCTTTTTTCGACACGAATGCATTTGATACGGTAGCCACACCTTTCGGCTCCGGTTGCAGTTCCGTGGTTACTTTCACTATTCTTGAAAACCGGAAAGGCGGCAAACGCTGTTTCCTCGGATTCTTCGATCCCTCCGTAAGGCCGTATTTTGAACCGGACATATTGAGTTTTACTATTCCTATGTCCCGTTTTAAGGAGATGTATCACACCATACGCGAAAGTTGCCTGTTTGATACACATGCCTGGGGGAAGATTAAGGAGAGAATAAACGGGTGAAACCTTGAAAAAAAGTAAAGAAGGAAAGCACTTCTTTTAATAAGTGTTATAAAAACACTTATATCGGTCTAATAATTTGGAGATATGCAGAATGTCCGTATCTTTGCACTGTGTTTTTCATAGTATTAGATTTAAGGTTAACAAAGGTTGGAGTACAGCGGTACTCCTTTTTTTATGCCCATATGTTTGGAATGTCCCTACAAAATCCTTTCCTTTGTAAAAGTGATGGTTTATCAAAATCAACTCCATAAACATAATACCATGAAAAAAGCATTATTACCAATCCTTCTCTTCCTGTTCCCGATATGTCTATTCTCACAAGAAAACATAGACGTGGATTACTCTAACATAAAAGAGTACATACAAAAGCAACCGGGCGGATATGCACAGCTAACCGAACGTTTCGAAATCAATGATAGTCTATTAACTTTAAATGATTATGCACTTATCTACTATGGATACTCTTTCACTTCTAAATATAAAGGAAGTATGGATATTTGGCAAGATGTCGATTCTCTTATGGAAGAAAAAAGAATGGAAGAAGCATATGAACAGGTGAAAAAATACCGGAAAACCAATCCTGTATCACTAAAATTACTTATATATGCGGTTAATCTTGCATCCGAACTGCAAAAAGAAGAGGAAGTCCAGTCTTATGTAAACAAGTACGTCAAGCTTTCTTCCGCTATACTTTCCAGTGGAGACGGTACCAGCGAGGAAACGGCATTCAAAGTTATTTGTGTTAATGATGAATATCAGATTCTGTATAATGTCTTTAATGTACAAAACCTAAAACAACAATCATTAGTGAATAATTGCGACCTGATGGAGTTTGAGAGTAGTCCATATTATCAAGGGACTCAGATATATTTCGATATCAGCCGCTCATTGGACTTCATGGAGGAATTATTCAATAGAAAAAAAGAGTAATTACACTTGAAAATATATCTTGAAATAACAAAAAAGGGAAAGTTTCGACTTTCCCTTTTTAAATACATATTCTTAGCTGACCAAGTCCTTTTATTGAGAAACTCTTAGTGTTTTCAATCCCTTTACTGCTGCCTTATCCTTGACTTCCATAATACTGATAGCATAACCACCACCGGGAGCTGCTTTCAGTTTCAGCACCGTTTTAGGAGAAACAATTCCTTTGCTGATTACATAGGCCTGCGGATTTGTCTTGTAATCGGCATCTTTTGCGTCTGCATAAACGGTAGCTATATACTGTTTATCAGCATCCAGAAAGTCCAGTTTCAAGACAGAGGTGTGTCCCTGTTCATTGCTGGTACAACCGATAAACCAGTCATTGGTTCCTTTGGCTTTACGGGCTGCGGTGATGTAACGTCCCGGCTCTGCCTCCAGATAGCGGCTGTCGTCCCAATCCAAAGCTACATCTTTGATAAACTGGAAAGCATCCATGAATCGTTCATAGTTCTCGGGAAGGTCGGCTGCCATTTGCAGGGGGCTGTACATCGTTACATAGAGTGCCAACTGGCGTGCCAGTGTAGAATTGACATGAGAGTGGCTATTGGGATTCAGTTTATTGATATCCATCTCAAAGATACCCGGCGTATAATCCATCGGGCCACCTTGCAGACGGGTGAAAGGAAGCACTGTGGTGTGGAAAGGCTTGCTCCCGACAAACGCTTCATATTCCGTACCACGGGCTGACTCATTGCCTATCAGGTTCGGATAAGTACGGCATAAACCCGTAGGACGCACGGCTTCATGGGCATTGACCATAATTTTGTGTTTGGCGGCTTCGGTCACAGCATAAAGATAATGGTTGTTCATCCATTGTCCGTAATGATATTCACCGCGCGGAATGATATTGCCTACATAACCACTTTTCACAGAATTATAACCGTATTGGTTCATCAGTTCATAGGCTGCCTGCATATGGCGCTCATAATTGCGCACAGAGGCCGATGTCTCATGATGCATCATCAAACGAACACCCTTGGAATGGGCATATTCATTCAGATACTTGATATCGAAATCAGGATAAGGCGTCATGAAGTCAAAGACGTAATCTTTTGAATGGCCGAACCAATCTTCCCAACCGGTATTCCAACCTTCCACCAATACCTGGTCGAAACCATGTTCCGCAGCAAAGTCGATATATTTCTTCACGTTCTCTGTATTGGCAGGATGAATACCATTCGGTTTTACTTTCGTGTAATCCGTCTCATCCAACTTTACGGAAGGAAGATCGAAAGTATAAGCCCACGGTTTGCTGGCTGCAATCATTTCCCACCAGACACCGACGTATTTCACCGGTTTAATCCAGGAAGTGTCTTCGTACTTACAAGGATCGTTCAGATTCAGAATCAGATTGGAGGCTAATAGTTCACGGGCATCATCGCTTACCATCACTGTACGCCACGGTGTGTGACATGGAGATTGCATATAGCCTTTATCACTTTGTGCGTCCGGGGTCAACCATGATTCAAAAGTCAGGTTCTTATCATCCAGATTCAGGTGCATACAAGAATAATCTATCAAGGCAGCTTCATGCAGGTTGATATATATTCCATCGGCTGTCTTCATTTGCAGAGAAGTCTGTATGCCGGTCGGTGAAAATTGTGTCTGTGAAGCATTATCAGAAATAGCTCCCTGCATCAGGCCGCGAATTTCCGAAAGTTTCGATTCCGTATAGTCATATTCCTGTGTATCATAGTCTCCGGGGATCCACCAGGCAATATGATCGCCTGTCATGGCGAACTTGGTACGCTCTTCCTTTATCACGAAATAAACCAGATTCTTCTGTTGCGGGAATTCGTAACGGAATCCGACACCATCGTCATATACGCGGAAACGAAGATTCATGTAGCGGTCGGTGGAGGGTTGTTTCAGCTCTACCAGCAGTTCGTTGTAATGGTTACGGATATCTTTCGTTTCACCCCACACGGGCTGCCAGGTTTCATCGAATGCAGAGGTTGAAGTTTTCACTACTTCAAAACCGTCCAACAGGTTATTGGTATTCTTTAATTCCAGTCCCAAAGTACTGGGGTTGATGGCAGGCTGCCCTTTGTATGCTATCTGATAGGTGGGCGTTCCGTTCTTCGATAGTTCGAAATCCAGCTTTACCTTACCCGACGGGGACGAAACTCCTTCTGCTTTCCCCGCTAAGGCGAAAAGAAGGCAAACTGCACTAAGCATTAACTTTTTCATAATCTTATTTTTATTGTTAGTAATAATTTTTGTTTAGTTTTATAAATGACAATTTAGAGGTGGTAGATGATTGACAATAGTATCTAAATTCTCCTCCTCTTGGGAGGAGGAGTACCCGTAGGGGGAGGTGGTAGGTAAGCAATAAAATACCTGTTAATCATAAAAAAAAGAAATTCTTTTCTCACCTACCACCCCGCCCCTGTCTCTTATACACATCTCCGAGCCCACGAGACAT
>CAMTFK010000170.1 GCA_947071285.1 uncultured Bacteroides sp. | reverse complement strand
TTCTCTTTAGAAAAAGACATTTCCCCTTGTCCGGAGTGGCGCCATCCATCCGTTCCGCCGGATACCGTAAGCGGTTGGCTGGACAGGATTTCTTTTTTCAGGGCTTTTTCTTCGAAAGACCGTTCGGTGTTCAAAGGTAGCGGAGCATGAATCAATCCTGTTTCACGGAGTTGCTTTTCCAGTTGGGCATCTTCTGCCAGGCGAGACTGGCTGAATATGGAAGTATTGCCAATGAACAGTAAGAATAGTATGAATGATGTCTTTCTCATGATTTGTTAACCTTTGGTTTCTGATGCAAGGTTAGTGATTATTTAGTGAAATGAGGTTTGATTACCGCCATAAAACCTTTAAAAACCATCAAAATGAAGGGAAATGATAGAATATCGACTTCTTATGATGATATTTAAACTCTTCATACTTGTTGCAGGGTATCAGCTTATCTGCTTCTTACCTTCTCCCTCTATATAGGAAGGAGTATATAAGGAGTAGGTAAGGAGTAAGTAAGGAGTAGGTAAGGAGAAAGTAAGTAGAAAGTAAGATGAAAGTAACTAACAGAAACTTAAAAGAAGTGCTATCTGAAATATAATTGTACTGCAAATCCTTGTTTGCTATCAGTAGTTTTTGTAATTTTAACGCCTAAAATAAATAAAACATCCTAACGACAGTGCTTAAAAGAGAACAATCGCACTCTTATATATGTATAATATGAAAAAAGTAACTTTATTCGCAACCGGTATCATCATGATGTCATGTGCACAACAACAGAAACTTACGTATCCTGAAACCGCGAAGGTGGATACGGTGGACGTTTATTTCGGAACAGAAGTGTCCGACCCGTATCGTTGGTTGGAAAATGATACTTCTGCTGCAACCGCCGCATGGGTGGAAGCTGAAAACAAAGTAACAAACGAATATTTGTCTAAAATTCCTTTCCGTGATGCTTTGCTGAAGCGGTTGACGGATGTGGCTAATTATGAAAAGATTGGTACACCATTCAAAAAACATGGTAAGTATTATTTCTATAAGAATGACGGTTTGCAGAATCAGAGCGTGCTCTATGTGCAGGACAGCCTGGATGGAGAACCGCGTGTATTCCTCGACCCCAATAAACTGTCGGATGACGGTACAGTAGCCCTGACCGGTATTTCTTTCTCAAACGATGGCAAATATACCGCTTATACTATTTCGCGTAGCGGTTCGGACTGGACGGAAATCTATGTGCTGGATACGGAAAGCGCTAAGCTGCTGGATGACCATATAGAATGGGCCAAAGTGACCGGAACTTCCTGGCAAGGAGAGGGTTTCTATTACAGTGCTTATGACAGACCGGAGAAGGGCATCGAACTATCCAATGTGAATGAAAACCACAAGGTTTACTACCATAAGATGGGTACTCCACAATCGGAGGACAAATTGATTTATCAGAATCCGAAATACCCCAAACGTTTTTATACGACCAGCGTCAATGATGATGAAACAGTCCTGTTTTTGTATGAGAGTGGCGACGGACGTGGCAACGCCATATATATGAAAGACTTGCGCAAGCCGAATGCGCCGTTTGTGGCAATGGCTACGGATATGGACTATAACTATTATCCGCTTGAGATAATCGGGGATAAGATGTATATGTTCACCAATTACGATGCGCCCAAATATCGCCTGATGGTAGCAGACATCAACAAGCCTGCCTTGGAAGACTGGACAGAACTGATTCCTGAATCTGAAAACGTACTTTCCAGTGCCGAGGTGATAGGTGGCAAACTCTTCCTGACGTATGATAAGGATGTTGCCAATCATGCCTATGTATATGACATGGATGGTAAGGAAATACAGGAAATCCAGTTGCCGTCACTTGGCACTGTCGGTTTCAGCGGTGATAAGGACGATAAGGAGTGCTTCTTTGGCTTTACATCGTTCACTACTCCCGGAGCTACTTATAAGTATGATATGGATAAGAATACATACGAACTTTTCCGTGCTCCTAAAGTAGCATTCAATCCCGATGAATACGTAACTGAACAGGTGTTCTATCCCAGCAAGGACGGTACGAAAATACCTATGTTCCTGACTTATAAGAAAGACTTGAAGAAAGATGGTAAGAATCCGGTGTATCTGTACGCTTACGGCGGTTTCAACATCAGCCTCTATCCAAGCTTCTCCACTTCGCGTATTCCGTTCCTGGAAAATGGCGGTATTTATGCGCAGGCTAACTTGCGCGGTGGTGGCGAGTATGGTGAGGACTGGCACGTGGCTGGTACGAAGATGCAGAAACAGAATGTATTTGATGACTTCATTTCGGCAGCCGAATATCTTATTAATAATAAGTATACCAATAAAGATAAGATTGCTATCGTGGGTGGTTCTAATGGCGGTTTGTTGGTAGGTGCCTGCATGACGCAGCGTCCCGACCTTTTCCGTGTGGCTATTCCGCAGGTGGGTGTGATGGATATGCTTCGTTATCATAAGTTCACCATCGGCTGGAACTGGGCAAGCGATTACGGTACGAGTGCGGACAGCAAGGAAATGTTTGAGTACCTGAAAGGCTATTCTCCGCTACACAACCTGAAACCGGGTACCAAGTATCCTGCAACCATGGTTACTACAGCCGACCATGACGACCGCGTAGTTCCTGCCCACTCATTCAAATTTGCCGCTACCCTGCAAGAGTGTAACGACGGAACGAATCCTACCCTTATCCGTATAGACAGCAAAGCCGGACACGGTGCAGGCAAGCCGATGGCTAAAGTTCTGGAAGAACAGGCAGACATTTATGGCTTCATTATGTATAACTTGGGAATGAGGATTGATTGAGAATTGAGAGTTGAAAGTTGAGAGTTGCCGTGCGGCGTGGCGTGTAAGTGCAATGTAGCGTAGCCAACTCTCAACTCTCAGCTCTCAATTCTTAACTTATTTGACGTTTTATCATTATTTAATCAAAATATCGCTGAAAAATATAGGTAAATTCAAAAGTTTCCCTATATTTGCAGTGTTATTCGTTGACACTTTGTTCGAATGACCTTGAAATCACGAAAGGATAAACCTTTTAAAACGTAATATTATGAATATCGAACGAATTATGTCCTCTTTAGAGGCAAAGCATCCCGGCGAGTCTGAATATCTTCAAGCCGTAAAGGAAGTACTTCTTTCCATCGAAGATATCTATAATCAGCATCCAGAGTTCGAGAAAGCTAAAATTATAGAACGCTTGGTTGAACCGGATCGCATCTTCACGTTCCGTGTTACGTGGGTAGACGATAAAGGTGAAGTGCAAACCAACCTCGGTTACCGTGTGCAATTCAACAACGCCATTGGCCCGTACAAAGGCGGTATTCGTTTCCATGCGTCCGTAAACCTTTCCATTTTGAAATTCTTGGGTTTCGAACAGACTTTCAAGAATGCACTGACTACTCTGCCTATGGGTGGCGGTAAAGGTGGTTCCGATTTCTCTCCGCGCGGTAAGAGCGATGCTGAAATCATGCGCTTCTGCCAGGCTTTCATGCTTGAATTGTGGCGCCATCTTGGTCCGGATATGGACGTGCCTGCCGGTGATATCGGTGTAGGCGGCCGTGAAGTGGGCTATATGTTCGGTATGTATAAGAAGCTGACGCGTGAATTTACCGGTACATTTACCGGAAAAGGTATGGAATTCGGCGGTTCACTGATTCGTCCGGAGGCTACTGGTTTCGGTGGATTGTATTTCGTGAATCAGATGTTGCAAGCTAAAGGCATTGATATCAAAGGTAAGACCGTCGCTATTTCCGGTTTCGGAAATGTGGCTTGGGGTGCCGCTACCAAAGCAACCGAACTGGGTGCCAAGGTGGTTACTATCTCCGGTCCGGACGGTTACATCTATGACCCGAACGGTATCAGTGGCGAAAAGATAGAATATATGCTTGAACTCCGTGCATCGGGCAATGATATAGTAGCTCCGTATGCAGACGAATTCCCCGGCTCTACATTTGTTGCCGGCAAGCGTCCTTGGGAAGTGAAAGCTGATATTGCGTTGCCTTGTGCTACGCAGAATGAACTGAACGGCGACGATGCCCGCCAGTTGATTGAAAATAAAGTGATGTGTGTAGGTGAAATATCCAACATGGGCTGTACGCCGGAAGCTATCGACCTGTTCATCGAACATAAGGTAATGTATGCTCCGGGTAAGGCAGTCAATGCCGGTGGTGTTGCCACTTCCGGTCTGGAAATGTCACAGAATGCAATGCACCTCAGTTGGAGCGCTGCTGAAGTGGACGAAAAACTGCACGCTATTATGCACGGCATTCATGCGCAATGCGTAAAATATGGGACAGAACCTGACGGTTACATCAACTACGTGAAGGGAGCCAACATTGCAGGCTTCATGAAGGTGGCTCACGCAATGATGGGTCAGGGAATTATTTAAAGGAAAACTTTGTTTAGTTGTATTTGTATTTGTGGTTTGTGCTGCCCTGCCTGTGAAGGTGTAGGGCAGCGCTTTTTTTATCCCCTCTCTTCGTCTGGAGCTTTCGTCTGGTATAGACAGATTCTAAAATCTTTCTCCGGTTCGGTATTTATCTCCACTTTATAGTTATGAGGATATAGGAGGTTTAGCTTTTCATACACACTTTGTATGCCATATCCGGGAATGAAATCTTTTGGGAATGTCATTCCGTTATCTTTTACTGATAGGATAAGGCTAGTATCGGAAATAGAGAAGGAAATATGGATTGCCAATTCTGTGATATTTCCTTTCATTCCGTGCTTTATACAGTTTTCTACTATGGGTTGAAGTAGCATTCTGGGGATTTTGTATGATTCAAACTCACTGGGAAGTTCTATCCTATAGCTTAACAGTTTGCCAAAGCGAATTTCTTCAATTTCCAGATAGGTTCTTATCATTTCTGCTTCTTCTTTCAACGTGGTCATGACTTCTTGTTCACGATTCATGCTGTATCGGAAGAAACGGGATAAGGCTAAAGCCATCTGGCGGGTTTTCTCGCCATCTACAGTAGCCAATCCTGCAATGGAATTGAGGGAATTGTACAGAAAATGCGGATTGACTTTGGCTTGTAATGCCTCAAATTGCGTTTCGATATTTCTTTTCTGAGACTGGAGCTGTGTGAATTTACGATTTTGCCGTTCTTCCCATTCGTGCAGCAAATAGAAATATATGTATTTGTAATTTACGACTATCAATGCCCAGATGATACTTGTTGTAATCATCTCGTACAGATAACCCGGTGTAAAAGTATAGCTACCATCTTCGAATCTTTCCAGAATAATATGTTTTATGGGTATATTATCTATCATAGCCACTATGCAGGTCGATAAAAAGATGATAAGGGAACAAACTATATAATCGACCACAGCATGCAGTATCTTCCGAGGATTTTTTCTTTTATCTGTTAGGAGTGAGTAAATGTTGAACATCAGGCAGATAAAGCATAATGACCATATATAAGAGGTATGTATGGAGTTTCCTAAGACACAGACCAGTACGGTGGAAATCAGAAATATAAGGTTTCGTTTGAATAGGGGCCTCATCTTTAAAACTCCCGGCAAGTAGGCCAATGTGCAGCCTAAAGCAAAAATGAGCAGGAATACGGATAAGAATTCAAAATACACGTTCATAGGTGGTTTATTTTAAGAGAGTTTTTAATTGTTCTGTAACTTTTGGAGTGTTTGCCAAAGGAGCAGCATTAGTAAAAGCGATTTTTCCGTTTTTGGCTACTATGACATAGCGCGGAATGCTTAGGACTCCTCGGGAGTCGCCAAAAGTGCTATATATTATTTGTGCGGTATGCTCGTTTACCCTATAATGGTATCCTTCTAAATTATAATGGTTTATAATCTTTTCCCACTTTTCGTGTGCTCTATCCCTGTCTACTGATAGATAGAGAAAGATTACATCGTCCGAACAGGAAATCTTTTGCTTTGCCTTGTCGGCTTCTGCCAATGCCTGGAGACAGGGAGCGCAGGTGGTTGCCCATATGTCTATGTAGATTACTTTTCCGGCAAAGGGTTTTATCATGTCTGCGAAACTCTCAGGTTCTGTGTCATAATTGATTATATGGATTTTATTGTTTTCAGGATTTTGATTGTAAAGGGCAGCTATTTTCTCTATTTCCGGTGCCAGTATTTCACTATATGGGCTGTTGGGGAATAGCGTGATAAATCTGCTATATAGTGCAGGGGTGTCTTTGCTGTATTCTTTCTGAAATATATCATTGTACAATAAACAAGCGGTGGCATATTCCAGATTGTTATCGCTAAGTATGTTGCAATAGTTATTAAAAAGGAAGGTATTGATTGTGTCGCCTACTTCTGCGGGATTCCTTTTTTCGATAATGAAACTTTTGGCACAGGCGTAATCTTCTAATATTTCACGAAACCATTCTGATTGCCGGGAGGTTTCATCTGCGAAGTGAAAGTCGGTATTTTTGAATTCTTCTATCCATTCCTGTGTCAGATCGGGAGATTTATACAAAGAAATCATTTTCTTGAGGAACAGGGCTTTGTATCTTAAATCGGTAAAGAGAGATTGTTGCTGTATGAATCCGGTTGCGACAGCTTTATTCTTAAGCAGGTTATATTCTTCTGCCTTACGGGAGGAAACCATTGCTTTGAATTCTGCCAGTGAGTTGACTTTGGAAAGCGGATGATTACGGCTTCTGGAGTAATCCCGGCAATACTTATCGGCTTTCTCCGCTTCTGTGAGGTAAAGATTATATGGTTTATTGTCTCCACCAAAGAATAGACTGTCACGATGCAGATATACTGTATCAGTACAATTGGCAGTTGCATAAATAGTGAGAACCTTCCTCTCGGATACTATTTTATATAGGATTGCATCACCGGGGAGATGGATGGTTTTTACCTCTCCCTGATTGAGGGTTATTGTCGGAGAGAGGTCATAGAAAGGTAGTTGTTTTCCGTCTGATGCCCAGTAACGGAATTCCGTAGGACCGTTGTCTGCCTTTACTATTAGCTTTTGTGGCTGACTGTAAATCAATGTAGTGATTGATAGAAATAAAGAGAATGTTAGATACTTTTTCATGATTATTCAGTTTTAATTATTCGGTGCAAAGAAATGCAATAATGGCAGCCGCAAAAAGCTATTTTCTTTGTACCTGAATAATCTTACCGTGAACCTGCAAAAATTGAGGGCTATCATAATTGAAGTGCTTCCCTGATTGCATCGATATAGCTGGTACCAGTTGTTATCTTTGTATGGTCCTTATCATTCATCTTAAATATAAGCCGGTTATTGAAGTATTTTTGTATCTCTTCGATTTTCTGTTTATTGACTATATAGGATTTCTGGACACGGAGGAAATCGTCGGGGAGCCGGTCTTCCAATTGTCTGAGTGTGAGGTTGCATATATGTTCTTTCCCCTCATCCGTCATAATGGAGGTATATCCGTCTTTAGCTACGCAATAAGTGATATGTCCGCATTGGACGAAAATGATTTTTGAACCGATGCTTATAGGTATGGCAGATGCTTTTTTAGGAGGAGTCAGGAGTTTACTTAACTCCTGTAGTTTACTCATATCTACTTTGGAGGACTGGGAAAGAAGCCTTTTAATTTTATCGATGCATTGGGCAAAGCGGTTTTCATCGACAGGTTTTAGCAGATAATCGATGGAGTTTTGGTTGAAAGCTTCTATTGCATACTGGTCATAGGCTGTACAAAATACAATATAGGGCTGATATGCCAAATGCTTCAACACTTCGAAACCATTCATGTCAGGCATCTGGATATCCAGGAATATCAAGTCGGGGCGCAGGCTGTTTATCTTTTCTATTGCTTGCCTGCCGTTGTACGCTTGTCCGATAAGATTGATTTCATCGTACTTCCTGAATAAGCTTTGCATGGCATAATGAGCGGCTTGTTCATCATCAACTAATATAACGGAATAAGTGAACATAATTATAAAAGTTTTCTATGGGTCTGTTTTTTAATCTTTTACCTTAAACAGGAATGTGGGTGCCAAGTTATCAAGAAATTCTTGAATTCACAAGGAAGAGAAGAAAATACTAAGATACCGTATAAATTATTACCTTTGTACCTTGAAAATCATAAATAACAAAGAGATGTTACAACCGGAATTGAAGTTGAGACGCGATAAGATACGTGTTCTCATGGCTCAACAAGAGATTGACGCCGCTCTTATTGCCTGCAATGTAAATTTAATCTATACGTATGGACGTGTTGTCAGTGGCTATTTGTATCTGCCGTTAAATGCTCCGGCTCGCTTGTTCATTAAGCGTCCTAATAATATTGAGGGTGAGCATATACACCCTATCCGTAAACCTGAACAATTACCAGAGTTGCTGAAAGAATGCGGCTTACCATTGCCAACAAAGCTGATGCTGGAAGGAGATGAGCTGTCGTATACGGAATATACCCGTCTGGCAGCTTGCTTCCCGGAGGCTACTGTGGTGAACGGAACGCCTCTTATTCGCAAAGCACGTAGTGTGAAGACGAGCATTGAGCTTGAAATGTTCCGTCGTTCGGGCATTGCTCACACAAAGGCATATGAACAGATACCTACCGTTTATCAGCCGGGGATGACCGACCGTCAGTTGTCTATTGAGATAGAGCGTCTGATGCGTTTGGAAGGTTGTCTCGGCATTTTCCGCACATTTGGCCAGAGCATGGAGATATTCATGGGCAGTTTGTTGGCAGGAGATAATGCTACGGCGCCTGCACCTTATGACTTTGCTTTGGGTGGCGAAGGGCTGGATCCGTCACTGCCTATCGGTGCGAATGGTACGTTGTTGCAATCCGGACAGAGCCTGATGGTGGATATGGGTGGAAACTTCAACGGTTATATGGGAGACATGAGTCGCGTGTTCTCTATCGGCAAATTGCCGGAAAAGGCGTATGCAGCACACCAGACTTGTCTGGAAATACAGGAAGCCGTAATTGAGAAAGCAAAGCCCGGTGCCGTATGCGAAGATCTTTATAATACAGCTATCGACTTAGTGACCAAGGCCGGTTTTGCCGATTACTTCATGGGAGCAGGGCAGAAAGCGAAGTTCATTGGTCATGGCATTGGTTTGGAAATCAATGAAGCTCCTGTGTTGGCCCCCCGCATGAAACAGGAATTGGAGCCGGGCATGGTGTTTGCTCTCGAACCGAAGATTGTATTGCCGGGTGTCGGTCCGTTGGGTATCGAAAACTCATGGGCAGTGACGGCAGAGGGGGTAGAGAAGTTGACGCTGTGCAAGGAGGAAATCATTGAAATGTAGAGTAGATATGAATTGTTAAATATTAATTATTAATTACGGAAATCTGTGCGTACTCTAACGCTGCATCGCAATTAATAATTAATATTTAATAATTCATAATTACCCTCACACTCCTTCGTAATATTCACACAGGAAGTATCGTGCAATAAAGTCCCAATAGTCATGCAACACTTCTTTTCCACCGGGGAAGGGGAGTTGCAGGTCAGGGAATAATCCTTTTGCCATACCATATTTCAGGGCATCAAAAGGACAAGCGCTTGGATAAGTGAATAATTTATATCCTTGGGCTGCGGCTTTTGCTGCGTCGTAAGTCGGATTATTAGGATCGCAGAAACAATAAGAAGCATTCGGGGCTATCAGCATACCTTTAGCATTGGCGTAAATCACAAAATTCTTATCATCTCTTAAGTTGGGCAACAGGTTTTCATTTCTGTTAGCCCATTTCAGTTCTTCTACAAAGAACTTGCGTAGTTCATTATAAGTGGCGAAATAAAGTAATGGTTCTCCTTTACTATATGCCAGGCAGTTTTCCACATCCTTTGTGAGGGACATGCCGGGCTTTATCTCAGGAAGCGGCACCATATTCATTTCCAGTAAATCCAGCCCCATTACCCAAATCGGAATAGATGGCTCATCACTTATGGGAGCTTCCTCAAAAGAGGCATCCATTACATCATATACCTTTTGGCTGAGACCCAATAAATCCGGGTCATGAGGATTGTGGAAAATTACTGCATCTTCCGCAAAAATAGCATATTGGGATAGGAGAGTCCATAGGACAAATGAGATGTCTTCTACATTGATTTCATCGGG
>CAMTFK010000169.1 GCA_947071285.1 uncultured Bacteroides sp. | reverse complement strand
GCGCGGTATCCGCAGCCTCTGGTTGGGCGTCGATATTTTCAATTTGCTAAATATCAGCAACGTCAACTCCTATTATTGGGTGACGGACACCCGGAATAACCAGTTTGCCGTGCCCAATTACCTGACATCTCGTCAGATTAACGTACGCTTGCTGCTCGACTTCTGAACAGAAGTCTAAAAAAAACTTTCTAAACTTCAATTATCCAATAATTAATTGACGAAAAATTTCTCTATTAAGGAAGAAATCTCTTTCTTTGTGCTGTTTTATGCCTTTGATTAAGAAATTATACCAACATTAAAAAATATAGTTATGAAGATTTCACACATTGAACATCTGGGCATTGCCGTAAAGAGCATTGAAGAAGCCCTTCCTTATTACGAGAATGTATTAGGTCTGAAGTGCTACAACATCGAAACTGTAGAAGATCAGAAAGTTAAAACCGCTTTCCTGAAGGTAGGTGACACTAAAATCGAACTTCTCGAACCGACCAGCCCCGAAAGTACCATTGCCAAGTTTATTGAAAACAAAGGTGCAGGTGTTCATCACGTGGCATTTGCCATTGAAGACGGAGTGGCAAACGCATTGGCTGAAGTAGAAGCCGCAGGCGTTCGCTTGATAGACAAAGCTCCCCGCAAAGGTGCAGAAGGTCTGCATATTGCTTTCCTGCACCCGAAATCAACGCTGGGTGTATTGACAGAGCTTTGCGAAAAGCCGGAATAATTCATTAAAATAGCAAATAGTATTAACCCATTATATTTAATAAGATGAGTAATCAACTTGAAAAGATTAAAGAGCTTATAGACCGCCGTACAGCAGCACGCATGGGTGGTGGTGAAAAAGCGATTGCCAAACAGCATGAGAAAGGTAAATATACGGCTCGTGAGCGCATAGCCATGCTTCTCGACGAAGGTAGTTTCGAAGAAATGGATATGTTCGTTGAGCACAGATGTACTAACTTCGGTATGGAAAAGAAACACTACCCCGGTGACGGTGTGGTAACCGGTTGTGGTACTATCGAAGGTCGTTTGGTTTATATCTTTGCACAGGACTTTACGGTTTCTGCAGGTTCACTGTCTGAAACAATGTCTCTGAAAATCTGTAAGATTATGGATCAGGCCATGAAGATGGGTGCTCCTTGTATCGGTATCAACGACTCGGGTGGTGCTCGTATCCAGGAAGGCATCAATGCCTTGGCCGGTTATGCTGAAATCTTCCAGCGCAATATCCTTGCATCAGGCGTTATTCCTCAGATTTCAGGTATCTTCGGTCCTTGTGCCGGTGGTGCTGTTTACTCTCCTGCGCTGACTGACTTCACACTGATGATGGAAGGCACATCTTATATGTTCCTCACAGGTCCGAAGGTTGTTAAGACCGTGACTGGTGAAGATGTTTCTCAGGAAAACCTGGGTGGCGCAAGCGTTCACTCCACTAAATCGGGTGTTACTCACTTCACTGCCAAAACAGAAGAAGAAGGTTTGGCTTTGCTGCGTAACCTGTTGAGCTACATTCCTCAGAACAATTTGGAAGAAGCTCCTTACGTGGATTGCACCGACCCTATCGACCGCCTGGAAGACTCTCTGAACGAGATTATCCCCGACAGTCCCAACAAGCCTTACGATATGTACGAAGTTATCGCTGCTATCGTAGATAACGGTGAGTTCCTCGAAATACAGAAAGACTACTCCAAGAATATCATTATCGGCTTTGCACGTTTCAACGGACAGTCCGTAGGTATCGTTGCCAACCAGCCGAAGTATCTGGCAGGTGTGCTCGACAGCAATGCATCTCGCAAAGGTGCACGTTTCGTTCGTTTCTGCGATGCATTCAATATTCCTATCGTTTCATTAGTAGACGTTCCGGGATTCCTTCCGGGAACAGGTCAGGAATACAACGGTGTAATCCTGCACGGTGCCAAGTTGCTGTATGCTTACGGTGAAGCTACTGTGCCTAAAGTGACAGTGACGTTGCGTAAGTCTTATGGTGGTTCGCACATCGTGATGAGCTGTAAGCAACTCCGTGGTGACATGAACTATGCATGGCCTACTGCTGAAATCGCCGTTATGGGTGGTGCCGGTGCTGTTGAAGTACTGTATGCCCGCGAAGCCAAAGAACAGGAAAATCCTGCTCAGTTCCTGGCAGAAAAAGAAGCTGAATACACGAAGCTGTTTGCTAATCCTTACAATGCAGCGAAGTATGGTTATATCGATGACGTTATCGAACCGCGTAACACCCGTTTCCGCGTTATCCGTGCCTTGCAACAATTGCAGACTAAGAAATTGACTAACCCGGCTAAGAAGCATGGTAATATTCCTTTGTAATCAGGCTTTTTACACTAAAACAAGAACGATTATGAACAAAACAAAAATCGGAATATTCTTTACCTTGCTGCTGGTGTTAGGTGTATGTTCTTCCTGTGGAGAACAGAAAGACACTAATAAACTGCTGCTGAATGAAGTGCTGATTACCAATGAAAGCAACTTTCAGGATGACTACGGTGTACACAGCGCATGGATTGAAATATTCAATAAATCATACGGTAGTGCCGATCTCGCGGGTTGCTATTTGAAGTCCAGCAGCCAACCGGGTGACACAGCTACCTATTTCATCCCGAAAGGTGATGTGCTGACTCTGGTGAAACCCCGCCAGCATTCATTATTCTGGGCAGACGGAGAACCCAACCGCGGTACTTTCCATACCAACTTCAAACTGGATCCTAACAATGCCAACTGGATTGGTTTGTATGACTCCGGCAAGAAATTGCTCGATCAGATTGTGATACCTGCCGGTACGCTAAATGCCAACGAGTCTTATGCACGCATTAGTGATGCTGCCAATCAATGGGAAGTAAAAGGTAAAAGTAATGATAAATACGTCACTCCCAGTACCAATAACCAGACCATTGACCGCAATGCAAAAATGGAGAAGTTTGAACAACATGATAGTGTTGGTATAGGTATGTCTATTTCTGCTATGAGTGTTGTATTCTGCGGTTTGCTTTTACTTTTCATAGCTTTCAAAATTGTCGGCAAAGCATCTGTCAGCCTCAGTAAGCGCAATGCTATGAAGGCTAAAGGTATCACTGACAAGCAAGAAGCGAAAGAAAAGAAACTGGGTGAAGCTCCGGGCGAAGTGTTTGCCGCCATCGCCATGGCTATGCACGAAATGCAAAGCGATGTACACGATGTGGAAGACACCGTTCTTACCATCACTCGCGTAAAACGCAGCTATTCACCATGGAGTTCGAAGATTTACACATTGCGTGAAAATCCCCTGAAAAAGTAATCACCTATAAATTGATAAAACGATGAAAGAATATAAATATAAAATCAACGGTAACACATACAAAGTTACCATTGGAGATATCGACGAAAACATCGCTCACGTTGAAGTGAACGGTACTCCCTATAAGGTAGAAATGGAAAAAGCACCTAAAGTGGTAGTGAAACCCGTAGTACGTTCTACGTCTCCTGCTCCCGCTCCTACTCCGGTAGTGAAGCCGGCTGCTCCTTCTACAGGCAAATCAGGTGTGAAATCACCGCTCCCGGGCGTTATCCTCGACATCAAAGTCAAAGTAGGTGATGCAGTGAAGAGAGGACAGACCATCATTATCCTCGAAGCCATGAAGATGGAAAACAATATCAATGCCGACAAAGACGGTACAATCACTGCGATCAACGTAAGTAAAGGAGACTCCGTTCTCGAAGGTAATGACCTTGTAATTATTGAATAATATGGGAGAATTTATCACATTTTTAGGAAACAACCTTGCCGACTTCTGGACGTACACGGGTTTCGCCAATGCAACGGTGGGACACGTTGTGATGATCCTGGTGGGTTTGTTCTTCATATACTTGGCAGTAGCCAAGGAATTTGAACCGATGCTGCTGATACCCATTGGTTTCGGTATGCTGATCGGTAATATTCCTTTCAACATGGAAGCCGGACTGAAAGTCGGTATCTATGAGGAAGGTTCTGTGCTCAACATCCTGTATCAGGGAGTAACATCCGGATGGTATCCGCCGCTTATCTTCCTGGGCATTGGTGCCATGACCGACTTCTCGGCTCTGATCTCCAATCCCAAGTTGATGCTAATCGGCGCTGCTGCCCAATTCGGTATCTTCGGTGCATATATGATTGCTTTGGAAATTGGTTTCGACCCCATGCAAGCCGGTGCTATCGGTATCATCGGTGGTGCCGACGGTCCGACGGCCATCTTCCTTTCATCCAAGCTGGCACCTAACCTGATGGGTGCAATTGCGGTATCAGCCTACTCCTATATGGCGCTGGTACCGGTAATACAGCCGCCTATCATGCGCCTGTTGACTAACAAGCATGAGCGCTTGATCCGTATGAAACCGCCGCGCGTAGTTTCTCACACGGAGAAAGTGATTTTCCCGATTATCGGTTTGTTGCTGACTTGTTTCCTCGTTCCGTCCGGTTTGCCTCTATTGGGTATGTTGTTCTTTGGTAACCTGCTGAAAGAAAGTGGCGTAACCCGTCGTTTGGCAGAAACTGCCCGTGGCCCGCTAATTGACACGATTACTATCTTATTAGGTTTGACAGTAGGTGCATCTACTCAGGCTTCTGAGTTCCTGACACTCGACTCTATCAAGATCTTTGGTCTGGGTGCATTGTCATTCGTTATTGCTACTGCTTCCGGTGTACTCTTCGTGAAGATATTCAACTGCTTCCTGAAGAAGGACAATAAGATTAACCCGTTAATCGGTAATGCAGGTGTATCTGCTGTACCAGACTCTGCACGTATTTCTCAGGTTGTAGGTTTGGAATATGACCCGACCAACTACCTGTTGATGCATGCTATGGGTCCAAACGTTGCAGGTGTAATCGGTTCAGCAGTAGCTGCCGGTATCTTGCTGGGATTCTTAATGTAAAAGATATGTATGTATTTTGATTCGCATCCCTGCGATTCATTTTACTCAGTTTATTGTAGCGCTCCTTCGAAAGAAGGGGCGCTACTTTTATTAGTTAATCTATCTAAAAGTCACTACGAATATTTCGTAAAGTAAATCTTTTTAGTAACTTGCACCCGGTTAAGCAATACTTAAAAGATAAAAAGACTATGCGAAAACTCTTCATTCTACTCTTTTTCAGTGCCGCTTCATTACTGATGGCACAGAATACGAATCCTATTCAGGAGGCGATGGCAAACTACGATTATGAAACCGCCTTGAAGCTTATGGAGCAGGAGACGCCGACTGTTCCGCTACTCTACCAGAAAGGAAGAGCCTTGAAAGGATTGGGATACAATGACAAAGCCTTGCTTGTATTTCAGGAAATTATAGAGCAAGATTCACTCACCCCGCGTGCTTATATTGAAGCCGCCGAATGCTGCAAGTCCATCGCCAAACAAAGGGAAGCGCTGGATTACTACCAAAGCGCTCTCAATCTTAATCCGAATAATAAATATGTGCGAATACAATACATCAGCCTGCTGCTGAACATGAAAAGAAACCGTGATGCCTTGAGGGAAAGCAATTTGCTGGCAGAACAAGACAGTTCTGCTTTTGTACTGCACCTGAGGGCGGAGAGTATGTCACGCGTCTGCGACAATTCTGATGTACACCTTGTCATAGAAGCTTATCAAGACATACAGGAGAGGTATCCCAAGGACTACATGGCGCCCGCTATATTGGGAAATATATACATAGCCGCCCGCCAGTTTGATGATGCTATAGGAACTACCGAGAAATACCGTTGCTTAGATAGCACCAACATTCTCGTAAACCGAGTCAACGCACAGGCTTATTGTATGAATAAGTATTATCCGGAGGCCATAGAGCGATACAATTATCTCCTGCAAAACGGTGACAGCACGTTCCTGACTTGCCTGTATGCAGGAATCAGCCACTATGCCACCGAAGACTTTTACGTAGCAAGGGATTTGCTGAAAAAGGCGGTGAAGGAAGATGGCTCGAATGTAAACGCGCACTATTATCTGGGGCGTGCCTGCTCCAAAACCCCGTGGACAAAGGAGGGTGTGCTGCATCTGGAAACCGCCATCAATCTCAGTATACCCAGTGACAGCACTATAGTGCCTCTTTACACCGGCCTGGCGGACTGCTACAAGATGGCAAACATGTATAAAGAGCAAGCCGATATTCTATTAGAACAATATGAAAGGTATGATAAGAATAAGCACAAGTTGCTATATGATGCTGCTTACGTTTACTATTATAGACTGAAAAACACTCCCAAAGCCGAGCAGTGCCTGAGAGCCTACCTGAAGACCCGACCGAAGAATAACGATAAACTGCAAGAGGTGGATGCAGATGGTGTACCCATCATTGGAGAAAACAACAGATATAATGCAGCCGAAGCCTGGCTGAAAGATATTCAGGAAAAAAAGAAAGTAAATGACTTCTTTCAGGGTAAAGACCCAGGGACACAAGGAAAATGACAACTTACTGAAAACGTTTGCATAACATAATAAGGTATATAGTAGCGGAGGGGCAACAGCTTTCTCCGCTATTTGCGTATATTAGCACAGAAATACGGATATAATAATGTAAAACTAATATCATGAAAAGATTATTCCTTATCCTGGGAACGTTTTTACTTTCCCTAAGTACGTATGCAGCTATGAACGTAAACAAAATCGATCCTCCGTTTTGGTACACCGGAATGCAGAATCCCGAACTCCAACTTATGGTCTACGGTGAGGGCATCGGCAACTCTGCTGTTACGGTAGATTACCCCGGCGTTTCTCTGAGTAGCACTGTCAAGCTGGAAAGCCCCAACTACCTGATTGTCTACCTAAGACTGGAGAAAGATGTGAAACCCGGTAAAGTAACTCTTACCTTCGCACAAGGCAAAAAGAAAATCGTAAAAGAGTATGAACTGAAAGCACGCGGCAAGAAGAGTTGCGAGCACAAAGGTTTCGATGCTTCCGACGCCCTTTACTTGTTGATGCCCGATCGCTTTGCCAATGGCAATCCTGAAAATGACCAAATCCCCGGCATGGCCGAATATAAAGTGGACCGCAATGATCCGAATGCCCGCCATGGTGGTGACCTTGCAGGTATCGAGCAACATCTGGATTACTTCTCCGACCTCGGTGTAACCGCCCTTTGGTTTACTCCGGTACTGGAAAACAACATGACCGGCGGTTCTTACCATGGCTATGCCACCACTGACTATTACAAAGTAGACCCACGCTTCGGTACAAACGAAGAATACCAGCAACTGATTTCTAAATGTCACGACCGCGATATCAAAGTGGTAATGGATATGATCTTCAACCACTGCGGCGTAGAACATCCATGGATTAAAGATATGCCATCTAAAGACTGGTTCAACAACCCCGACCACGAAAAGAACTTCGTGCAGACTTCTTTCAAGCTGACTCCGCACGTTGATCCTTATACTTCACAATACGATTTCGACCAGATGAACGACGGTTGGTTTGTTACCGCTATGCCTGACCTTAACCAAAAGAACCCGCACGTATATCGCTACCTGGTTCAGAACAGTTTCTGGTGGATTGAGTACGCCAACATTGATGGCATCCGCATGGACACTTACCCATATGCCGACTATGACGCCATGAGCAACTGGATGAAAGAGTTGAACGAAGAATATCCCAACTACAACACCGTAGGCGAAACCTGGGTGACTGAACCTGCTTACACTGCTTGGTGGCAAATGGATTCCAAACTCTCTGCACCGAAAAACAGTAACCTGAAGACCGTTATGGACTTCAGTTTCTACGATAAAATCAATATTGCCAAAACAGAACAGACAGAGACATGGTTCAAAGGTCTGGACCGCGTATACAACAGTTTCGTGTACGACTTCCTCTACCCTAACCCGGCTTCCGTGCTGGCATTTATTGAAAACCATGATACCGACCGTTATCTGGGTGAAGGTGACAATTTGCCGATGTTGAAGCAGGCATCTACTCTGTTGCTTACCACACGTCGCATTCCCCAACTTTACTATGGCACGGAAATCATGATGAACGGTGTGAAGAGTAAAAGCGATGGTTACGTTCGCAAAGATTTCCCCGGCGGATGGTCTGGCGATACAGAAACCGCATTGACAGCCGCAGGACGCAGCAAAATACAGAACGAATGTTATAACTTCTACAAGACTTTATTGAACTGGCGCAAAGGAAACGATGTTATCGCCAAAGGTAGCATGGTTCAATTCATGGTACAGAATGGCGTTTATGCGTATGCCCGCCAGCACGAAGGCAAGACTGTATTCGTAATGCTGAACGGTACAGATGCTGAAACGACCGTTCCTCTGAAATTCTACAAAGAAGTGCTGAAAGATGCGAAACAAGGAAAAGATATTCTTAGCGGAAAGACAGTTGCATTCGGTGAATCGCTGACTATGGGACCGAGAGAATCACTAGTGATTGAGTTATAAATCATTTATTACCGATAATAAAAGGGCGTAGAGAAGTAACCTAAACTCTACGCCCTTTTATTATAAATATTAGTCAAACATTTGACTAATTCCAATAAAAAGCTCTACCTTTGCATTCGAAAAATAAATTAAAGCAACACAACAATGGAGAATTACAATTCATCGCGTGCGCTGATATTTCAAATGCTAAAGACCCGCATGGCATTCCGCCAGGCACTACAACGTGTTTTGAAGCGCAATAACATAGATATAACCTTTGAAATGCTGCAAATATTGAGTTGTCTGTGGCAAGAACAAGGCGTCAGTCAGCAGATATTGGCTGAAAAGACAGCCAAAGATAAAGCCTGTATGACCAATCTGATGGCAAATCTCGAAAAGAAAAACTGGATAATGCGCCAAGAAGACCTTACCGATCGGCGTAACCGGCTTGTATATCTCACTCCAGCAGGGGAAGAAATATCCAGCCGGATTCGCCCGTTACTCCAAGATTTCTATACCCAGACGGGCCAACAAATGGGAATAGAAAACCTCAACGCATGTTCCAATCAATTACAGACACTTTATGAGATACTTAGCCAGTTTTAATATCCACCGCTTATTGCTTGCCAGTATCCTTCTTGTAGCTCCGTTGTGGACAGTCGCCCAACAATCCGCCCGCCTGTTATCGGTAGACGAACTTTTTCGTCTAGGCACAGAAAACAGTCTTCAGCTTAAAAAGACCAAGATGCAGGAAGCCATTTCAAATGAACGGGAAAAGTCGGCACGTATCAACCTGTTGCCGGACATCCAAGTCGGTGCCAGTGCCGGAGTGATTGGTCAACCGATTACTTTTCAACGGGGAATGTCCCATCCGGTACGTCCCGAAACACCCGACTGGTCACAGAATTATAATATCAACCTGACACAGCCACTCTACCAAGGAGGAAAGTTGCAAGGCAAAATACGGGCAGCCAAACTCCAAAAGCAAATAGCCGCTTTAAGCAATGCTGATAATGAAGCAGAAATCAAGTTAGTGTTGTTACAACAGTACATGACGCTTTTCAGTTATTACAAGCAGCAGGAGGTTCTGTCGCGCAATATCGAAGAATCCGAACATCGCCTGAAGGATATCCGCCGGATGAAGCGTGAAGGTATCGTCACCCGTAATGATGAAATCCGTAGCGAACTGCAACTAACCAATGACTGCCTGGCCTATCAGGAAGCGGAAAACAGTATCACCATCGCTTCACAACAGCTCGATATTTTATTAGGACTGGACGAATCGTTGCTGATTACCCCGGATACCACGCTCTTGTATACCGCCGTCAACTTACTTGACTATGATACTTATGTACAACTGGCGTACAACAACTACCCCGGCATGCAAATAGCCCGGCAACAAACCCTCCTTGTGAAGAATGACATAAAGCTTGCCAAAGCAGATTATCTCCCCAGTCTCTCACTGCACGCAGGTAATACCCTCGCCCGCCCGCTCAGCAGCACAATGGCCGACTTGTACAACAATAACTGGAATATCGGCCTCAGCCTCACATACAACTTATCTTCCCTCTACCAGAACAGGCATAAGATGCACGAAGTCC
The DNA here is from genome assembly GCA_947071285.1 of uncultured Bacteroides sp. Classification (GTDB taxonomy): domain Bacteria; phylum Bacteroidota; class Bacteroidia; order Bacteroidales; family Bacteroidaceae; genus Bacteroides. Next base: position 126 of record CAMTFK010000169.1, on the reverse strand, counting down.
GGCAAAGCGTGCAACTGCAAAAATATGCCGAAGAGTTGTTGATGCAGGATATCCGAATCAGCATCCGAACAGCCTACACCCGCCACAAAGAAGCCATGAACCGGGTAGAAGCCCTCAAACTCTCCG
>CAMTFK010000168.1 GCA_947071285.1 uncultured Bacteroides sp. | reverse complement strand
TTCGGGCAACCAGCGTATCAATGGATTCTGCACAAAACCCGGCTCTGTCTGCAAGAGCTTGATGCCTTGCAGCACACCTCCATACTGGTCTTGCCAACCGCCACCTGTTGTCAACAACTGTTCCAGGGCAAGGGTGCGGCGGCATATTTCATTCTTGTCCCACATCAGACCACAAAAATCACTCAAAGAGCCCAATACGGTAGAAGCCAGTATCGAACTGGTTCCCAAGCCCGAACCGGCGGGAATAGCGGACAATAAAGTAATCTCTATCCCCGTGCCGAATGCCTGCAACTGCTTTTCCAAAGAAGGATAAGCCACCTCCGAAAATGCCGGACCAAACCCAGCCAGCGTCAACGCTGCTTTCGGAATAGAGAAGGGAGAACCAATCTTGCAGTAGTCCTGCAATTCACCGAAATTGTTCACCACTTCCATCGCTCCCATATCGATGGAGCGCAATACGATGCGGAAGTCCTTACAAGGTTTCACATAAACCTGCAAAGGGGGCTGACCGTTCAGTTCTATTGCCAGGTTCACTACGTTTCCTCCAGCAAAGAGAGAATAAGGCGGAGTATCCGTCCAGCCACCGGCAGCATCTATACGCACAGGGCTACGTCCCCATACAATCTGGTCGCCATACACATTCAGGTGCGGACGGCTTTTCCGTTCATATAAATCTGCAATCAGTCCCTCACGCAACAAACCGAAAGCCTCTCTTTCATCATTTTGGAAATCTGTTCCATTCAGTTTATCTATCTGCGCCCGGAGCATCCGATTATGAATACGCTGCATCTGGGGAGCATCAGCCGGCAATACATCCGGCTTCTTCAATTCCAAACGATGGAAATCTTCTGCAACATCAGCTAAGTCCAACTGATAGAACACGCTTTTCTCATAGTTGCGTGCCAGCAACTCCCAGTTGCCTTTCCGGAAATTCTTTCTTTGTGCATATAAACGGCATAAATCAGCTTGTGCTGAAATTTCATCAGCAGACAACCGTTGACTATTCAGCCAGATTTCCCTGCCTTCCGCCAAGTCAGGTTCCGAAACCATCCAACGGAGCACCTTTCCCATCTGCTCGATATCTGCTATTACAGGAAAAATCCCCGCTGCCTGCAAGTCGTCCTTCCTTCCGGTTACATCATCCGCGGTCAGTCCGCGCGCTGTCAGCCAGGTTGGAAAAGACAAACCCAGAAACAAGGTCTTTTCATCCCGGATATCTCCTTTGAATACATCGTCGAAACCATACGGACGAACCACCCAACTTTCTTTCCCAAGAGGCGCAACATCTATGCAGACTCCATCAGGAAGGGTTAGCGTCCAGTTATTTTCCGGTACCCCCGTAATAATTTGCCGGGAACCGACAGTCCACGATGCTCCAATAAAGGTATTTTCAATCCAGAGATTATCATTCTTTGAGGAAAGGGATACACGAACTTCGGCATTCTGCACAAATATCGCAGGATTCGGCTTCACTTTGCGGTGCATAATCTGTCGCTGGTCGTACACTTTATTCTGCAATGTAACAGTCGAAGAAAGCAATTCACGGCTCGTTCCGTAATGATAAAATTCGCCACCCGGCAACGGTAATATGGCTACGGAAAGTTTATTCAGTTCTTCGTCATTGATGCGCGGATGGTTTCCTAAAGACAGACCGAAGTCCGAATATAAATCATAGTACTTCAAATCCGAATACGGAATATCTTTATCTGAAGCACCTTCCTCTTTCTGCGAACGTTTCATCAATAATTCCACCGCCCGGTCACTCAGCAGCCAGATGCCTATATCCATCAGGAAGAGATGGGTCTTGGAAAGGTTTTCCAGTTCATGCAATGACGGTTTCTGGAGCATAAAGTCCAGCTCCTCCGGGCGTTTTCTATCAGAGACGAACACACCATGATGGGTAGCCAGCACCGGGTCCACCCACAGTCCGTAGCACACCACATCTGCATCCGGTATTTCCTGCAAAGGTTTCTCCGCACGTATATACACATCACCGCTGGCAATCAGCGTACGTAAATTGTCCGGTGTCCGTTCCATGATTTTTTCATAGAGCGGAAGTTGAAGGGATAACAGGTTTTGCCCCAGCTTCTGTCCGCGTGCCCAACGGAATACGGGTATCGGAGTCAGTATCTTACCCGAAGGCGCATATCCCGGCAAGCGACGACTTTGACCGCCCGCATGCAGCAGGATACGTTTTTCTGTTGAGTGTTCTGTCTTTTGATTTCTATACCATTCCCGTAAAAGCCAAGTGGTTCCCCCACCCGATCCCAGTTTCATACCTACGGGATCAGATGTACAGAACCACTCCTTACGGTCTACATTTTCCAGTTCATAGAATGCCGACACAAGATTAGGCGGCAAGGATAATAGTTTTTGCATCTCCGATTGCTATATTGCTTAATTTGTTAGCTGCAAAATAAAGCAATCTTAAGCAAAATCCACAAAAAGTTTCAATTATTTTGATGGTGAAGAGGGAAATATCTGCACTGAGGATTCCGAACCCTCCAACATAGATACGACTCGTTGTAATATTGCAGGCATTTCATGGCTGGTATTCTTTATTGCATCTATCTGCTGTTTACCTTCACTCGTTAAAGAGAAATGCATCTGACGCTTATCTACCTTGCCCACAATGCGGGCAACCAATTTCTTTTCCTCCACAGAACGTATCAACTTGGATGTATTGGAGTGGGTAAGCCCCAAAGCCTCCGCTATCTCTCCTGAAGTCAGTCGGGGATGATCCAGAAGTGCACAGAGCAACATTCCCTCATTTAAAGAGAGGTTATATTGCAGCATAAACTGGGTTTCAAACTCGGCTATTGCCCGATAGATATCACGTATCTTACACAAGTCTTTCATATCATTCTATTTCTTATTCACCTAATAAACAAATAACTATATGAAAAGGTTGACATTCGCTTTATCAGCCCGCTCCATATAAGTAGCAACACCACCGATAGTTACCTCATTCAACAGTTCTTCCCGGCTTATACCCATCATATCCATAGACATCTGACAGGCTATAAATTCCACTCCCTGGGCAAGGGCCTGAGCACGAAGTGATTCCAAAGAATCCACACCTTTCCGCTTCATCAGGAAGCGCATCATCTTACTGCCCATGCCAAACATATTCATTTGAGACAACTTCAACCTCAACGAACTGGAAGGAAGCATCATGCCAAACATCTTGCCGAAAATATCTTTCTGTACTTTCGGTTTCTGTACTTTCTTCAAAACATTCAGCCCCCAGAAAGTAAAGAAGACCGTAACCTTCTGACCAGTCGCTGCAGCGCCATTTGCCAGTACAAAGGTAGCTAAAGCTTTGTCTAAATCATCACTAAACAGAATAAATGTCTTTCCTCTGCCCGAAGTTACACTTCCTGTTGACGGACAAACTGCTGCCGGGTCGCCTTTCTCTATCACCACCGTATGACGCCCTTTTTCTTCATAAATATCAATCAGTTGATTGCCTGTTGTATCACACCAGGCGGAAGCATCCCGCGCAAAACCGGCATCTGTAGCCACAATCTCCACTCGTTCGCCCGGCGCAAGGGTATCCATCGCTTTCTTAACCTGCATGATGGGGCCGGGGCATTGCAGACCGCAAGCATTTATCTTCAAAGTCTCCTTGGCAGGTGCAGAAACCACAGAAGCAGGATTAGGTTGTGATGCAACAGTCGGTTGTACGGCAGGAGTACTCTGCGAACTGATTTCCGCAGGAACAGGAACCGGAGCAACAGCAGCAGAATAAAGCTTATATCCTCCGGATAGATTACGCACATTTTTGTAACCACGCCCCATCAGGATACGTTGTGCAAGGTATCCACGCAATCCGACAGCACAAAACAAGACTACCGGCTTATCAGTGGGAATTTCCGCAATCCGACTTCGCATATCATCCAAAGGGATATTTACCGCTCCCGGAATCGTGCCGAAAGAATATTCTTCTGCCGTACGGGTATCCACCAGCATCACTTCATTCTTTTGTTCGACCAGCTCGCGCCAGGTAATGACAGGCATTGCACCGCTTATAATATTGGAAGCCACATATCCGGCAATGGCAATAGGGTCTTTGGCAGAAGAGAACGGAGGTGCATAAGTATGCTCTGTTTCCATCAGATCATAAACCGTTCCACCCTGTTTGATAAGCCCGGCAATCTGATCGATGCGTTTATCCACCCCCTCATAGCCAATGCACTGCGCACCATACAACTTTCCTGTAGTAGGATGAAAAGTCAATTTCAAAGTCAGGGGAAGGGCATCCGGATAGTATCCTGCATGGGAAGCGGAATGCGTAACGGAACTTTGGTATTCCATATTCCATTGTTTCAGGCGTTTGGCAGCAAGTCCCGTAGAAGCAACTGTCATATCAAATACCTTAGCAATAGAAGTGCCAATGGCACCTTCATAAGAAACGGTATTGCCAAATACCATATTATCAGCTACAATACGTCCCTGACGATTAGCAGGGTTCGCCAGATAATTCAGCCACGGTTTACCGGTCAGGGGATGCGGATATTCGATTGCATCACCTACGGCATAAATATTTTTTTCGGAAGTTTCCAGATATTCATCTACCCAGATACCGCCCACCTCTCCTATTTTCAATCCGGCTTGTTTCGCCAATGCTGTTGCCGGACGTACTCCGATAGAGAGTAACACCATATCTGCAGGAATCGTCTTTCCACTTTTCAGAAAGACAGTGATACCTTGCTCTGTACGCTGAAAATGAGTAACGCCTTCTTCCAGATAGAGAGAGACGCCTTTCTGTATCAAATGCTGATGAACAGGAGCCGCCATGGAAAAGTCAATGGGTGCCATCACCTGATTACCCATCTCCACCACTGACACGGCAACTCCGGCATGGCGTAGATTTTCCGCCATTTCCAGACCGATAAAGCCTGCGCCAACTACAACCGCACGTTTCACAGCATGTTCCGTGAGATAGGATTTTATATGATCGGTATCTTCGACATTGCGGAGAGTGAAAATCCCTTCGGAATCGATACCTTCTAATGGGGGGCGCACGGGTGTGGCTCCCGGTGACAGTAAAAGTTTATCGTAAGCTTCTTCATATTCGCGTCCATCGGCAGTACGAATGGTAATTGTTTTATTCTGCGGATGAATGGCAATCACTTCATTTTCCACACGCACATCTACACGGAAACGCTGGCTGAAAGAAGCCGGTGTCTGCACCAACAATTTCTCACGCTCAGCAATGACGCCACCTATATAATAAGGTAAACCGCAATTGGCATACGATATATACTTGCCTTTCTCCAGTAAAAGGATATCAGACATCTCATCAATTCTTCTCAGACGGGCAGCAGCCGTAGCTCCTCCGGCAACTCCCCCAACAATCACATACTTCATATTTATTCTCTTTTTAGATTAAGAACAATACAAAGTTAGAAATTGTTTTCCGATTACTAATATTTTCCAAAGGAAATTATCATAATATACAGATTAGCAGTATCCGTTAGCACTAATTTAGGAGTATAAGAGAAGAGGAATTACCAGTTAAGCTCACCGAAACCGACAGCTATATACCATTCGGTAGAGCGGTAAGCTTTATCTGCAAGATTATTAGAGGAGGTGGGGATATAGCAAGATACACCATTGGTATTTTCCATAGAGAACATCGCAACATAAGAAGAATAATTCATAGGGGTAGTATTCCAATACGCTACAGTAGCATCAAAAGCACGCTTCCATGTTGCATAAGCACTATCATCAGCAATTAGACGCATCATACCTAACAAATCATAGTAACCTACATGACCGTCCTGATACCCGCCGGAACCTCCACGTTTGTCATAGTCAAAGACAGATGAGCGAAGTTGTGCCTTATCCACCGTTTCAGGCAAAATTTCCTTCGTAACCCGGGTCAGTTCATCCAACTGATCTGTTTTCAATACACACACAGATGCTCCACCCGTCCAGTTAGTGTTTGAAATACCTTTACCACCATCATACTTAGCCGCATAAGGTTCATAGTAAGCCTTGCCTATATTCACAGCCACATCCTCTGCAGAAAACATGGCAGGCACAACTACATCATACGAAGCACCGGGACCAGGAATTTCTGTTGGAGAACCAATACAATAGTTTGTGTAATCACGCAACTCATAAGCCACTTCTACAGATTGCATAAAGCAGGCATCAAATAGGATAAAATCAAACGAAGGAGCAGTTGCTAATATTTCGACAAACTCCGAAATATTCATTCGATTATCCCCGTTGCCTGTATCCTGCCCTACCCAACGAGTACCGGCACTCAACGGATAAGGAAGCCACCCATCGCCATGCGACCAGTAAACCAATCCATAACTCTCAGCCTGATATTTTGAATTTGAAAAGACATCCGCAAACACTTCCTGCGTTTCGGCAACACCTACAGAATTACGGCTTCCATACGTTTTCACCACAGTTTCCGTAACCGTTCCGCTTTCATTTTTCAGTTCAATCAAACGGGGAGAACTACCTTTTACATCTATATAAACCAATAGATTCGCATTGTTATCGCCTATCAAAGCCATGCCCTCCTTCATTTCAGCCAAGTCCTCTAAAGCAAAAGCAGAAAGACTATTGTCCGCCGCAAGGTATGCCAGCACAGTGCGACCTCCTTTAACAGATGCACTTGACTGAACCGTCACTTTACAAACGGCCTCCTTTCCACCATCTTCCGTAATTACAGTTATAGTCGTCCTTCCCGCTTTCAAAGCAGTGACTTTGCCATTCGCATCAACCGTAGCCACACTTTCATTGCTCGATTTCCAGGTAACCTTCTTATTGGCAGCATTATCCGGGGCAACAACAGCTATCAGAGTTTCACTTTTACCCTCTTTCAATGAAAGTTCACTTTTGCTCAATTCAATGCCTGTTACGGCAGCACTATCCGGTTCTCCATCGTTGTCACCACAGGAAACAAACAGTACAGAGAAACAAATCCATAGAAGAAAATAAAGTTTAGTTCTCATGAGCTTAAGTGATAATTGATAAAAGCCTTATTTCACTAAGGCAGTAAAGACAGATTATTCTTCCGGTTTCTTGAAACGGAATGCCTCAGGGGCGACAGGCATCAGCACTATTGTTTTGTTTTTCTTATATTTAGATTTTACTTTCGTAGCTTCCTTCTCCAACTTTTTCTTACTCTCAGAGAAGTAAATCATGCAAGTATAATCCAGACATCTCAAATCATATTCCAGATAGTTCTTCAACTGATACGTGTATAAATCACGCTTCGGCAGGAAACCATTTTTGTCCAGCTTCACACTGTCCAATGCTTGAATATCGGTAAAGTACACCACTGTGTCATTGAAAGAGGCAGCAACGCCAAATGCATACACAGTCTTTTCCTTATCCCCTTTTCCTTTTTTGAATGAGAATGCCGAGCACACCATGAAGACCAAAGCTACGGCAAAAAGTATACGAACGTATTTCATAATAATATAATATTTGCGCATTAAATTGCGGCAAAGATAACAAAAAAAACCGGCGGTCAAAGCATGACCTACCGGTTTTTAATTCTTTCTATTTGTCGGAAATTGATATTTCTTATTTATCCTAAATAAGACTTGAGCAATTTACTACGATTACTTTGTCTTAATCTTCTAATTGCTTTTTCTTTAATCTGACGCACACGTTCACGGGTCAAACCGAATTTGTCGCCGATTTCTTCTAATGTCATTTCTTGTTGTCCGATACCGAAAAACATCTGTATGATTTCTTTTTCCCTATCGGTTAACGTAGAAAGTGCTCTATCAATTTCCCTCGCAAGAGACTCGTTCACCAAAGAGCGATCCGCCATAGGAGAGTCGTCGTTTACCAACACATCCAGCAAGCTGTTGTCTTCTCCCTCTACGAAAGGTGCGTCCACCGAAATGTGGCGTCCGGATACCTTCAATGTATCGGAGATTTTGTCAACAGGGATTTCCAGTTCATCTGCCAGTTCTTCGGGAGACGGGCGACGTTCGTTTTCCTGTTCGAACTTGGAGAATGCTTTGCTGATTTTATTCAGCGAGCCTACCTGGTTCAACGGAAGACGCACAATGCGCGACTGTTCTGCCAAAGCCTGCAAAATGGACTGACGTATCCACCATACAGCATAACTGATGAACTTGAAACCACGTGTTTCATCGAACTTTTCGGCAGCCTTGATCAGTCCTAAATTACCCTCATTAATCAAGTCGGGCAAACTCAAACCTTGGTTCTGGTACTGCTTGGCTACAGATACAACGAAACGCAGATTGGCACGTGTCAACTTCTCCAGCGCGATACGGTCACCCTTACGGATGCGTTGAGCGAGCTCTACTTCCTCTTCGACAGTTATGAGGTCTTCGCGACCGATTTCCTGCAAATACTTGTCAAGAGAAGCGCTCTCTCTGTTAGTGATACTTTTTGTAATCTTAAGTTGTCTCATTCTTCTAAAACAGATTTGGGTTGCAAAGTTACGACATTTTATTTAGTTACAAGCTAACTTGCCTTAACTTTTTTATCTTATTCACTATACTATATAAACAAAAAAGAGTGCCGACAAGTTAGTTGCCGACACCCATTTTCTTCTTTGTTAGCTAATATTACAATCTTCTTACCTTAAATTATCCTTTATCATTCGTTTTTTTATTCCTGAGCAACACTTACTGCATAGCTGGCGCGCTTTCCGGAGGGGAACATACCTGTGATGAACAGTACTTGTTCCTGAGTTTTAGAAGCTTCTTTCATCACCTTCTCCAAATCTTCCACAGTCTTCATCGGCACATTGTTGACTTTCAGAATGATGAAGCCTTTACGCACACCACCTTCTGCCATCTTACCATTGCTAACGCCTGTAACTTCGAGTCCGTAACCCAGATTAAGCTGTTTCTTCAATTCATCGGGTATCGGGCGGAAAGCTGCACCAAGAATATCCATATCAGCATTCTTCACTACCTTCGTAGTGCCTTGTTCATTCTTCAACGTAACTTCTATAGTCTTTTCTTTCTTATCACGTATCAGCTTCACCTTCACTTTATCACCCGGGCGATGTTTTGCCAAAGCTTCCTGCAAATCAGCAAATTTATGAATAGGTTTATCATCTATACCAATAAGAACATCATCCACCTTAATATCAGCACCTGCTGCTGAACTACCTTCAACGATTTCTCCAACCAAAAGTCCATCAACCGCACCGGATTTCTCACGAGCTTCTTTCTTCATTTCACTCAATTTCTTGCCTTTCTCATCCACTACCCGCTGAGTATCACCAGGTTCTTCTACAAGAGGAGTTACAGCAACACCCAGTTTCACACGTTGCACAGCGCCGAATTGTTTCAAGTCAGAAACTACTTTCTTCATAATACTGGTAGGAATAGCAAAGCCATAACCTGTATTTGAACCTGTCGGTGAGAAAAGAGCAGCATTAATACCAATCAACTCACCACGTGCATTTACCAATGCACCACCACTATTACCCTGATTGATGGCCGCATCCGTCTGAATATACGATTCAATACTTTCTTTTGCCATACCTAAAGAACGAGCTTTAGCACTAACGATACCCGCAGTGACCGTAGAAGTCAGATTAAACGGATTACCTACTGCAAGCACCCATTCGCCTACTTTCAGTGCATCGGAATCGCCTACTGGAATCGTCGGAAAGTCATCTCCTTCTATCTTAATCAAAGCCAAGTCTGTATTTTCATCAGTACCGATGATACGTCCCTTAAACTGACGATTGTCATTCAACGTAACACTGATTTCATCCGCACCGGCAATTACGTGATTGTTCGTTACAATATACCCGTCTTTAGAAATGATAACACCGGAACCAAAGCCTGTACGTTCAGGAGTCTGAACCTGTCGTCTTTGTGTACCACCCCGACCGCCAAAGAATTCACCGAAGAAATCAGAGAACGGATCTCTTACCTCCACTTCCTGAACTTTGGAAGCTTGAGTAGAGCGGATATGTACCACAGCATGAACTGAGTTTTCTGCAGCTTCAGTCAAATCTACCGGTTGAGCATCAACGGCACTGTAAGCAGCCGTACGTACATTCGGATTCTGCTGGAACATATCACTAAACGCAGCAGTACTATCAGCAGGCATATTTTTTTGCAGCATCTTATAGGTGGTTAAACCTGCTA
>CAMTFK010000167.1 GCA_947071285.1 uncultured Bacteroides sp. | reverse complement strand
TTGCCCCTTCACTACACGGTTTCCGCCCGGTATCGATTGGCTTTTCACCCTACCTACACCGTTCAGTCTGACCTTTAGCCCTTTGCTTTCCAGCAAATAGACCGCATCTTTTGCTCCCATTCCGATAACACTGGGAACGGCATTCGAACCGGCTTCTTCCTTACCTTGCAGGATGACCGCACCGGGTGATGCCTGTGTATGTCCCCATGTCTCTTTCCCTTTCCGGGAGGAAAATTGTTTCTGTACCGGTACGTTCAGATCGTTCAACACCTGCAATGCTTCGTTCATCTCTCCGGCTTTTACAGGAGGAATAACATTGCTTGTGCTGTCTATTGCACTGCGTATATCAAACCGCAGGTTTTTCGCATATACTCTTTCGGCAATCTTTCCGAATACGCTACCTGCCATCAAGCCGCCCGAAGCGGGAAGTCCCGGCTTTTGAATAGAGACAATGCAACTATATTTGGGTGCCTCTGCCGGGAAGTAACCACAGAAACTTACCAGATAATTAACCCGTCCGCTTTTGTAACCTGCTGTGCCTTGAGATACTTGTGCCGTACCTGTTTTACCTGCCACAGAGAACTGTTTGCTTCCGGCCGGTTTTGCCAATCCTTGTGATACGACTTTCTCCAGAATATCGCGTATCTGTGTCAAAGTACGGTCGGAGCATATCTTGGGGTTAATCACCTCCGTTGGATATTCTTCCACGACTTCACCGTCTTTTACGGCAGCTTTTACAAACTTGGGGCGTACCATTACGCCATTGTTGGCAATTGCATTATAAAACGTCAGTATGTTGAGCGGCGGAACCTGCGTTTCATATCCGATACTCATCCAAGGCAAGGTAGTCTTGGCAAAATATCTTTCTTTCGGACCTTTTATATTCGGCTCTCCTTCACCGGAAATCTGTAAATGCAACGGCTGATCGATGCTCATGCGCTTCAATCCGTCCACATACTTCTGCGGATTATCTTTGTAATGCTTGTCGATGAGGTAAGAAACACCTACGTTGGACGAAACTTCCAGGATGCGCGTTACATTGATTTTTCCATATCCTCCACGATGCCAGTTATGGTCTCTCATTTTGCTGCCGTACATATTCATGATACCGTTTCCGGTATCCACTTCTGTTTCCGGCGTGATTTTTCCGTCTTCGAGGGCCACCATGATAGAGGCGGTCTTGAATGTAGAGCCCGGTTCCATCATATCGCTGATGGCGTTATTCCGCATTTCGTAATAGTTACCGTCGCCCGCTTTCATCATATTGACGATGGCTTTCACTTCACCGGTTTCCACTTCCATCAGTACGGCTACACCTACGGTAGCATTGATTTCTTTCAGTTTGTCCACCAGCGCCTTTTCGCAGATATCCTGCATGCCTACATCGAGGGTGGAGATGATGTCGCATCCGTCCACGGGAGCTATATCCACGATGTTCAGGTATTTATTCATCACCTTCTGGCGGTGGGTGATACCGTCACGCCCTTTCAGTAATGTGTCGAATGATAGCTCGATACCATTCTTTGCTCCCTGTGCAGTGTCGGCATAAAGATCGCCTAATGTACGGGCGGCCAGTGAACCGAATGGCTTCTTGCGCTGATTGTATACTTGTTCGTGGAAACCACCTTTGTACTTGTTCAGATTGAATACAGGCAGACGTTTCGCTTCCTTATATTGGATGTATGAGATGCGTCTCGGGTAAATCAGATAATTCCGGCTGCCTTTTTTACGCCCTTTTTGCAAGTGCGACTTGAATTCGGCAGTGCTTTTATCAGGAAATATCTTATGCAGTCCTTCGCAAATCTCGTTCATGTGGTTCACCAGCATGGTGTCCTTGGTATAGCCACCCGCCTTGAAGTCCATATATATACGATATTCGGGCAAGGAACTTGCCATCAGTTTGCCGTCGGATGAAAGAATATTACCACGATTAGGCTTTACCGTCACGTTCTCTTTTACAAAACGGTCGGCTACATCCTGCCAGTACTGTCGTTCGGCAAACATGATGATTGTGCCTTTTACGACAATAGCTATCCCCAGCAATCCCATTACAAGGACTACGAAGAAGTAGCGGGTCATGATATTTTTCTTATTTACTGCCATTCTCTTTTCTAAAGTTGTCTCCCTATTTCTTATTTAATCAAATACGGTGGATTAGTCGAAGTCTGCAAGTCACTCTCCTTGGTTGCAATGTATTCCTCGATGCGCGACTGGCGGCTCCGCTCCATCAACTCCGAACTGCGGGTCAGGGCGTCGTATTTAATGTCAATCAGTTCTTTTTTCAATTTATCTATCTCTATCATCTGTTGCTGGCAAGCATAGCGGTTGTGTATGTAGAACAGAATCAGCACCATTATCAACACAAGCAATTTAGTCTGACGGCGGAAAAAGTCCGTTGCCAGAATATCGCCACCAATGATGTTTTTCAGGGATGTACGGTTTTTAGCCTTCGTAGCCTTTTCCGCTTTCTCTGTTTTTTCATTTACCTGTTTCTCTTCCATTTCTTTCATCGCTCCATCACTCCATCACTTATCACTAATCACTTAACGCTAATCACTATCCATCACTTTTTCTCCGCAATTCTCAGTTTGGCACTTCTCGACCTCGGATTACGTTCTATCTCCGCTTCGTCCGGTACAATTACTTTATTGTTTACCAACCGGAACGGTGTCTGCACATTTCCAAAGAAATCTTTTTCCATCTTGCCTTCCACGTTTCCGGTTTTCATCATGTTCTTCACCATCCGGTCTTCCAATGAATGGTAAGTAATCACTACCAGTCGTCCGCCCGGTTTTAAAGCCTCAGTTGCGGCATATAGCATTTCTTTCAGTGCCTCCATTTCCTGGTTCACTTCGATGCGCAGTGCCTGAAAAACTTTAGCCAGTTCCTTCTTCTCCCGTTCCCGGCCGAAAAGCGGTTTAATGACTTCCAGGAACTCTCCGATAGTTGTAATTTTCTGTCCGGCGCGTGCCTTTACAAGTACGGATGCCAGTTTACGGCTGTTCTTTAACTCACCATATAGGTAGAAGATGTCCGCTAGCCGCTCTTCATCATAGTTGTTTATGATATCTGCCGCAGTATCCCCCGCACGCTTGTTCATGCGCATATCCAGTGCACCGTCAAAGCGGAATGAGAATCCCCGTTCGCTGTCGTCGAAGTGATGGGACGATACTCCCAGGTCGGCAAGTATGGCATCCACCTCCTCAATGTCGTGATAGCGCAGGAAGTTGTGCAAATACCGGAAATTGCTCCGTACAAAGATGAAGTGCGGATTATCCACAATGTTCCGTTCCGCATCCTCGTCTTGGTCGAATCCCAGCAAGCGTCCGCCGTCTCCCAGCCGTGACAGTATTTCCCGTGAATGTCCTCCACCTCCGAAGGTTACGTCCACATACGTACCATCCGGTCGTATTTCCATTCCGTCCACACTCGGCATCAACAACACCGGTACATGATATGTCAACTCTTCATTTCCCATTCATCACTAATCACTAATCGTTAATCACTCATCCTCGTCTTCCTCCCAATCGTCTTCGTCTCCCAGAATATCCTGCAAAGCTTCGCTAAACTCTTCCGGGTTCATGAACGGTTGTTCAGTTTTCTCTTTTGCCCAGATTTCTATCGTATTGTCCACACCGATGAAACGTACATCGCTCTGTATGCCGGCCATTTGCAGGTAACGTTTGGGCAGCAAGATGCGTCCGTTCCCGTCGGGAACCATGATTTCCGCATCGCTCACAAATTGCCGGAAAATTTCTTGGTGTTTTGCGTTCCACTTGTTCAGGCGCTTCCGTAGTTGGTTTTGCGTCTTGAACCAAACGCTTTCTGGATAGAGTACCAGGCAGTCTTGGAATACGTCTTTGCGCAGCACGAGTTTCTCTTCGGAAGCAGATTGCAGTTGCCTCCGAAAGCCGGCGGGGATAAATACACGTCCCTTAGCGTCGGTTTTCGCTTCTATATTGCCCAAAAAACGTATCATTGTTACCTTATTATAATAAGCGACGGTAAAAGTACACATTTCCCCACAATTCCCCACAAGTTTTAACTAAAAACTTTTTGAGAAGTTTTCAACACCCTGTTCATTGTTTATTTCGTTGATAATGAACATAGTGGTGAAAGGACGTTTGGGTGGGGAATTGAGGTGGTTTTATAGTCTTAGTTTTGTATCCGGACCATACTTGAGACGTACCTGCTCCGTATCAACTCCGTAGCAAATTCGGTTAAAGGTACCTTCTAACCGAATTTGCTACGGAGCAAGTATGGTTCGGATTCGATTTTGGTATGAAGCAGGTTGATTTTCATATTTAGTTCAACTTTGTAAAATGAGAAATAAATACTGCCAATGAATTCCAGTCATAAATGGCTAATTAGATAAAATTGGATTAAAAATAGCGATTATTGTAATTGTATTTTTGGGTTTTGCCCTACTTTTGTATCGGATGTCAAGGACTGCTGTCACTGCATCCAATCTATATACTTAAAATAATACTATACCTTATGAAGAGAGTGATTCATTTTATCCTAATCTCCTTATTGCTAATTCCCTGCTGTGCTGTGCAGGCATCTCATCAACCCGAGTTTTCTACTGCCGGTTTCTTCCAACTGCCCAATTCCGGGCGTGAAGTGTTTTCAATGAATCCCACCTGGCGCTTCCACAAAGGAGCGGTTGAGGGTGCTGAAGCTGTGAACTTTAATGATGCGGAATGGACGGTAGTCTCCCTTCCCAATGGTATTGAGTATTTGCCGACGGAAGCCAGCGGCTGCATCAACTATCAGGGAGAAGTCTGGTATCGCAAGCACTTTACCCCCGCGGATGCTTTGAAAGGGAAGAAACTGTTCCTGCACTTCGAAGCCATCATGGGAAAGAGTAAGGTATTCGTCAACGGGAAGTTGCTGACCGAACATTTTGGCGGTTATCTGCCTATAGTAGCCGATGTATCTGATGCACTGAATTGGGGAGAGGATAATGTGATAGCCGTGTGGGCGGATAACAGCGATGATACGAGCTATCCTCCCGGAAAGGCGCAGGATGTGCTCGACTTTACCTATTTCGGCGGCATCTATCGTGATTGTTGGCTGATAGCACATAATCCGGTCTTTATCACTGACCCGAACTTTGAGAACGAAGTAGCTGGTGGCGGTCTGTTTGTGGCTTATGATAAGGTGTCGGATGCCTCAGCCGAAGTGTTACTGAAAGCGCATGTGCGCAATGACAGCCGCAAAGCCTTTACGGGCGTTGTGGAATATGAGTTGCAGCAGCCGGATGGTACACAGGTTGCGTTTCTGAATGATAAGATACAGGTACGTCCGGGGAAAGCGTTTACCTCAAAAGATAAAATCACGGTGAAGAACCCGATGCTGTGGAGTCCGGAAACTCCTACCTTATATAATCTGATTGTACGCATCCGTGACCGTGAAGGCAATGTGGTGGACGGTTATCGCCGCCGTATCGGCATCCGTAGCGTAGAGTTTAAGGGCAAGGACGGTTTCTGGCTGAATGGCAAACCTTATGAAAGTCCGTTGATTGGTGCTAACCGTCATCAGGACTTTGCAGTGGTAGGTAATGCCGTGGCTAACAGTATTCATTGGCGTGATGCAAAGAAACTGCGTGATGCCGGAATGAAAGTAATCCGTAACGCCCATTGTCCGCAAGACCCGGCATTTATGGATGCATGCGACGAGCTTGGGCTGTTTGTCATTGTCAATACCCCCGGCTGGCAGTTTTGGAATGACGCTCCCGAATTTGCGCAACGTGTATATAGCGATATCCGCAATCTTGTGCGGCGCGACCGCAACCATGCTTGTGTGTGGATGTGGGAACCTATCCTCAATGAAACCTGGTATCCGGAAGATTTCGCCAAGAACACCCGTGATATTGTAGACCAGGAATATCCTTACCCATATTGCTATTCCGGTTGCGATAGCGGTGCACGCGGGCGTGAGCATTTCCCCGTACTTTTCACTCATCCCTCTTACGATGGCAAGTCGTGGGGCGATAAGGATGCTGACCCAAAGATAACCTATTTCACCCGTGAATGGGGTGATAATGTAGACGACTGGAGTTCGCATAACTCTCCCAGCCGCGTAGCCCGCAATTGGGGCGAACAACCTATGCTTATCCAGGCACAACATTATGCAAACCCTACTTATATATTCACCTGTTACGATGCCCTTTATCGTACTCCCCGCCAACATGCGGGCGGCTGCCTGTGGCACTCGTTCGACCATCAGCGTGGCTATCATCCCGATCCATTTTATGGCGGGCTGATGGATGTATTTCGCCAGCCCAAGTATTCCTACTATATGTTCAAGGCCCAGCGTTCGCCCCGGAAAGAGGAACGGCTTTTTGAAACCGGCCCGATGGTTTATATTGCTCATGAGATGACACCATTCTCCAGTAAGGATGTGACTGTTTATTCCAATTGCGATGAAGTGCGCCTCACCTTCCTGAAAGATGGAAAAACTTATACCTATAATAAACCGGTAACCAAAGAAGGTATGCTCTCGCCGGTTATCACTTTCCCTGATGTCTACGATTTCATGGTTGATAAGGCCTTGTCACGGAAGAAAAAGCAGGATGAAGTATTGCTGCGGGCGGAAGGCTTGATAGCCGGTAAGGTGGTTGCTACGCACGAAGTGCACCCTGCCCGTCGTCCGGAGAAAGTATTGCTCTGGGTTGACAATGAGAATGTGAACCTGAAAGCCGATGGTTCCGATTTTGTCACTGTAGTAGCTGCCATAGCCGATAAGAACGGGAATATCAAACGTCTGAACAACTACAATGTGAAGTTCCATGTGGAAGGTGAAGGGCGTATTCTGGGTGATGCCGGAATATTGGCAAATCCCGCTCCGGTGAAGTGGGGGACGGCTCCGGTGCTGATACAGTCCACTTTGAAGCCGGGGAAGATAAAGGTAACGGCAAGTGTGTTGTTCGAAGGTTCGCAAATGCCTGTAAGTGCTGTATTAGAGTTGGAAAGCTATTCTGCCGCCCATCCGTTGGTTTATTCGGAGAAAGATGCAGCGCTGATCGCCGGTTCATCTTCTTTGCAATCTACCGGAACATCTGCAAAATCGGCTGCGGAGTTGGAGCAGGAGAGGATTCTGAAAGAGCAGAATGCTCAAAGACTGAAAGAAGTGGAGCAGCAACAGGAGGACTTCGGTGAGAAGAATAAGTGAGTAAGCGGCGAGCTACAAGCTACGGGCTACAAGTTGCTACGCTGTGTTGGCGGTGAAAGGAAGTTGAAATAAATAAGAAAATATATTTAGCATGAAACAGATAGGTATAACTTTAGGAACAGGCCTGTTGGCTACTGTTGCTTTGTGCGCCAATGCGGCAAACAAGAATCCCAAACCTAACATTATCTTCATTCTCTGCGATGACATGGGATACGGGGATTTAGGATGTTACGGACAGAAATACATTGAAACACCTAACATAGACCGTATGGCAGCCGAAGGCATGTTGTTTACCCAGGCCTATGCCGGTAGTCCGGTGAGCGCCCCTTCCCGTGCTTCGCTGATGACGGGGCAACACACGGGACACACCCATGTGCGTGGAAATAAGGAATACTGGCAGGGAGTACCCACCGTAAAATATGGGATTAATGATGAGTTCACCGTTGTCGGTCAGGAACCATACGATGAAAATCATATCATTCTTCCTGAGATTATGAAAAAGAACGGTTATACTACGGGAGTCTTCGGCAAGTGGGCAGGTGGTTATGAAGGCTCTTGTTCCACACCGGATAAGCGGGGTATTGATGAATTCTATGGTTATATATGCCAGTTCCAGGCTCATTTATACTACCCTAACTTTCTGAACAGGTACAGCACACAGGAAGGAGACACAGGAGTTGTACGCATCCTGATGGAAGATAATATCAACTACCCGATGTTTGGCGATGATTATAAGAAACGTACCCAATATTCGGCAGACTTGATTCATGGTAAGGCGCTGGAATGGCTGGATGAACAGGACGGAGAGCAGCCTTTCTATGGCTTTTTCACCTACACCTTGCCGCATGCGGAACTTGCGCAGCCGAATGATTCTATTCTGAAAAGCTACAAGAAGAAGTTCTTTAGAGATAAAACCTGGGGCGGGTACGAGAAAGGACGTTATAATGTTTCAGAGCATACCCATGCCCAGTTTGCCGGTATGATTACCCGTCTGGACTATTACGTGGGCGAAGTTATGGAGAAATTAAAAGAAAAAGGACTGGACAAGAACACCATCGTCATTTTCAGTAGCGACAACGGACCTCACGAAGAGGGCGGAGCAGACCCGGAGTTCTTCGGTCGGGATGGAAAACTGCGTGGTCTGAAACGCCAGTGTTACGAAGGCGGCATCCGGATTCCTTTCATTGTGCGCTGGCCGGAACGCATCTCCGCCGGTTCGGTAAACGACCATCAGTTGGCATTTTACGACATCATGCCTACATTTTGTGAACTGATAGATGACAAAGGCTTCCCGAAGAAGTATATCAACAAGAAATTAGAGGGAGATTGTTTCGATGGCATCTCCTTTGCCCCTACCTTATTAGGCAATGCCGACAAACAGCAGAAGCATGATTTCCTCTATTGGGAATTCCACGAAACCGACCAGATGGCTGTTCGTATGGGAGACTGGAAACTGGTAGTCAAGAAAGGGAAACCCCATCTGTACGACCTTGCAAAGGATATCCACGAAGATACCGACATAGCGGCGCAACATCCGGATATTGTAAAACAGATGCTTGAAGTTATCCGACAGGAGCACAGACCCAACGATATGTTTCCGATTACATTGCCGGAATATGCCTCATATTGATCCAGAGATTGTGGATTCGTTATAACTATCTGAAAATGTGATTGATGAATGGCGTAATTATCGTTGTTACTTTGCCAACATTTTGCCACCGTGTTGGCAAACTTTTGCCATCGCAGTGGCAAAACTTTGCCATAGGCTTGGCAAAACTTTGCCACTGCAATGGCAAGAATAAGGTTATTGTGATATTATAATTAACTCAAAGTCTTTCACGTATGTTCCTCCTTATACTGCGTCGGCGAACATCCCATATACTGTTTGAACACCGTACTGAAGTAGCGTGATGTAGAGAACCCTGTCTGATCCGCTATCTCATTTATGCTGAGGGTGCTATGTGTAAGCAGCCATACAGCCTTTTCCATCCGGATTTTAGTAATATAATCATTTGCCCCCATTCCGGTTAGTGCCTTCAACTTGTTGTAGAGGGAAGCGCGGCTAATGCCCAGCTCTGTGCAGAGTAGCGGTACTCCCATTTGCGGGTTCTCCAGATTATCAGAAATAACTTTATTCATCCGGTTGAGGAATTTCTCGTCGGCCGAACTGAATGTACTTTCCTGTGGTTGGGGAAGCAAACCTGTGCCGGAGTAGCGCATCCGCATTCGCTCACGGTTTTTTAGCTGGCTTTGAATAATTGTATAGAGAATATCGACTTCAAAGGGTTTGGTCTGATAAGCATCTGCCCCATTTTTGTAGCCGAATGTCTTGCTCTCTTCATCATTGCGGGCTGTGAGCAAAATAACGGGAATATGACTGATTTCCAGGTCTTCTTTGATATGCTTGCATAATTTGTAACCGTTCATGCGAGGCATCTGGATGTCGCTGACAACAATATCCGGATGCGATTCACGGCAGATGCGCAGAGCCTCTTCGCCATCATAAGCCACCCATATCTTTTTGAATTTATTTTTGAGAGCATCGGACAGGTAATCGGTCAAATCTTTATTGTCATCTACAATAAGTAAGGTGTTGCCCTGGGTTTCTTCCTTTCCGTCCTTTCCGTCCGGGATGCTTTCCAGCTCTTCGGTAGGAGCTAATAACTCATTCAGATAAGGCTGGGGTTGTAGCGTAACTTTTCCCGGTTGCGTATCCCGCGGCAGTTCGAACCAGAAGGTGGACCCGGGAGAGTCTCCATGATCGTAGGCACCGATACTTCCACCATGCTGTTCTGCGAGGATTTTGGAGTAGGAGAGTCCGATACCCGTTCCGGGGCGACTGTTGTTGCCCTGATAGAACCGGATAAACAGATTGTTTATGTCTACATCCTTTAAGCCCGGACCTTGGTCTGAGATGGAAATGCGGACACGGGTTTGGTCTTCCGATAAACTTGCAGATACCTCAATCAGACTGTTTTCATCACTGTATT
>CAMTFK010000166.1 GCA_947071285.1 uncultured Bacteroides sp. | reverse complement strand
AATCCGGATGCAGTCTATGCACGCTCCATTAGTACCCCGAAAATAACTCCTACGGTATATGAAGACCGCAGCTTTGTACGTTTGCAGGATGTTTCATTGTCTTATGCCTTTCCAAAGTCTGTTACGAACAAGGTTGGTTTGAGTGAAATTGATCTGTTTTTCAGTGGGAAAAACCTGCTGACTTTTACAAAATGGCATGGTTGGGACCCGGAAGCCGGAAGTACTTATTCGGGCAGACCGGTAATGAGAAGTTTTTCTTTTGGTGTTAGTCTTACTTATTAATCTGATTTATTATGAAAATAAAAATATATACTATTACCTTGTTGCTTTCAGCAGTGCTGGGCTCGTGCAGCAGTTCTTTTTTGGATGAGAAGCCTTTGGATTTCATGAGTGCAACCAATTCTTTTCTTACCCAAGAAGATATTGATTGTTCAATAAACAATCTCTATTACCTGATAAGAAGAGAATTTTATAGTAGGGATGAAAACCGTCCGATGGATTACCTTTACGGTACGGATATTGTTTATGATGGCGAACCGAATGGTACGGAGCGACATTCCAATATGATTTCAGCTTATCATTCAACCGGTAATATTGCATCGGTACACTGGTCATTACTTTATCATACCATATCAACTGCTAATACTATAATCGACCGTCTGCCTGTTTCTGAAGTATCGGAGGAGCAAAAGACGATTGCCGAAGCCAAAGCCCGTTTCTTTAGAGGATTTGCATACAGGACCTTGACCTATCTGTACGGTGGGGTACCTCTTTTATTGACGGAAGTCATCGAGCCTAAGTTTGATTATGTCAGGGCATCCAAAGAAGAGGTGTTGAGGCAGGCACTTACGGATGTAGAGTTTGCGGCTGCTCATTTACCCAGTTTGTCCAGTGTGCAGGATGGAGAAGTTTCTAATGCGGCTGCATATCATTTGCTTTCAGAACTTTATCTGGCAACAGCTCAATATCAGAAAGCGGTGGATGCTGCTACAACAGTCATCGATGATCCGGCTACCGGATTAATGTACACTCGCTTTGGTTCCAGAGCTAATGAACTTCCGGGAGATGTATATTGGGATTTATTCCGAAAAAATAATCAGAACAGAAGTTCCGGAAACACAGAAGGAATCTGGGTTATTCAGATTGAAACTGACACTCCCGGTGGAAGTGGTTCCTTGACAGCCAAAGACCAGACATACACTTTGGAAAGGCATCATGCTCCGATGGTTCGTGACGTGAAAGCACATGGCATGAATCCTTTTAGCTGGCCGATTGGTGATTATACCGGAGGCCGTGGCATTGGTTGGGCCATTTCGACCCGATATTTCAGTGATGAGATATGGAAAGATGATTTCTATGGAGACATGAGAAACGCAAATCATAATTTTGTGAGAAAGTTTGCAGTTCATAATAAAGAGTATGCCAAACTTTACGGGGATACCATTGACACTCAGAATCCGCCAGCAGGGGTTACGGTCCCGTCCCGTCCGCTCTATGCTTATCAATCCAAGTGTACTACTCCGTATAATCATCCGGATGGTTTGTATTCCAATTCCAAAACTTTTGCGCTTAACAGTGGAGCCGGTGCTACATATACGGATCAATATATGTTCAGGCTTGCCGAGACTTACTTGTTGCGTGCTGAGGCTTATCTGGCTTTAAATGATAAGGATAAGGCAGCGGCTGATATCAATGTGATTCGCGATAGAGCTCATGCTAAGCCTGTATCGGCATCTCAGGTAACATTGGATTATATTCTGGATGAGAGAATGAGAGAGTTAGGCGTAGAAGAAAGACGTAGAATAACGTTGATGAGAATGGGAAAGCTTTACGACCGCGTGATGAAATGCAATCCTTATTATGCCAAGGAGATGGAAAAACATTATGAATTATGGCCAATACCTTATAAAGAAATTGAAGCTAACAGAGGAGCTGTGTTAGAACAGAACCCCGGATATGAATAAAGATGATAAGTAGTAATTAAAATATAGTTTATGTTATGATGAGATTTTGGTTTGTATTCATGTCTATGTTTCTTCCGGTAATATGCTGGGGACAGATTATAGTTAAAGAAACCGGAGGCATGACGGCCTTTCCGTTAGTGTCTTCCCATAAGACAGTGATTTATTATGATGCCGGGGATTATGGTGTAGTAGAAAAAACGGCTTGTCTTCTGGCTGAAGATATAAAGCGGGTGACTAATAAGAAAGTACCTGTTTCTTCGAAAAAGGTTTCGTCGGAGTATGCCGTTGTTGTGGGGACAGTGGGACGTAATGCTTTTATTGACCGATTGGTGGCAGAGGGACAATTAGATGTGTCGGCTATTCGTGGTGGTTGGGAACAGTTTGTTGTTAAAACGATAGATGCTCCTGCCAAAGGGGTGAAAAAAGTGCTTGTCATTGCCGGATGCGACAGGCGTGGCACAGCCTATGGCGTATTCACACTATCAGAAGCTATAGGGGTGTCTCCTCTGTACTGGTGGGCCGATGTGCCGACAAAAAGAAAGTCTCAATTATATATTGAGAACATAAACTATGTTTCTCAGGCCCCGTCTGTTCAGTACAGGGGTATCTTTATTAATGATGAAGGTTGGGGAATAACTCCGTGGGCCGGAAAAACGTTTGATAAAGAACTGAGCGACATCGGACCGAAGACTTATGCTAAGGTGTGTGAACTGATTCTGCGGATGAAAGGTAATATGCTGGCACCTGCGATGCATCCTTCTTCGGGTGCTTTCAATAAATATCCTGAAAACAAATTAGTTGCTGATAGTTATGGAATTATAATGAGTTCTTCTCATTGCGAACCGTTACTCTTTAATAATGTAACGGAGTGGGATAAAAAAACAATGGGAGAATGGAATTATATAACTAACAAGGGAGGAATCAATAAGATACTCGACCGACGGGTTTCCGAGAATGCCCCATATGAGAACATTTATACGATTGCTATGCGTGGTATTCATGACGCCGGACTCGTAGGTGTTCCCAAAGATAAAGAAGTCAGCTTGGTAGAGGAGGTCATTGCTGACCAAAGAGGCATTTTGAAGCAACATGTAGATTCTCCTCTTGACTCTATCCCTCAGATTTTTGTTCCCTATAAAGAAGTGCTTGATATCTATGAAAGAGGGCTGAGGCTTCCGGAAGACATTATGTTGGTTTGGCCGGATGATAATTTCGGTTATATCAAACGATTGAATAATAAGGAGGAAAGAAACCGTAAAGGCGGATCGGGCGTATATTATCATATTTCATATTTAGGCGAGCCGCATGACTATTTATGGTTGAATACAACTCCTCCGGCATTGATGTTCGAAGAAATGCGCAAGGCTTATGATACCGGAGCAAAACGCTATTGGTTATTGAATGTGGGAGACATCAAACCGGGTGAATTGGGTATGAAAACATTTCTGGATATGGCCTGGGACATTGATAAATTCAATTTTGATAATATAAACAATCATCAGGTGGACTTTCTGGCTTCCATATTTGGTGAAAAGTATAGGGAAGATATTGACGATATAATGAACAGTTATTATCATTTAGGTTTCCAGCACAAACCGGAGGCAATGGGATGGGGATATGAATGGAATAATGAACATGCTCAGGAAAGAATGACGGATACAGACTTTTCTTTTGCAAATTATAATGAAGCAGAAGGCAGAATGCAAGAGTACGACCGTATTTCTGATAAGAGCGAAAAGATATGGAACACGTTGCCGGAATCTTATAAGGCTGCTTTTTATGAGCTGGTTTTCTATCCTGTGAAAGGAGCGGCGCTTATGAACAAGAAAATGCTGACTGCGCAGCAAAACAGATGGTACGCGCGTCAGGGACGTGCAGCAACCAACTATTTGGCTGATAGAACAAAGGCTTATCATGATAGTATCGATTATTATACCGGTAAGTATAACTCCCTGCTTAATGGTAAATGGAACCATATGATGGCTCTGGCACCCGGATGGACTGCTACTTATCAGAAGATGCCACCGGTAACGACCATCGATGTACCGCAGAAAGCAGAAATGCGTGTTTTTCTTCCGGGACAGGACTCTCCTTTGGGAAAGATTACATTGAATGTACTTCCTTGCGTAAATCCTTATACCCGGAAAGAATCTTTTATTGAATTGTATAATATAGGAGAACAAGCATTTACGTGGAATGCTAAAGTTTCGGATTCGTGGATCAAACTCAGCAGGCAGAGCGGAACCACTCTTCTGCAAGAACGGATTATTGTATCTGTTGACTGGTCGAAAGTTCCGGTAGGAGAAAGAGTAACAGGTGAAATTGATATTATATCCGGCAGCAATCAGGAAAAGATTTATTTGCCTGTTTTCAATCCTGCTTATCCTACAGTCGGCGAGTTGAAAGGATGGTATGTGGAGGATAATGGTTGTGTATCTATCAATCCGGGAAAATTTCATAGAAAAGTGGAGAATGAAGATATAAAAATGAAAGTAATAGAGGGATTGGGATATGAGAACCAGTGTATACAACTGGGAGAGGCTACAAAACCTGTTCAGAATCCACGTCGTTCCAGACAGGCTGCCAAAGTGGAATATGATTTTTATACTTTTAATGCCGGTTCAGTAACGGTTTATACGTATGCATTACCTGTTTTTCCGGTGAATTCGGAACGTGGCACTTGCTTCGGCATAATGATAGATGATGGCTTATTGAAATATGCCTCGAATAATGCAAAAGAATATTCAGGCGAATGGAGGGAAAATGTGTACCGCAACAGTACGATAAATGCTGTAACCCTAAACATTGATAAGCCGGGCAAGCATACTTTGAAATTGATATGCTCTGACCCGGGCATGATTATTCAAAAGGTAGTGATAGATATGGGAGGAATGAAGCGCTCTTATCTTGGCCCTGAAACTACAATAGTGGAATGATTAGTTTTGTTGCAAACCAATTTTTACTGGTCTTTTCTCCATTTTGACCGAATTATCACCTTTTATGAAACAATTGTGTTACCCGGTATTCACATTTTCGCTGTACATTTGCAGTGTCGATTACGCAATGTAAGCGATAGGTTGATTGGTGATAACGTAGGATTAGTTTAAGATATAATAGAATTGTTTTATAAAGGATTGATTAGTTAAGGTATAGTTAACAAAGGGTAGTTAGCAGTTTTAGGAGTTTTCAATAGGCTATTTAATAAGGAAGAGAGAGTATCTGCGGATGCTCTCTCTTTGTTTGGCAATATACATAAACAGAAAAAGCGGTTATCATCATAAAGATGGTAACCGCTTTTTCTGTTTATACTAACTCGGATTAGAATTTAAAATTCTGTGGCTTCACGTATATCTTGAAGTCTTTGATGCCGCCGGGAACTTCACTTTCCATC
Source organism: uncultured Bacteroides sp. (assembly GCA_947071285.1). GTDB lineage: Bacteria > Bacteroidota > Bacteroidia > Bacteroidales > Bacteroidaceae > Bacteroides. Next base: position 4,899 of record CAMTFK010000166.1, on the reverse strand, counting down.
CGGGGTAGGCATTGGAACCCTGTTAGCGTATGGGTAGCACCCAGGTCGATAACGATAGCATGCGGATAGGGGCTTCCCTCCGTGGTGCTCCAGTAAGTGGACTCTTGCAGGTCGAATGTCTTATCGGCAGAACGGTTCACGTGTGATACGTCTTCGCTGTCGGCATAACTAACTGTCCAGGGTTCGCGGGATAAGCGGTCGCCGTTCTTATCCAGGAAGTACATTTCGGCAATGCAGGCCAGGTCTTTTCCATTCTGTGAACTCAATGCTTCCAGACAGACATAACGTCCGGTGACAGGCTTGTCAAACTTTACTTCCTGCCAGCCATTACCCGGCTTGAAGCTTCCTGTGAAGGCCGGTTTCTCAGCGGAGAGGTCCAGATTCTCACCTTCGTTGCGGTGCGTCAAAGGTTTCTGTATCAGAAGCTGGTCGAGAAGTGGTTCGCTTAATCCTTCCGACTTGGCTTCCTTAGGACCTATGATGTCGAAGACTACTATTTCATTCTCACCTTTCTTTAGCCAGCAGCCCGGCACATAAAGCGTCTGCTGAGGACCGATTTCCCAGATGCGTCCCAAAGCGTAACCGTTTACATAGACTAATCCTTTACCCCACGTTTCGAAGTTCAGGAACGTATCGCTTGGCTTCTTTACTTGGAACTTAGCCCGATAGACACCCGGAATACGTTGTCCGAAGTTGTCTGTCAGTGATTGTATGGGTTGGAACTTCATGCCTTGATAGAATTCATAAGTATCTTCAAGGTTATATACTTCCCAGTTTTTCAGGTCGCATGAGAAAGGATATCCGTCGATGTTCATAGACAGTTCCACGTTCTTCGTGATACCTTTGAAGTCTTTAATAGCGCGTCCGAAGTTGATACGTCCCATAGCTTCTACAAGGATGTCGAGTTGTGCACCTTTCGGGCAGGCGGGCAGTACGAGTTGTTTCTCGCCGTTTCTTCGGTCGAGCTTGCCGATATATTTTCCATCCACGAATATTTGTGCGTAGTCGTGTGCATCGTTCACCGTGAGGGTGGCACCCGTTTTCAGTTCGGGCAAGGTGGTGCGGTAGAGGATGCTGCCGAAGCCCTGGTTGTACTCTTCCATCGTACGGATATTCTCATCTTGCTTGGCGGCAGGCAGGTTATCGAACAATGGTGCCATTTCTGTGAACCGGAAGGCGGGGATGCTGATGGGCTTGATTAAGGCAGGCACTTTAGCCTGTTTTTCGCCATCCATATATTTTGCCATTGCTTCTCTTAGTTTCCAGTACTTGGGAGTAGTCTGACCGGATTCGCTGATAGGTGCGTCATAATCGTAAGAGGTTACGTCCGGAGCAAAGCCCGGAGAGTTGGCACCTGCCCAGTGTCCCCAGTTTGTTCCTCCGTGGGTCATATAGAGACTGAAGGAAATTCCTCTGGAAAGCATGTCGTCAATACCTTTAATCATATCTTCGGCAGGGCGGGTTTCATGGTTGGCTCCCCATTTGTCGAACCAGCCGCTCCAGAACTCGGAACACATCAGAGGACTGTTGGGGCGGAGTTTTTTCAATTTAGCAAATTGCTGGTCTACGTTGGCTCCTGTGCCGAAGTTCATGGTCCAGATCAAGTCGTCCAGTCCGTTCAAAGTGAAGTTGGACGCCCAGTCGCATTGGAAGAGGGCAATGTCGTTGCCAAAGTGAGTACGCACGATGTCTCTGATTTGAGATACATATCCTTTGTCCGCACCGTAAGAACCGTATTCATTTTCTACCTGCACCATGATGATGGGGCCACCATTGGCGATGGTCAGGTCTTTCACTTGCTTGGCTACGGCTTCTTCGAAGAGGGCTACGCGTTCAATAAAGTAGGGGTCTGATTCGCGCAGGCGTACATCTTTCTTCTTAAGTAACCACCAAGGTAGTCCGCCCATTTCCCATTCGGCGCATACATATGGGCCGGGACGCAGGATGACGTACATATCGTTTTGCTGGCAAAGGCGGCAGAATTCTGCCAGATCATTCTGTCCGGTGAAGTCGTAGATTCCGGGTTGCTGTTCGTGAGAGTTCCAGAATACATAGAGGCAGACGGTGTTCATGCCCAATGCCTTGCAGAGCTTGATGCGTTGGTCCCAATAGGGTTTGGGGATACGGGGGTAGTGCAGTTCGGCAGCTTTTACTACAAACGGTTTGCCATTCAGCAGGAAAGTTCCTTTGCCGGCTTCGAAGCGGCCTTGATCTTCAAAATTGTCAAAACTCCATTTGTCGCGCCAGGGGATTGTTATCTTATCACCTTCGAAAGAGAAGGGAAGCCATACATAACGCGAGTTCTCCAAGTCCTTCTTATTCCAACGGTCGAACATGGCGATATACATATCTTTCTTGCCCATTACTTTCTGCACATAAGTGCTTTGGGCATAGAACGTTTTATCAGCATCTGTGCCTGTGCAAGGATTGCCTATTGTTTTCCATTCGCCCATGATGGAGTCGGCTACAGCCAGTTCAGCCTGGTTCGGGTCCCAACCGGTGCAACCGGAGGAGAGCATGTAGTATTTTCCATTGCGCTTGAATACAGCCGGGGCTTCGCGGCTTTCTTTGACGAAGTTGCGGGTGTAGCGGCCGGTGGGTCTCTGGTAGTCATCGGTCAATTCACTGATGTACAGGGTGGCATTGTTTTCAGAAGAATAGAAATGATAAGCACGGCCATCGTCATCTACAAAAACGGTTTGGTCTCGGCTCATGGCATTGTTGGGGCGGAAGCTGCCCAGATAGGTGAATTCTCCGGTAGGGGAGTCACTGATGGCTACTCCGGCGCAGGCTTTGCTATAGTCGGCACTTTCCACGTGTGCCCACATTACGAATTTTTTAGTTTTATTGTTGTAAATCACTTTAGGACGCTCCAGTACTTTACTGGTGTGCAAGTCGTGCCCCTGGTCGTTCTTCACTGCGGGGAGGACGATGCCTTCAAACTTCCAGTTCAGCAGGTCTTTTGAAGAATAGCAGCTTACACCGGTTACGTCTGTGCGGTAGCACTCCCAAGTTGCCCATTCGGGTAGGATGGTTTTGCCTTTTTTGTACTCGCCGTACCAATAGTACGTGCCTTCATGGTAGAGAATGCCGCCACCATGTGCGTTGATGGGGTTACCGTCGGTGTCGTTCCATACTTCGCCCGGCGTAATGGCATTGTTAGCTGTTGTCTGGTTTTGTGCTTGTGCCGCAAAAGCTCCCAGCAAACAGGCAACTGCTAATGTCATACTCCAAAAAATGTTTCTCATGATTTGAATGGTATTTATAGTTATTTTCTAAATTATTTTTGTTGCAAAGATAGGAATGCTTCATAACTTTAACCTACAAAAATAATTCATTATAGGATGTCATTTGTGTCAAACTAATGCGATTAGGGGGATAAATGTAGTTCGCGCGTACCTTATATATATGAGAAACGGATAAAGACCAAGTCCGTACCTTCTCCGTACCAGGTCCGTATCAACTCCGTACTATCTCCGTGTTTATAGGTATGGACTTGGTACGGACCTGGTACGGAGAAGGTACGGACCTGGTACGGAGAAAGTACGGAGTTGATACGGAGTTAGTGATATTAGGTCCTGGATTAAGCTATCATTTGCTTTTCCGGAATTCAGTTGCTTTATTAACCAGGAAGTGGAAGAATCTGGCGGCTATAGTATCACCTGCCACAGTTAGTGCTTCCGGGTGAAACTGTACTCCCCAGATGGGACGGCCATCCATACTTTCAATGGCTTCGGGGATACTGTCCGTAGCCCACGCCGTAATTTGAAATCCCGGCGCAACTTGCTTCACCGCCTGATGATGATGTGTATTCGTGAAAAGCTCCGTTTTCCCCGTAAGCTGAGCTATGACAGAACCGGGTAGAAGATTTACGATATGAGTAGGCACACTGCTTGGCTCTTCCTGATTGTGCCGTATGGTAGTGTCCGGATGCAGAGTCGGTATATCTTGGTAAAGCGTACCACCGAAGGCTACATTTATAAGTTGTTCGCCCCGGCAGATACCCAACATTGGTAGCTTGCGGCGTGCAGCGAGCCGAATCAGGGAAATGTCATAAATATCCCGAATAGAATCTACTTCCCCCAATTGTTCTATAGGTTCTTCATTATAGTAGGAAGGGTGTATATCAACTCCTCCAATCAGGATGATTCCGTCCAGTCGGTTGATAATATCTGCCAGTACTAAGCTATCAGTAGTGATGGGAATAAGTACGGGAGTGCCTCCCGCCCGTATCACAGATTCTGTGTAAGTCATCCGTGTAGATGAGTAATCGCCGGGATGTGAGCAGGATATGCCGATGAGCGGTGGCTGTTTGCCGGATGAGACGTCAGGACGACACCCTGCGAATATCAGGAAAATGAGTAACGCGGTGGCGGGTAGTAGCTTTTTCATTGCAGAATAAGGAATAATGATTTAGACTGTAAAGTTAAGAAAATCTTCTTGTTAGTTGTTACATGTTAGAGAACATAGTTTAGTAACACTGTCGAATTATTGCTTTTCTTTCGATAAATTCATAATTTGCGCCTCACTAAAAGTTAAGGGTATGCGAAGGCATACTGAATTATTCATTTTAAATCTTATATATCATGAAAGTATATCAGACGAATGAAATTAAGAACATTGCCCTGCTTGGCAATGACGGCTCGGGTAAAACCACTCTCACAGAAGCGCTGCTCTTTGAGAGTGGTATTATAAAACGTCGCGGCAGAATTACTGCCAAGAATACAGTCAGCGATTACTTCCCGGTGGAGCAGGAATATGGCTATTCTGTGTTTTCCACCGTTTATCATGTAGAATGGGGTGGTAAGAAACTGAACATCATAGACTGTCCGGGTAGTGATGACTTTGTAGGAGCAGCCATGACGGCGCTTAATGTTACTGATACTGCGATATTACTTC
>CAMTFK010000165.1 GCA_947071285.1 uncultured Bacteroides sp. | reverse complement strand
TAATCTTAAGTTGTCTCATTCTTCTAAAACAGATTTGGGTTGCAAAGTTACGACAAATTATTTTGTTACAAGCAAACTTGCCCTAACTTTTTTATCTTATTCACTATACAATATAAACAAAAAGAATGCCGACAAGTTAGTTGTCGACACCCTTTTTCTTCTTTGTTAGCTAATATTACAATCTTCTTACCTATTCACATGTACAATCTACAATGTAGCAATGCCAGCCATTAATCCTGAGCTACACTTACTGCATAGCTGCCACGTTTTCCAGAGGGGAACATACCTGTAATAAACAGAACCTGTTCCTGAGTCTTAGCAGCTTCTTTCATCACTTTCTCCAAGTCTTCCACGGTCTTCATCGGTATATTATTCACTTTTAGGATAATGAAACCTTTACGGACGCCGCCTTCTGCCATCTTACCATTGCTAACACCTGTTACTTCAAGACCATAACCCAGATTCAATTGTTTCTTCAATTCATCGGGTACAGGGCGGAATGCGGCACCAAGAATATCCATATCGGCATTCTTCACAATCTTCGTAGTACCTTGTTCATTCTTCAGCGTAACTTCTATATTCTTTTCTTTCTTATCACGCATCACTTTCACTTGTACCTTATCTCCCGGACGATGTTTTGCTAAAATTTCCTGCAAGTCGGCAAATTTATGAATAGCCTTACCATCCATGCCAATGATTACATCATCAACTTTAATATCAGAACCTGAAGCAGAACTACCCTCTACGATTTCACGTACCCAAAGACCATCAATAACACCATATTTTTCTCTGGCTTCTTTCTTTATATCACTCAACTTCTTACCAGCTTTATCAGCAACCTGTGTGTCGCCCGGCTCTTCAGTAAGTGCTGTTACACTCACACCCAATTTCACACGTTGTACCGTACCGAACTGCTTCAAATCAGCAACTACTTTCTTCATAATACTGGTAGGAATGGCAAAACCATAACCTGTATTTGATCCAGTCGGAGAGAAAAGAGCAGCGTTGATACCAATCAATTCACCTTGAGCATTTACCAATGCACCGCCACTATTACCTTGATTAATTGCAGCATCAGTCTGAATATACGACTCGATACTCTGCTTACCAGTTTGCTGCCCCATGCCTAAAGAGCGTGCTTTAGCACTGACAATACCCGCAGTCACCGTAGAAGTCAGATTAAACGGATTACCTACAGCAAGCACCCATTCACCAACTTTCAGTGCATCAGAATCACCTACCGGAATAGTCGGAAAATCATCACCTTCTATCTTGATTAGAGCCAAGTCTGTCTCTTCATCCGTACCAATAATACGTCCTTTAAACTGACGATTGTCATTCAGCGTCACACTGATTTCATCTGCACCTGCAATTACGTGATTGTTCGTTACGATATATCCATCTTTAGAGATGATAACGCCGGAACCAAAACCTGTACGTTCAGGGGTCTGTACCTGACGTCTTTGCGTACCGCCCCGACCACCGAAAAATTCACCGAAGAAATCAGAGAACGGATCTCTAACTTCTACTTCCTGAACTTTGGAAGTCTGAGTAGAACGAATATGCACCACAGCGTGAACTGAATTTTCTGCTGCTTGCGTCAAATCTACAGGTTGCGCATCAACGGCATTATAAGAGGCCAAACGTACGTTCGGATTTTGCTGGAACATTTCATTGAATGCACTGGTACTATCAGCAGGCATATTTTTTTGCAGCATCTTATAGGTGGTTAAACCTGCTACTCCTGAACTGAGAAGTACGATAGCTGCAACCCCAAGAATGTTTTTTGTTGTCTGTTTCATATTAATCTTCTATTGTTTTAATTGTTAATATTCAAGTTTCGTTTAACATTTCGACGTTAAAATAACGACAAAAATCGTTCAGTTATTCCGCTTGTCACTCTTTTTTGTTCTCTTTTAACAGTGAACTTTTGGGGCTTAACAGCGGTTAACGGCAGGGGCTGACAATTTTACATTTATGCACGTTTACTGACGTGAAAATAAGGCAGATAGACGTTAAAAAGAAACAGACCGTCTACCGATATAAAACAGATGGTCTGTTAGGGGCAAACAGATGGTCTGTTTACCCCAAACGCACCATCTGTTTACCCTCAACAGACCATCTGTTTTTACGAGGTAGATATTTACTTAATTATCAAGATATTCTATATCCATATGATAATCCCATTGCGGAAAATACAGGTTGCCTCCCTCCCATTCCACTTCGCCACGCTGGAAATCTACGGTTTCACTGCGGGGATACTTCTTTTCGGGAACCAATGGCATGCCGTAGTCGCTGTTCACAATCATGCGCCAGGAGTCGATGCCACCCAGGAAGAAATATTCCTCGTCCGCATTGCGGGCAAAGGTAGGAACGCCGAATGACTGATCTACAGGCACCCATCCGATACCTTCAAAGTAGATTTCCGCCCAGTCGTGCAGGTTCCATGCTTTGGGATGCATCATAAAGCCGCTCTGAAAATGGGCGGGAATGCCACTGATGCGGCAGAGAGTAATGAACAACAGGCTGACCTGACCACAATCTCCCTTATGGTTATCCAATACGTATTCAGGGATATTCTCTATGGTGGAATACTCGCGTGCCGAAGCCCACGGGAAATTATCGTTCACCCAACGGAAAATGCGTTTGGCTTTCAGTAGCGGATTGGTTTCACCTGCTGTCAATTTGGCAGCAAGCTCGCGCATACGCGGTGAAAAGATGATATGTTTCTCCCGTTCGGCGGTATATTCCTTATATATAGAGGAAGCCGTGTCATACGGTTGGATATCTTCCGGTTTCAGATTGTGCCATTCGGCATTGGAGGTATACTCAAAGCTTTCAGAGAATACAGTCGGTTCATCCTTTACGGCACGCTTCTCCATATAAAGGGTACTGTGGAGGCATTCTTCCGGAGAAAAGGTATAGCCAGGCTCACTGGCAGAGATAAACTTCACATCTTGCTGGCGCGACTGGTCCTGGCGTGGATAAGGAAGCCAACAACGGATAAGTTCTCCCGCAGGAACAGCATTACTGTCTACCGTGAGGGTATAAGTGACGCGCATCCGTTTGGGGGCAACAATAGGGGTGCCTTCTTTCTTTACGCTTGCAATGACCTCGGGCAGATGCTCCATATTCACTTTTTCGCTCCCACTAAAGGAGACACCATCCTTAGCTGCTTTTATTTTATAGCAGGCAGAGTCAACACGGAACAGATTAGGGGCGGCATTACGGAAATAGCGCTTCTCGCCATCCAGGGTCATGCACTCCAATGCTTTGGAGGCTTCCCACTGACGCATTTGTTCATCGGTCACGTCGGGGATGTACTTGCGGATGTAGTCTTTCACTTCGGCTTCCGAACGAGAGAAGTCAGTAAGGAGGCGTTGATGCAGGTCGTCTTCCCAAGTGTAGGGCTTGGTGTCCGGCTTTGTGGTGCAGGCAGCAAACAGGAAGAATAAGGTGGCGGCATACAATACTTTTTTCATAATGAGAATATTTTAGATGATGAATTTCGGGTGAATGATAATTCGCCCCTACAAGTGCAATACTTCTTTTAAAGTTTCACAACTCCGATACCCGGCAAATCAGGCAACGTAATCTTACCCTTCACCACTTCCATTCCTTTAAAACGGTCGTTAGCAATGAGCAGGTTGCCATCTAAGTCGGCAAAATCAACCGCCGGAGAGAATTGGGCAGCCGCAGAGCAGGCACAGGATGTTTCCGTCATACACCCCACCATCACTTTCATACCCAGTGCACGTGCCAGTGTCACCATCTTCCAGCCTTCGCGCATACCGGTGCACTTCATCAATTTGATATTGATGCCATGGAATGCACCTTTCAATCCAGCCACATCACTCAGGCGCTGCAACGACTCGTCGGCAAAAATGGGCAACGGACTTTGCTGTGTCACCCAAGCAATGTCATCCAATTGGGTTTTAGGCATGGGCTGTTCAATCATGACAATGCCTTTTTCCTTCAGCCAATTTATCATGTCGAGAGCATAATGTTTGTCCGTCCAGCCTTGGTTAGCATCCACAGCAATGGGGAGGTCGGTCACAGAACGGATGGTTTCAATCATTTCCTTGTCATTATCGCGCCCCAGTTTCACTTTGAGGATATTGAACTGCTCGGCACATTCTTTCGTCTTTTCACGCACCACGTCCGGAGTATCTATGCCGATGGTGAAAGTAGTGGAAGGAGCTTTCGCCTTATCCAACCCCCATATCCTGTACCACGGAGCTTGCAGCAATTTGCCCACAAGGTCGTGTAAGGCAATGTCTACAGCCGCTTTAGCCGCAGCATCTCCCGGCGAGAGTTTATCTACATACGCCAGTATATCTTCCAACTGGAAGGGGTCCGGAAACTGACCGATGACATCCTGCACTTTCTTCAAGAAAGCCATTACACTTTCCATTGTCCCCAACTCTTTCTGCAGATAAGGCGGCATGGAAGCCTCTCCATAACCGGTAATCCCGTCATATTCAATCTCCACCTGCACATCAGGAGTGGTGGTGCGTGAGTAGGTAGCTACGGTAAATACATGGCGCAACTTCAATTCGTAGGGGAAAAAGCGCAATTTCATTCTGGCATTCACACCACTTTTGTTGATATTGAACAGTGCCGGGGTGCTTTCCCCTGCAAACACATTATTAATTACCATACCAGAACCCAGTGCGGCAAAGGCGGCTGTTTTCAGGAAATCTCTTCTGTTTTGCATACTATTTGTTTTTAGGATAAAAGTTACGAGTGACGAGCTACAAGCTACGAGTGGCAATACTATCATGCTGCAAAGCACTTGTAGCCCGTAGCTTGTAGCTCAAAACTTTATTCATAATAAGGATTAGTGGCCGTAGTGTTAAGAGGCGCCTCCTTATTTATATAAGGTAATACGCGCGTAGCGAATAACAAGCGTCCGAGGTTGTATTCATCGAAAAGCTCGTCGGCAGCATCAAAACTACTGACGTGCACATCACCTTGCGAGTGAATGAAGCGTTTGTTGCCGATATACATTCCCACATGCACCACCCGTTCCTTGCGGTCCGCCGTAGCTTTACGCCCGAAGAATATCAAATCGCCGGGTTGCAGATTACTGAAATCAGGAGCAATATCAATGTGCTCGCCTACATATGCTTGCTGCGAAGCGTCGCGGGGAATGATGATATCATGCATGAAAAGAATGGTGCGCATAAAACCGCTACAATCCACCCCTTTGGAGGAAGTACCTGCCCAAAGATATGGAATGCCCATCAATGTATGCGCCGTGTGGATGATGCTGGCAGCATCCTGCTTCAAAGCTGCACGCCACTTCTTTTCCGGCATGGAGATGGATTTAGAGATATACCCGGTTCGTCCGTCGGGATAAGACACCTTATAAAAAGCACCTTTTGCTCCCTCCCACTTCAGGCGATTGCCTGCGGCAACATCTGAAATGCTCTGGGAAGTCTGGTTCGGTTCGGAATAAACAAAGCCGTAATGAGAAGTCACCACAATTTTTTCTGCGGCGTTCCAGGCATGAAGTTCTTCTTTCGTCACCGGATGAACGCCTACACGGTGTACCCATGCGATGTAATTATCCGGTGTCTGGATGCGATACCAGCCATCACGCTGCAACACACGGACAGGCATCCCCATCAATCCCTGCGTCATCATCTCTGACGAGAAATCCGGGTCTACCCGAAGGTTGGATACCGATACGTTTATGATACCATAGGTTTTTCCCTCTAAAGCAGCCTCATCCGGCAACACTTGCAGGCAATCCATCACTTTATAATTTGCTTTCGACAGTCCGTTCAGCAATGCAGCCTTTGCCGCAGCCGAAGTCGTCACACCGCGCAACATCACATTTTTACCGGAAAAGGAATAGTCGACGTCAAAGAGTGCCACCCGTTTGTCCGGTGCATACTGGCGTTTCAAACTGTCGGACAATTGCGCTACATCGGCAGGAATAGTCCTGTCTCCGACTTCCGAAGCCATCGTACAAATAGAAGTAAAGAGGAACAAGGACACGATAGGAATAAGTTTCTTCATTAGCTAAAATGATTTGGAGGTTATTAAGTGTAGCAAAGTTAGAAATAATTTCTATTTTGAATATACTTTTTCAAGAATATTAAGAATTAGTTTTAGAATGAAGCCAGTCTGCTCCGTATTTGCTCCGTATCTGCTCCGTACCAAGTCCGTATCAAGTCCGTGCTATAGGATACGGAGATGGTACGGAGCAGATACGGAGCAGGTACGGAGTTGATACGGAGCAGGTACGGAGGTTATACAAGTATAAAAACTCAGTGTTCTCTGCGTCCTCTGTGGTGAAAAGAATCATAACTCGCACAAAAAATGAATGAATCATTTCATTGTCCCCTCAGTTTACACTATCTTTGCAGGACAAAAGCAGTTGGTCGGTCTGTCGCTTGCGCTTCGGTGCACGAGGAAAGTCCGGGCAACACAGAGCATCCCACTTCCTAACAGAAAGCTGTCCGCGAGGGTAGAGTAACGTAGAAGAAAACAACCGCCGGCGTCTTCCGGATGTCGGTAAGGGTGAGAAGGTGGGGTAAGAGCCTACCAGTCTTGTGGCGACACAAGAGCTGTGCGTCTTGGGAGTTGTAAGGTCATGTAAACCGACGCTATGAGAGCTGCTCGCTCCATGTCGGAGGGTAGACCGCTAAAGCTTGTATGGTGACATACAGCTCAGATAAATGACAGACACTTTTTTGAATGAAGAATTACGAATGAATAATGAAGAATTCTCCATGAAAGGAAGTACAGAACCCGGCTTACAGACTGACTGTTTTTTTATAATGAAGAACTAAAAATGAAGAATGAAGAATTTCTGTATGGCGCAACAACTTGATAGAGTTTCCCGTTCTATATTTTTGATTCTTCATTTTTCATTTTTCATTCTTAATTCTTCATTCATATGAATAAACGTATTACTGCTCTTTGGAAGTTTCTGACATACGACATTTGGCGTATTACGGAGGATGAAGTCACCAAAACGACTTTTTCCCTCTACAATATAATCAAAACCATTTATCTCTGCATTAACCGCTTCACCAAAGACAGACTGGTAAACAAAGCTTCCGCACTTACCTACAGTACCCTGCTTGCCATAGTACCTATACTTGCCATCCTGTTCGCCATAGCACGTGGCTTCGGTTTCTCCAATCTGATGGAGAATCAGGTGAGAATGGGGTTCGGAGGACATAATCAAACAACAGAAATCATTCTCCAGTTCGTAGACTCCTATCTTTCCGAAACCAAGAGTGGCATATTCATCGGAGTGGGTCTGATTATGTTGCTATGGACGGTTATCAATCTGATCAGCAACATCGAAATCACCTTCAACCGCATCTGGCAAGTGAAAAAGGCGCGAAGCATGTACCGGAAAATCACGGACTATTTCTCCATGTTTCTGCTGATGCCTATCTTGATTGTGATTTCGGGTGGTCTTTCCATCTTTATGAGTACGACGTTAAAATACATTGAGGACTTCGTACTACTTGCCCCTATCTTGAAGTTCCTGATCCGTCTTATCCCTTTTGCGTTGACATGGTTCATGTTCACGGGTCTGTATATCTATATGCCGAATACAAAAGTAAAGTTCAAGCATGCACTCATTTCGGGCGTCCTTGCAGGAACGGCACACCAGGCATTCCAGTTCTTGTATATCAGCGGCCAGTTGTGGGTATCACGCTACAATGCCATTTATGGTAGCTTCGCCGCCCTTCCGCTGTTCTTGCTATGGCTGCAAATCTCATGGACAATCTGCTTATTCGGTGCAGAGTTGACGTATGCAGGACAGAACATACGAAATTTCAGTTTCGACAAAGATACAAAGAACATTAGCCGGAGATTCCGGGATTTTGTTTCTATCCTCATCATGTCCCTCATCGCCAAGAGATTTGAAAAAGATACCAAACCGTACACAGCCGAAGAAATATCCGAAGAATGCCAGATACCTATCCGTCTGACACACCAGACCTTGTACGAACTACAGGAGATCAACCTGCTGCATGAGGTTGTGGATGAAGACAATGATGACATAGGCTATCAGCCCTCCATGGATATCAATAAGATGAACGTCGCCCTCCTACTGGACAGATTGGATACACATGGTTCGGAAGATTTCAAAATCGATAAGGATAAAGAATTCAGCGAGCAGTGGAACGTGCTGACGAAAGCACGGGAAGAGTACTACAGAAGTGCAAGTCATGTGTTGCTGAAAGACCTTTGATATATTAAGAATTGAAAATTAAAAGTTGGCTATGCAGTATAAGTGCATAGTCAACTTTTAATTTATTCAGTATTTGTTATAGGAAACCACCTTCTCTTTCGGCTTCCTGGCTTTTTTCCTTTTCTCTTTCACTGAGTAGCCGATAGTAATGACTAATAGTAAACGCTTGGAAGACGGGATGCCGGCCAACTTCTTTATTTCCTTTTCATCGAACCAACCGAGGATGCATGAACCTAATCCTTCGCTTTCGGCGGCCAGAGTGATATGAGCGGTGGCAATGCCGATATCTACTAACGGGAAATATTTATCTTTAATCTTCGCACCCAGAAATGAAGTGATGTTCATAGACTCCTCCACAACCAGAATATGAACAGGAGCATCCTTGGCAAATTTATTCATGCCCAATCCCGCAGTGGCCTTACCTACTTTGACAGAAAGTTCCGGGTCGTTGATTACGACAAACTTCCATGGTTGCGCATTACAGGCAGAAGGAGCCAGGCGCGCGGCTTCCAATATCCGTTCCAATTTCTCCGGTTCAACGGGACGCGTCATATCATAAGCACGGTCACTCTGGCGGGAGGCGACTAATTGCAGAAAATCCATTTGATTATAATTTTGATTTCACCACAGATTACACAGATGAACACAGATTTAAGAAAAAAGGAAATTATCCGTGATTATCTGTGCAACCTGTAGTCAGTTATTATTTAAATTGTATCATCCGGCTGATATACTTGCCGATAATATCAAATTCAAGATTCACCACACTGCCTACTTTAATATCGTGGAAGTTGGTATTCTCAAAAGTGTAAGGAATAATGGCTACCTGAAACGTATCATCTGTCGGGTTACACACAGTCAGGCTGACACCGTTTACTGTTACAGAACCTTTATCTACCGTGATGTATCCACGCTTTGCCATTTCTTTATCGAAGGCATACTGGAAGGTGAAGTAATAGCTTCCTTCAGCATCTTCCACACTGATGCAGGTAGCGGTCTGGTCCACATGTCCCTGTACGATATGTCCGTCGAGGCGACCGTTCATCATCATACTGCGTTCCACATTCACCTTGTCTCCCACTTTCAGAAGTCCGAGGTTGGAACGTTCTAACGTTTCCTTCATGGCCGTAACCGTATAGGAATCATCCGTCATGCTGACTACCGTGAGGCATACACCATTGTGAGATACACTCTGGTCTATCTTCAATTCATTTACAAATGAGCACTTGAACGTGAAGTGCACGTTCTCTTGTTCTTTCACCAATGCCACAAGGGTGGCGCATTCTTCTACTATTCCGGAAAACATAATTCTATTTATTATTTAGTAATTTACTGTTCCATATTTCGGGTAACACTGCAAAGATACGAAGAATTATAGATATAAAAAACATAGAGAAAAACTGCTAACTGAAGGAACTTCTCAAAAAAGAGGGTGTTTCAAAAATAGTAGCTTCCACTATTTCACAAATAATATGCCCCAACAATATGTGACCTTCTTGGATTCTGGGAGTATCAGACGAGGGAATAATAAGGCTATAATCAGCCTTTTCTATAATTTGTCCTCCTTGATGGCCGGTCATCGCAATCGTTGTAATCTCCCTTTCTTTACATATTTCAAAAGCTTTGAGAATATTCAAAGAATTGCCCGAGGTTGTTATACCTACAAGAATATCTCCTGGTTGTCCGACCCCCGCCATGTATCGAGCGTATACTTCATCAAAAGTATGATCGTTGGCAACAGCAGTAATATAAGATGTATTACAATGTAAAGCTTCGGCAGGAAGCCCTCCACGCTCTAAATAAAAACTATTTAGGAGCTCAGTAGCCAAATGCTGGGCATCAGCTGCACTACCCCCATTTCCACAGAAATAGACTTTATTTCCTTTCAGAAAACCAGATACAATCACTTCTGCTATTTCAGCAACTTTACAAAGAATTATTTGATTATTCAATATTGCTTGAATAGATTCTACATGCTTTTGTATTCGTTTCTCTATCAGCTGTATCTTGTTCATAGAAGTTTTGTTTTAGATGAATGAATTCTTTGCTTATTCAAGACAAAAGTACTTACTGTCTCTTATACACATCTGACGCTGCCGACGAAGAGGATAGTGGGGGT
>CAMTFK010000164.1 GCA_947071285.1 uncultured Bacteroides sp. | reverse complement strand
CACCACTATCCTCTTCGTCGGCAGCGTCAGATGTGTATAAGAGACAGATTAAATGCAAGTCTACTCATTAGCCTGTACTACTATATTACTATATTAATCTTATAATATTCTAAAAACGCATCTTGCAAACACTGAGCCACCTCATTATTTTTGTTTCATATATCCCGAAGGCGACACCCCATATTCATTCTTAAAGCACTGCCTGAAATAGGCCACACTGCTGAACCCTGTCATATACGCTATCTCCGAAATAGTATATTCACCGGACCGCAGCATCTCCACACTCTTACGCATCTTCACCTTACGGATAAACTCATTGGCCGACATATCTGCCAATCCCTTAATCTTGCGATAAAGCGTAGAGTGGCTCATGCACATCTTGTCCGCAATGAAAGCCACATCCATCTTCTCCATCTCCAGGTTCTCTTCGATAATCTGCGTAATCTTCTGCATGAATTCATTATCCAGCCTGTTCAGTGAATTCACCACTCCCTCCTCTACAGGCTTCGCATCCGCCAACGCCAATTGCGAAGCAATCTTCTTACGCACTTCCAGCAGATTATTGATGCAGCTATGCAGCAACTTCGCACTGAACGGCTTTGTCAGATAAGTATCCGCACCCGATGAGTAACCTTCTTCCTTATCTTGCAAGGAATCCTTAGCCGTCAGCAAGATAACAGGGATGTGACTGGTACGCATGTCCTCCCTCACCCGCCTGCAAAGCTCCATACCATCCATAATCGGCATCATGATGTCGGAGACAATCACATTCGGAATCCGCGCTTGCGCCAGTTCCCAACCCTCCTGACCGTCTTTAGCGGTAATAACCTCATAAATCTCGGAGAATGAGCTCCGGATATACTCCCGGATATCGGAATTATCTTCCACAACCAGTACAATCGGGCGACCGTCCATGAAAGCCTCCATGCTTGCGGCATCCTCCGCTACAACCGATCTTTTCTCTGTCTTATCCTCAGCATGGATGGCATTCGGATACGTGTTCTCTGTCAGCAGGCGCAGGGTAAAGGTGGTCCCGGCTTCCAGTGTGCTTTCCACTTTCAGGCTCCCTTCGTGCAATTCGCTCAGCCCTTTCACCAGCGCCAGTCCGATGCCCGAACCCGAAGCCTGGTATTTGCTCTTTGCCTGATAATAGCGGTCGAAGATATGGGGCAATGCCTCCGCCTCAATGCCGTGTCCCGTATCACTCACGCCGATTTCCGTGTATTTTATCTGCTTTTCCTCCACCGAGCGCAATGTCAGGGTAATAGCTCCTTCCGATGTATATTTGGCAGCATTGCTCAACAGGTTATCCAGGATGATAGTGACCATATCGGCATCATAGAACAGCTCCGTATCCTTAGTTTCGATATGAATGTGATAATCCACTTTTTTATTCGGATTCAGCTCTTTATAACGCAATCCTACCTCCTGCACCAGTTGCGCCAGGTCTCCCCTCGCCACGGTCAGCTTTCGGTTCTGCGTTTCTGTCTTCCGGAATTCCAGTATGCGGTTGATGAGGTTCAGCAAACGGGTGGCGCTGTCGTGGATAATGCTAATCTTATTGGCATGTTTGGGAGATAAAGTAGCGTCACTCAATAAATCCTCCAACGGACCTAAAATAAGGGTCAGCGGTGTGCGCAGCTCATGGGTGATGTTGGTGTAGAAGCGTAGTCGTTCATTATTCAGTTCCTGTTCATTCTGGCTCTTCCTGCGCTCCACTTCCAGCGAACTTTCCAGGTCTAACTTACGCTTATAGAAACGCAACAACGCATAAAGGGCGAGGATGAACAGCAATGCATAAACCAGTTTGGCATACCAGGTGAGCCAGAACGGCGGTTGAATACGGATGACCAATGAAGCCTCCTTCTTGTCCCACTCCTGATTGCGGATGCGCGTCTTCACCTTGAAAACGTAAGTCCCGGGAGAGAGGTTGCGGAAAGTCACCTGATTCTCCCCCTGCGTGTTGTACCATGCTTTTTCCAGTCCTTCAAGCATATAGGTAAATTCCACCTGCGGGCTCTGAGTATAATCCAGCACATTGAATGATATCTTGAACGTATTCTGATTATACGGCAGTTCTATCTCTCCGCCTGCAATGGACATGGGCAATTCCTCATCGTGGCTCTCTTTCATGCGATGATAGGTGCAGAAGCGGGTGATAGCGATGGAAGAAACCTCACGGTTGGTGGGAATTTCCCGCGGATTGAAGTAGCATGCACCATTCTGTGAACCGAAGTACATCGTTCCGTCGGGAGCCACACAGGTAGACCCGTTCATAAAGTCGCCCATAGGCACGCCATCGTGATGGCTATAGTTATAGAAAATCTTCTTAGCCTCATCCAGCCGGGAGATTCCGCTATTCGTGCTCACCCATATCTGGTGAAGCTGGTCTTCGGCAATGGCACGCACCTGGCTGTTCTCCAATCCGTTCTGTTCCTTAAACACTTCAAATTCCTCCGGTCGGGCCGTATCATGGAAAAGCGCCACTCCCTCACGCGTGGCAACCAGTATCCTGTTCCGGGAGTCCTGTATCATGTGGTTCACAGCATTTGAGCAGAAACCGTTCTCAACCACGAAATTACAGATAAGTTTGTCATTCGGATCGAACACCGAAATGCCTTTTCCGAATGTTCCTATCCACAGTTTACCTTCCTTATCCCGCAGAATGCCGTGTATTTTTATGTCCGGCAGTTGGCTCTGGATAAAGTTTGCCAGTTGCAGTTCATCATCCTTATATATATAGAGCCCGCTCTCGGTTCCTATCCAGAGGCTCCCGTCTTTATCCTCATAGAAACAATGCACGTTCAGGGTTCCTTCATGGGGTGTCTTGCCAATGCGGGCCATCCGCCTGATTTTGGGATCAAGCAGCAGGATACCATTCAGGTAAGTTCCCATCCAGAGCTTTCCCCGCGAATCCTTGTACACAACATTAATATGGGTATTGGGCTGCAAAGGATGCAATGCAAAAGTTTCCTTCAACTTATTCTTCTGGAAAACAGCAAACTCTCCCTCGCCGCCAACCAGCACCTCATCATTTTCCGCAAATAATCCCCACACCTGCCTGTTGCTCTGCTTAGTACCTTTTTCCACCGTATAGGGCAACATATTGAAGATGGGCTGCGCATAACTGATAAAGTCCACTCCACCGCGGTAGTTCCCCAGCCAGATGTTTCCGAAGGTATCCTGGAAAGCGCATTTGGCGTTAGGGCCTGAGAGGCCATATCCATCGTTCGTGGCAGGTATATTCTGAAAATGAATATCACCGGGGGAAGTAAATGTGTTTTGCTTCATATCGAGGATGCTTACTCCTCCTATATTTGTACATATCCACAACCGTCCGTCTTTCATCTGCTTTATATCCATCACATAATTGGATAATAGAGAGTTTTCATCCCCGGGAACATGCCTGAATGAAGTAAACTTTTCATTATCAGGATTAAACAGGGCAAGTCCGTCACTGGTTCCCAACCATACATTCCCCTGCTCATCCACACAAATAGCATCAACTATACTTCCCGGTAAACTGTTCGGATCACCGGGAACAGGCATATATCTTTTTATCGTGGAATCTCTCAAAGAGATAATACTCATCCCCTTGCCATAATGCCCCACGTATAAACGTCCCTGTCCGTCGTCACACGCGACGTTACTTTTAAGTCCGCCCAAGCCCTTTACATTATGTTCGTAAAGATGGGTAAATTTCTGCGCTTCTATATCATAATAATGGATACCGACGTGATAGGTAGTAATCCACAGCCCCTTTCTATCAAAAGAAGGGATGATGTTGGTGACGTCGTTGGTCGCAATGGTTCCGCTTCCGGCCCTGTATGAAGTGAACGTACCCGCATCACAGTCGAACACACACAACCCTTCACGCTGGGTGGCTATCCACACCTTATTATCGCGCGGATCGGCACACACGGCGTTCAGTTCATTGGCACTCAATCCCGAAGTGTACTTCTTGTAGACTGTGAACTGCCTGCCGTCGAACTTATTCAACCCTCCTTCGGTGGCAAACCACATGCATCCTTGTTTGTCTTGAGTGATTCCCACCACATAGTTGCTGGATAGTCCGTCCTCTACCCCCAGCCTTTTAATTGTATAGGGTTGCGCTTCCGCTTTCATTGCCAGCAGAACAACCAACCCCAGAAATAGCAGAGTGTTTTTCATTTGAATCTGTTTTACTTGTTTCAAAGATGCACTAAAAATTCAACATAAACCAACTAAAAACTCGTCTTGAACGATTTTTCTATTCTACTTGCTTATTTTTCTATCCACTACTTTTTATTTAGCCTCTAATTTTGCAATGACAAAAGTAGAAAACTAAATAATGTTATTATTTCAATCACCTTATTTAATCTAATAAAAAAGAAAAACGATGAAAGAAAATTCGTTCAAAAGAAATCGGAAGGCACTCACAGCCTTATTGCTCTGCACAGGTTTCATCGCAGCCCAGCCACTCACCATGATGGCCGAAAACGCTGCTACGTCCGTGCAAGCTGTCCAACAACAGAAACAATCCGTTTCAGGTATCATCAAAGATGCAACAGGGGAGGCCGTCATCGGAGCCAGCGTTCTGGAGAAAGGCACATCAAACGGTACAATCACCGACTTGGATGGTAAGTTCAACCTGAATGTTGCCCCCAACGCAACGTTGGTCATCTCTTATATCGGTTACCAGACACAGGAGATACCTGCCGTCTCGGGTAAAGTAATGGATATACAACTGAAAGAAGATGCGGAAATGCTGGATGAAGTGGTAGTAGTGGGCTACGGTACTACCAAACGCAAGAACTTCACCGGTTCGGTTTCCACCGTAAAAGCTTCGGAAACTCCGCTGGCACTGATGCCGACATCGAATGCGATGGACATTCTGCGTGGTACGGCTACGGGTATCACGGTTTCGCAGCAACAGGGAGCCGGTCAGGCACCTTCCTTGCAGGTGCGCGGACAGAAATCGGTGAATGGCGGTTCCGACCCGCTGATTGTAATGGATGGTGTCATCTACATGGGAAGCTTCCGCGACATCGACCCCACCACGATTGAAAGCATGAGCATCCTGAAAGATGCCACTTCACTGGCTGCATACGGTTCGCAGGCTGCCAACGGTGTGATTATGGTTACCACCAAGAAAGGTAAGCTGGGCAAGCCTGTCATCAACGTCAACACTTCGTGGGCTTTCTCTACGGCAGCCGCAAAACCGGACTTGCTGAGTCCCGAAGACTACGTAAAGAAGGTGAACCTGCTGAGTGGCCTGGCAGAAGACGCCGACCCGACGTGGATGCGCGAGTTTGAGTACGAGAACTACAAGAATGGAAATACCATCGACTGGTTTGACTACTGCACACGCACCGGATTGATGCAAAACTATTCAGCTTCCGTTTCGGGAGCCACCGAAAAAGTGAACTATTATCTGTCCGGCACCTACACCGACCAGGAAGGCGTAGTGAAGGGCGACGATTACGACCGCACCGTACTGACGGCACGCCTGCAATCGGACATCACCAACTGGCTGCAAGTGGGCGGACAAGTGAACTACGCCTACAACGACTACTCAGGCGCCAGCGTGTACGACCTCTATCAGGCCATCCGTCTGAGTCCCTACGGCCGTGCCGAGCGTGCCGATGGCGGCGGACTGGAGAAGTTCCCCTGTAATGAAGGTATTTACCGCATCAACCCGATGTGGAATGTGGAAAGCGGCACCATCGACGACCACGATACGTACACCACCGTTGCCATGAAAGGACACGTATTGGTGAAATGTCCCTGGATTGAAGGACTGACTTACCGCCTGAATGGTAGCTACTCCATTGAGAACATCGAACGCGACTACTTCACCCACGAAGGTTACTACGTGAAAGAAGGTTCAAGCGATGACCGCTACTCCGAATCTACCATATCCGACTATCTGGCCTCAGCCAACGGATACAGTGCACGCACTAAAAATACATCATGGGTATTAGATAATATAATCAACTGGCAGCGCCAGTTCGGCAAGCACTATGTGGACCTGACTTACGTATACACACGTGACTCTTACGAATACAGCCAACGCCGCTTCGACGGTTCCGACTTTGCCGCACTGGGCAACACCAACCTCAGTTACGACGGTCTGAACCTGGCTACCACACAAAAAATCAACAAGCTGGAGTATACCCGCCACACCAACGTGGGCTATCTGGGCCGTGCCAACTATAACTACAACGACACATACCACCTGAGCGTATCCGTACGCCGTGATGGTTCCAGCGTATTCGGCGCCAACCACAAGTGGGGTACGTTCCCCGCAGTAGGCGTGGCATGGACCGCTTCCAACGAAGAGTTCATGAAGAACATCAAAGCCATCAGCTACCTGAAACTGAAAGCATCCTGGGGTAAGAACGGTAACCAGAGCCTTTCTCCTTACGAAACACTTTCAAAAATTACCTTGGGACAGTCGGGCGGTTACAGCTATCCCTTCGGCAACACTTCGACCGTGAGCTGGGGACAGCGCATCACCTCCATGGGTAACACCGACCTGGGATGGGAAGAAACCGAATCATTCAACTACGGCTTCGACCTGGGCGTACTCGACAACCGCATCCGCCTGGAATTCGACGGCTACTTCTCAAAGACCACCAACCAGATATTCAACCGCAACATTCCGGTCATGATTAACGGTCTGACCAGCATGAAAGCCACTATGGGCCAGGTGAACAACTGGGGTGTGGAAGTCAACCTGAGCACTACCAATATCCAGACGAAAGACTTCAACTGGGGTTCCACACTGACTTTCTACATGAACCGCAATAAACTGAAAGAACTCTACGGAGACGGGCAGGACGACATCGCGAACTCCCTCTTCCTGGGCAAGTCATTGGGCGCCATCTACGGCTACAAGAACATCGGCATCGTGCAGGAAGATGACACCGAATATATGGCAGCCAACGGTGCAGAACCGGGCGACGTGAAGTTTGCCAACCTGGACGGCAGCGAAGACGGCAAAATCACAGCCGACGACCGCACCATCCTGGGATACAAGAAAGAGAACTTCCGCATGAGTTTCGGCAACACGTTCCGCTACAAGGACTTTGAGCTTTACATGTTGTTCACCGGCATCTTTGGCGGCAATGGGTACGGACAGGCAGTGAACTACTACGCTTTCCGCACTTCTTCCGACGTGCAGGGAGACAACAACTTCAACCACGGCTGGTGGACTCCTGAAAACAAGAGCAACAAATATCCGCGCATCAACTACACCGACGGGCGTTACACCCCGTTGCAAGGATATGGCTTCGTGCGCCTGCAAGACCTCAGCCTGTCTTATACTTTCCGTCAGCCTTGGGTGCAGAAAGCGGGCATCGGAAACCTGAAGGTTTACATGGCTTGCAAGAACCTTTTCACCCTCTCCGGATGGGAAGGCGGCGACCCTGAAATCCAACAAACGCTGGGTAGCGGTTACACCTACGGATACCCATTGTCGCGTACCGTTTCGCTGGGTGTGAACTTAACTTTCTAACTCTATTAAAAGCACTAAAGATGAAAACAAAAAAATACATATTCATAGCCGCCGCGGCTTCCATGCTCGGCATGACGACGTCTTGTGACGATGAAGGCTTCCTGACGGAAAAGCCGAAAACAATCTACACTACCGACAACTCGTACGAAACGATTGACCAGGTGAAGGCTTGTATCACGAACCTGTACATCCACATCCGTTACTGGTATCAGCAGGACTACTTCCTGAAGGGACTGGGTACCGATGTGCTGGATACCCCCTATTTCCGCAGTACGGGCAACGGTTATTGTAACTTTGCAAACTGGTCGAGCACTAACAGCAATTCCAACAAGATTTACGATGCCATGTTCCAGATGGTGAACTATGCCAACCAATCGTTGGAAGGTTATAATAAGGAAGGGTTGCCTTGGGAGAGCGAAGCACAACGTAGTGAAGCCTACGGTGAAATCATGTTCTTCCGCGGATACGGTTACCTGACGATGGGTGAGTTGTTTGGCGGTGTGCCCCTGGTAGACCAATTCTACCAGACACTGAAACTGGACTTCGTGCGTTCCAGCCGCGAAGAGACTTATAACTTTGCCATCACCGACCTCGAAGCAGCCGCAGCGGCTTTGCCCGATTATCCGTCGGAAGCCGGCCGGGTGTCCAAGGGAATAGCCTATCACTTTCTGGCCGAAGCTTATCTGGCACTTGCCACCATTAAGAATAATGACTCCGAATGCCTGAAGAAGTCCATTGAATATGCCGACAAGGTAATGGCATTGCACTCACTGATGACGCAGCGTTTCGGTACGCGCAGCATCCCCGGTGGCGGAACCACAAAGAATGGTGTGGCTGCCTACTATGCAGACGGCAACGTATTCTTCGACCTCTTCCAAGAAGGAAACTACGATTATGCTGAAGGAAACACGGAAGCACTGTGGACTTTGCAGAACGATTATACGGTGTATCATGAATATGGTGGAAACAACTGGGTAGGTTATCCACGTGAAATGTCCCCCGTGCTCCGAGATGTAGTGTGGAAGGCTGAATATGCCGAAAACGGTGCGGCAGCCGGACCGTGGGCTGGCAATATCGACGAAAGCCTGTATCCGGGCGGAAACGTATCGGCCTACGTGGGTGGACGCGGTGTAGCCAACATGGCTCCCACCACTTATGTAATCAGTGATGTTTGGGCAGGCGATTACGAAGAGGATATGCGCAATGCGCCCTGCAACATCCGCCGCGAGTTTGTGTGCATGGATACAAAGCACAGCATGTACGGCAAACCGGTGCCCTATGAAATGCTGGATTACAATACGCAGAAGATTACGGAGTTCTTCCCCGTCTGGACCAAACTTGCCCCGATTGACGACTGGGGATATGACGACCTGGCCGATGGCGGTAACCGTTCTAATATGTATTGCGACCAGTATGCCCACCGCTCGGCAGAAACCCTGTTGCTGCGTGCCGAAGCCAACCTGCGTGCAGGCGACAAAGCCGCTGCCGCCGCCGACATCAACAAGCTGAGAAACCGTGCACAATGCACCAAACTGGCTACGGCAGATGATATGACGTTGCAGTACATCCTCGATGAACGTGTACGCGAATTGTTCGGTGAAGAAAGAAGATGGGTGACTTTGCTCCGCATGGGAAATGATGGAATCGAGAGCCTCAACAATCATGCAATGTACATTGCAGACCAACCTTTCTGGGGCGGATACTTCAAGTCGGACAAGGCCCAGGTAACGAAGTGGAACCTGTTCCCGATACCACAGACTGTAATCGATACGAATACGGGTGCGGTGATAGAGCAGAACCCGGGCTGGTGATAATATAACTGAATTTAAAGAAAGGCTGTATCAGAATCTATTTTGATGCGGCCTTTCTTTGTTATCTCGTCACTCGTAGCTTGTAGCTTGCCACTCATTCCCCCTGTAAGCTGTAGGCGACATCCCTGTGTGATGCTTGAAGTATCTGCCCAGATACGACTGGTCCGGGAAGTTAAACCGGTTGGCTATCTCCTGTATGGAAAGCGCCGTGGAGTGAAGCGTCACTTTGAGTTCAAGTATCACATAATCGTCTATCCACTCCTTCGCCGTGCAACCCACCGTTTGCTGAATCGTTTTGCTCAGATGCCGGGTGGTGACGCAGAGCTTATCCGCATAATAATCCACCGAGCGTTCTTCCCTGAACGACTCTATGACAAGCGCAATAAACCTGTCCTTCAACCGCCAGCGCAGATGGTTCGACTTTGTCTGTTGGTAAAGTCGCTCCGACTGGTTGCAGATTTCATAGAACAGCATCCGGCAGCAATAGATGACCAGTTCACGCTGATACACATTTCCGCCGTCTGCCGACTTCTGCTGCAGGAGTTGCAGGTAATGGCTGCGTATCCCGTCCCACGCTTCGCCCTGAAACGAACTGTAGTTATGTTCGCGCAGGAAAGACACTTTATCCGAAGGCAACGAGTAGAAAATCTCATGCCTGAATTGGGCGGAGAAGGCGAAAGCCGTCAATTCCAAATTGTCCGTGGCATCTTTATAGAACACAATCTGCCCGGGGAAGACAAGAATCACGCTTCCGGTAGCCAGTACATACTTCTGCTGATTGATGTAGAGCTGCACTTCACCTTGCAGGCAGAACAGGAATTCACCATTTTCCATTCGGCAGGGATAAGAAAGCAGGTCCGCTCTCCGGCGGGTGTGCAATAGGTATTCTTCAGGCATAAAGTTCCGTTTTTGAAGTACAAATATAGTCTTTGAGAACCTACAACACAAAAAAATCCCACTTTTTGAACAATCCGCTTCGAATATTGAACCGTGGGGAGGCGGAGAGAAGCAGTAACTTTGCGGCAACAATAAAAAGAGGAGGAATTCGGTGAATGATAATTTAGCGGCGGTAGACGATTTGACAATAGTATCTTCATTCTCCTCCTCTCGGGAGGAGGAGTACCCGTAGGGGGAGGTGGTAGGTAAAACA
>CAMTFK010000163.1 GCA_947071285.1 uncultured Bacteroides sp. | reverse complement strand
GGGGAGGTCGTACCTTTATAGAAGACTTTCATCTCTGTAATAAATAGTGGGTCGCGCTGATATTGTTGTCGTGTAACGGCAATGATATCAGCGTTTTTTTTGTTCCCCTTCCACACGCTTGTAACCCTTTACTCATCGGTATTAGCGTGTGGAAGGGCGTTTTGTGCCTATCTCATCACTGTTTTGTCTTTATTGATTCCGTAGTATCCCGCTACCGGTACATATATCGGCTGCATCCGCCGTCCGATATTCTCAATTTTGCCTTCTTCCTTCAGCCTTTTCAGATGCTCCGTCGCTTTCGACCGCATGAAACCACATATTTGCTGAAAATCCAGACGCGTCATCAATTGGTGTTCGGCAAAATATGCTTTCAACCGTATGTCTATCTCCGCATTCGACAACTTGCTGGAGTGTCCGCTGTGACTGATATTTTTTAGCTTCACCGGTCCCACCTCGTTCTTCAAAGCCTGGTCGGCTCGGAACTTGATGCCTTTCAGCTTCACTTTCTCATTTTTTCGTTTCGTATCCATCGTGATTCCCTCCTCGCATTTCAGCGTGGGATGAAAGTATCCGATGCCGTCCAGGTGCACCTGTCTTCCTTCCGCCAGTTCTTCGCCCATCACGTGTGAGAGCGCGTCGAGCACTGCCGACACATCCGTTTCCGTCAGTGAACAGCGTGCCTGTATTTTGTGGCGAATATCGTCAGTTTCTACTTTTCCATTGAGGGTGATGCGTGCATGGATTGTTTTTTTGTCCGTTTGGTTGTTTGGTACCGGATTCTCATACCATTCAAAAAGGATAGCCATTGTTTGTCGTTTTATAAGTAACGATACAAAGATAGCATTTATATATAGGAAGAACAAGTTTTGCATAAGGTATTATCAAGTGTTGACGGCTGTCAGCAAGTCAACTGACAGTTGTCAGTAAATATGTTGGCGGCCGTCAGCCGACTTACTGACAGCCGTCAACACCTGATGATGCTTCATTGAAAACATGATAATACCCTATGCATAGTCTCAATATACTATATCTGTTATGGAGTCACAACACCCTTCCATCCTGTAAGTCCGATGGATAAAGGGATTGAACAGGGTGGAAGGGGGCTTGTGTGTTTAGTATTCCAGTGGTTGGGAAGGCGGAATATCAGGAAAAATAACACAAATCGTAAATAATCTTTCAATTAAATAATTTTGCCGAATCCCTCTTAAAAAAGCATATTTAAAGGCTTCTGTGATAACAACCTAATCAACATTTTATTATCTTTAGAACAGCAGAAGTGGCCACTGATGTTTTTCATATTACTAACAATATCTGTATAATGTTCTGTTCATAAACAAATAAACATTATGCGGTAATCAATTTGAAACTATGGAAATCAAGAAAACACCCAAAGCGAACCTGGAAAGTAAGAAGCCAACATGGCTGCTTGTAGGTTATGTAATTGTGCTGGCCTTCATGTTCATTGCATTTGAATGGACGCGTGATATCCGAATTGACACGAGCGGTGGTATTACTGAGAATGTATTTGAACAGGACATGGAAATCCCTATCTCGAAGCAACCCGAAATTGCTCCCCCTCCACCACCGGTTGCTGCGATTACTGAAATTCTGACGATTATAGATGATGAAACAGAATTGGAAGAAACTACGATTGCCTCTTCCGAGGAAACAGGTGAAAATGTGGAAATCAAACACATAGCTACTACAGTGGACGAAGAGGTGCCGGTGGAAGATGAAATCTTCGAAGTGGTAGAGGAAAAACCTGATTTCTTGAATGGTGGTATGGTGGGACTGATGCGCTATCTGAGAGATAACATTAAATATCCTACCATTCCGCAGGAAACCGGCACGCAAGGTCGTGTAACTGTGCAATTCGTAGTGAACAAGGATGGTAGCATTGTGGACGTAAAGGTAGCCAAAGGTATCGACCCTTATCTGGACAAAGAAGCCGTCCGCGTTATTTCCACTATGCCGAAATGGAAACCGGGTAAACAACGTGGCGTTCCCGTACGTTGCAAATTTACGGTTCCTGTGACATTTAAATTGCAGTAGCAGAGGTATTGATACATGAAAAAAGACATCGCCCGGCTTTAATATCAGTTTATTAAAGCCGGGCGATGTCTTTTTGTGCATCAGTGATGCTGAGTTGTGGAGCGTATCGGACTCGAACCGATCACCTCGACACTGCCAGTGTCGCGCTCTAGCCAGATGAGCTAACGCCCCGTTTCATTCTTTTGCCAACGTTTGCGGTAATTCCTGCATTTTGGTGGCGCAAATATAATGCATTATTCTGAAATAATTGCTATGTTTGCGAAACAAAGTGAAAGAAAAAATTATGCTGATTTATAATACCACCTATCAGGTAGAAGAAGGACAGGAAGATAACTTCCTGATTTGGATAAAAGAGTTTTATATCCCCGAAGTGGGGAAGTCCGGAGCACTGAGTGCGCCGCGCATTGTTCGCGTACTGAGCCACCGTGAAGAGGGAAGCACGTGCTATTCGCTTCAGTTTGAAGTAGAAAGCTCGGGAATTTTGCATCGCTGGCATTTGGACCAGGGGGCAAAGCTGAATGAAGAACTGGTGAAGATATTCAAAGATAAAGTGGTTGGATTTCCTACCCTGATGGAGGTAATAGAGTGATACAACCGGTTAAGGAAAAGATAATTCTGGGTATCGACCCCGGTACCACCATTATGGGCTACGGGGTGTTGCGTGTGCGTGGAACAAGGCCTGAGATGATTGCAATGGGCATTATCGACCTGCGTAAGTTCGGTGACCATTATCTCAAACTGCGCCATATACACGAACGGGTGCTGAGCATCATCGAGAGTTATCTGCCTGACGAACTTGCCATTGAAGCTCCCTTTTTCGGAAAGAATGTGCAATCTATGCTGAAGTTGGGACGTGCACAAGGGGTGGCGATGGCTGCCGCGCTTATCCGGGATATACCTATCACGGAATATGCTCCCCTGAAAATAAAAATGGCTATCACCGGAAACGGACAGGCTTCCAAGGAGCAGGTGGCGGACATGCTGCAACGCATGCTCCATCTGGCAAAGGAAGATATGCCTACCTTTATGGATGCTACGGATGGACTTGCCGCCGCTTATTGCCACTTTCTGCAAATGGGGCGCCCCACGATGGAGAAGGGATATAGCGGTTGGAAAGATTTCATAGCCAAGAACCCTGATAAAGTGAAGAAATGAATCGTCTGTCACTAAACACTAAATATTAATCATTAAATAACTACCATGAAACTGAATGAACTTGCCTTGATTGGAGTAGCCGCAGCTACGGTTGTCAGTTGTGCTCCGGCAAAGAAAGAGTACGCATCTTATGAGTTGTACCCCGTCCGTTCGGGCAACCTTGCGGAAATGGATTATACTCCCGAAGTGACCAATTTTACATTGTGGGCACCTACTGCCGATGAAGTGCGCCTGATGTTGTTTGATGCAGGCGACGGTGGACATGCTTACGAAACCATTTCGATGGAGCCTGATAAAGAAGGAACCTGGACCGCTAAGGTGGAGAAAGACCTGATGGGCAAATTCTATACGTTCAATGTGAAAATCAATGATAAATGGCTGGGCGACACTCCGGGCATCAATGCCAAAGCGGTGGGAGTGAACGGAAAGCGTGCCGCCATCATCGACATGAAGGCGACCGATCCCGAAGGTTGGGCGGCAGACAAACGTCCTGCATTGGCTTCTCCGGCGGATGCCATTATCTATGAAATGCATCACCGTGATTTCTCTATCGACCCTTCATCCGGTATTCAGAATAAAGGTAAATTCCTTGCTTTGACAGAAGAAGGCACATTGAGCCCCGAGAAACTGGCAACGGGTATCGACCATCTGAAAGAATTGGGTGTGACGCATGTGCATATTTTGCCATCTTATGACTATGCTTCCGTAGACGAAACCAAGTTGGACGAGAATAAATACAACTGGGGATATGATCCGCAGAACTATAACGTGCCCGACGGCTCGTATTCCACCGATCCCTATAATCCTTCCATCCGCATCAAAGAATTCAAGCAAATGGTGCAGGCTTTGCATAAAGCAGGCATCCGCGTGGTGCTGGATGTGGTGTACAACCATACTTTCAATACTTCCGAAAGTAACTTTGAACGTACGGTTCCCGGCTATTTCTATCGTCAGATGCCGGACGGAAGTTTTGCAGATGCATCCGCTTGTGGCAATGAAACGGCAAGTAACCGGCCCATGATGCGGAAATATATGATAGAGTCCGTATTACACTGGTTGAACGAGTATCATCTTGACGGTTTCCGTTTCGACTTGATGGGTATCCACGATATCACAACCATGAACGAAATCCGCAAGGCTGCTACGGCGGTCGACCCGAGTATCATTATTTATGGTGAAGGTTGGGCGGCAAAAGCTCCCCAGATGCCGGAAGACTCGTTGGCTATGAAGGCGAATACTTACCGGATGCCGGGCATTGCTGCATTCTCTGATGAGATGCGCGACGGCTTGCGTGGTCCCTTCAATGATAATCATCAGGGAGCTTTCCTTGCAGGAGTTCCGGGCGGGGAAGAGAGTATCAAGTTCGGCATTGTCGGTGCTATCAAGCATCCGCAGGTGGATAATGATTCGGTGAACTATAGCAAGGCTTCCTGGGCGGAGCAACCCACACAGATGATTAGTTACGTTTCCTGCCACGATGATATGTGTCTGGTGGACAGGCTGAATGTAAGTGTGTCGGGCATTACGCCGCAGGAATTGGCTAAATTGGATAAACTGGCACAGACGGCGGTGTTCACCTCACAAGGCATTCCTTTCATACAAGCCGGTGAAGAAGTGATGCGCGATAAGAAGGGGGTGCATAATAGTTATGAAAGTCCCGATTCCATCAACGCCATTGACTGGAAGCGCAAAGCCGAACATGCGGATGTATTTGCTTATTATAAGGGATTGATACAGTTGCGTAAGAACCATCCGGCTTTCCGTATGGGCAATGCGGACCTGGTGCGCAAGCATTTGGAGTTTCTTCCGGTAGAAGGAAGCAATCTGATAGCTTACCGCTTAAAAGAAAATGCCAATGGTGATGCTTGGGAAGATATCATTGTAGCGTTGAACTCGCGCAAGGAACCGGCTAAATTGGCTGTTCCCGAAGGTAAGTATACGGTGGTTTGCAAGGATGGTTTCATCAGTGAAAATGGATTGGGCACGCTTTACGGTTCGGAAGTGATAGTTCCGGCACAATCTGCCTTGATTATCTATAAATAAAAAGATAGACTGCACTTCCATCGGCCGTTGGAAGGACCGGTAAAATATAATTGTCGCCCCTACAAGTTTGGCAACCTGTAGGGGCGATCGTTATTTGCCCGGGATACATAGAAGGGTTTCGGGCGCTTATATGACAGTTTGTGTTATTCTTTAGCGATATCCGCTTTTCAGGTTACTCTGTTTATATTCGCTAATTCAAGTTCATATATTCTGGCGGGCCTATCGCTATTATCCTTTTTAATACTGGTCCGTTTTTTACATAAATCTTATGTTATTTATATTTTTGCTCTTGGGAAGAAATTGTCAGATAAGTGTACACACCACAACCGACATACCTCCAATAAAGGTAGCCGTCTACGGAAACGATTATTGCACTTACGAGCGTAAGCCAATATCTTTTAATGAGTGTTTTGCCCATCCTTTCTAATATGTTATTGATACATGTCTTTTACTAAAACAGATTTCTCTGGGAAATTGTTTCCCAATATATGGATTATTTTTCATGTAAGTTGCTTAAAAATAGGAGAATTAATGAAACTACCACTCATTTTGGGTAATTAAAGGGAAAACTTGGTATCTTTGCGGCACATTACTAAGCAAAATACGTTTAAAATGATGCAACCATATACTATATGTCTGACGGGAGGTGTAGCCCGCAATCCGCTTGTCCGTTTGGCCGCACCCGTTTCAGTTTCTTTTCCGGCAGACGAACATATTGCTATCGTCGGTCCTAACGGTTCCGGTAAAAGTCTTCTGGTAGATATGCTTACAGGCAAGTACCCGTTGAAGGAAGGAACGCTGACCTATGACTTTTTTCCCTCCACCTCACAGACGGTTTATGACAATGTCAAATATCTTGCTTTTCGTGACACATACGGTTCCGCTGATGCCAATTACTATTATCAGCAACGCTGGAATACACATGACCATGATGATGTGCCGTTGGTCAGCGATATGCTTGGAGAAGTTAAAGATGAAGCGCTGAAACAGGAACTTTTCGATTTGTTCCGCATAGAACCGATGCTGGACAAACCGATGATTCTCCTCTCCAGTGGTGAACTGCGTAAGTTTCAGTTAGTGAAGGCTTTGCTGACTGCTCCCCGCATTCTTATCATGGATAATCCTTTTATCGGCCTGGATGCACAAACCCGTGAGTTGCTGAATACTTTGCTGGAAGGTTTGGCAAAACGCTCTGCCGTGCAACTGATTCTTGTACTTTCCATGATGGACGATGTACCCTCTTATATAAATAAGGTGTTACCGGTAGCCAATCGTATGGTGGGACAGATGATGCAACGCGATCAATATCTCACTATATTCCGGAATGCGGATGTACCTGTACCCGAGGACTTGCAACAACGTATTATTGATTTGCCCTATGATAATACCAACTATGTTTCGGATGAAGTAGTGAAACTGAATAAGGTGAGCATCTGCTATGGCGACCGTACTATTCTGAAAGAGTTGGACTGGTCGGTGATGCGCGGGCAGAAGTGGGCATTGAGTGGTGAGAATGGTGCGGGAAAATCAACTTTACTCAGTCTGGTCTGTGCAGATAATCCTCAGTCGTATGCATGTGATATCAGCTTGTTCGGAAGGAAACGGGGTACGGGCGAGAGTATTTGGGAAATAAAGAAGCATATCGGGTATGTCAGTCCCGAGATGCACCGTGCTTATCTGAAAAACCTGCCGGCTATTGAAATCGTGGCTTCCGGGCTGCACGATAGCATCGGACTGTATAAACGTCCGAAAGCTGAGCAAATGTCCATCTGTGAATGGTGGATGGATGTTTTCGGTATTGCCGGTTTGAAGGATAAACCTTTCCTGCAATTGTCCAGTGGTGAACAACGTCTGGCACTCCTGGCACGTGCTTTTGTGAAGGACCCGGAATTGCTGATACTGGATGAACCGCTTCATGGGCTGGATACTTATAACCGCCGCCGTGTGAAGAAGATAATTGAGGCGTTCTGCCGTCGTCAGGATAAAACCATGATTATGGTTACCCACTATGAAAGGGAACTTCCGGCTACGATAACCGACCGACTATTTTTGAAACGTAACCGCTAATATCTGGTCTGAATAATGAGGAAACTGTTACTTCTTTTTTTGATACCTTGCTTTTTTATCTCCTGCAATGGGGGAAAGATGCCGTCTGCCACTGTCGAAAGGGCGCAGATAAAACCTGATTCTTTCGCAATCGGGCTGACTCTATTCAAAAAAGGAAGAGCACTTGCTTATAATCCTTCAAAAGTAGACAGTATGCTATTTTATATGCGGCTGGCTGAAAGCTTCTTCAGGAATGAAGAGGATAAAGCACAGGTAAACCGCTATGTCGGTACTGTTTATGTGGCGAGGAATGAACTGGATAAGGCTGTTGTTTACTTCCTGAGAGCCAGCCGTATGGCAAAAGAATGGCAGTATGGTTTTCTCTGCCAGGATGTAGCGAATGCCTATACAACATCCGGACGCTACCGGGAAGGGATATCGGTTATCGACTCTATGAGGAAGAATATGGATGACCGCCGGGTGGTGCCTTATTATCATTTGGCAAAAGGAAACCTGTGGGCGGGTATTCACGAATATGATTCGGCCGTCATCAGTTATCGCATTGCAGCTACTTCGTTGAACCGTTGGGTGGCTGCCACTGCCTCCCGGCGATTGCAATATCTGTACTCTTCCCAAGGAAAAGATGAGCAGGCTTTTAATGCAGCAATCTCGGCTGATGAACAACTTATGAAAGAGTTGCAAAGGGAAGAGGGGGTAGAGAGCCGGACGATGTATGAAAAAGCAAAGCTGGAGAATGAACTGAATCGTCTGAAAATAGATAAACAGAGGCGGGAGATAGGACTGTTGACCTTAGGACTTTGTTGTGCAATAGCGTTTGCAGTGGCCTATATTGTCTGGCAGCGTCGCAAACGACAAATGTATAAACAACTCTGGCGGGAACAATCCTTACGATTAAAGCAAACCGAACAGCTCTTGACACAATCGGAGGAACTGAATGAACTGCGTGAAAAGGAGAGTTTACTTCGTGAGTCACTTTTCCGCCGTATGAAATCATTCCATAAAATTCCTTCTTTGGAGAAAGAGGAATCATCGGAAGGAGAAGATGGTGACATCGGGAACCGTCGTATAGCACTGTCCGATGAAGAGTGGGAAGATATACGCCAGACGGTGGATGGAAGTTATGAGAAATTCTCCGTGCGTCTGCGGGAAGCCTTTCCGGGATTGAATATGAAAGATGTCTATTTCTGTTGTTTGGTGAAAATCAATGTTAGTATTAAGGACTTATCTGATATATATTGTATTAGTCGTACTTCGATTAGTAGGAAGAAGCAACGGATGAAACGGGACAAACTGGGATTAACGGAGAACAATGAGACCTTGGATGATTTCTTGCGCCGTTTTTAGGGTTTTGTCTATAGTAATTCAGAATGATTAAAAGGTAATTGGTTTATAATTAGTAGATTAGTACGAAAGCGCTTTGCTGGTTTTGTCTATATGATTATTTGTCCATTCCTCTCTATACACCTACCTTTGTCTTATTGTTTCACACAAAAAAATAAGAATCATGAAAAACAAGCAATTGAAAAGAGCAGGATGTATGACAGGGCTGATGTTCGTTTTATGTCTGACTTCCTGTACGAATGAGGGACGTAAAACTTATGCGCTGGATACACAGCCGGTAGTCGGTTCGGTAGAAATGGTAAATGGAGATTCCGTATGGGTTTGTGACCTTGCAGCCATAAAAGATACCGCAGTGCTTCCGCTGAGTTGTTTTGCAGAAGAACTACAGATTGTAAAGTTGGACAACCGGGATGAGGCATTGGTGCCTGTGAGGAATGTGGTAATGTCCGACAATTATATGATGGTATGGGGCAAAGACCAGACACCTTTTAAACTTTTCGATAAATCAGGTAAATTCCTTTGCAACGTCGGTTCTGTGGGACAAGGTCCCGGTGAATATAAACTGATATATGATGCTCAGATAGACGAGGATGGTGGACGTATCTATTTACTTCCCTGGAATGCGCGGTCTTTGTTGGCTTATGATATGAAGGGGCAACCCGTGCAAAGTATTCCATTGCCTACATTGGTGCCAAAAGGTGTGTTTAAAGCAAACACAAAAGACTCTTTGCTTTCCGTATTTCTTTTGCCTTTTGAGTACTTGCCTAATGTGGCATGGACGCAGAAGTTCAATGGAGAAATTGTGGATACTGTACCTTCGCGACACTTGGCGGTAAAACCGGATTTCAGTAATGAGGTATATAGTAATAAGAATAGTGCAGACTTTGATGTTTCTCTCTTTGTGTTCTGGGGGCGCCGTCCGGATAGTCTTTATCATTACGCCAATGGGCGTCTGACTCCCCGTTTCACTATGAACTTTGGTAAAAAAGAGATTCCTATCCATGATTACAAAGAACTGCCACATCATTTTCTGGGAAGTACGTCAGTGGAAAAGCAAATTGATGAAAGAAATTTCACAACCGAAGTTCCTGTCGATTTCGTCATAGACAAGCGAACCTTGAAAGGTGCTTTTTATAAGGTGGAGAATGATTATTTGGGAAATATGCCTATACAATGGTTCCCGTACAGTTGTTCAAACGGCTATTATGCAACTAATATGGAGCCGGCTACATTGAAAGAAATACTTGAAAAATATCTGGCAGGAACAACGGAAATTCCGAAGGCTGAGCGGGAACGTATGCAAAAACTGGTGGATAGCATTCACGAAAATGATAATAACTATATCTTGTATGCCAAACTGAGATAAGAAATAAAACACTTACTCTACGTTATATTATTCTCTCTATTGTTTCTCTCTGCCTGCAAATCGCGGGCAGAGAAGGAACAACAGGTGGAGACAGATAGCCTGTCTGTTGTCCTCTACCCGTTGTCTGAAAAGAAATAAGAGAAACAGAAGCGGCTGCTATATTTATAATTTTATTATATTTGCAGCCGTTATGGTGAAGTATGTACTTTTATTTTGTGCATTGTTAGGTGTATTCCTCATGTCCGGATTCGAATCTGTATCCGGTGGTATGAAGGAACACAAAGCTCTTTGCACTATAGATTTACAGCAGGCAGAAACGCAGTGCAACTTCTCTAAAGCAGATATGGAGCAGTGTAGAAAGATTATTTATGGAGGAGAGTATACTGATAGAGCCATTGGTAACGTAGCAACTTCAATCTCACGCTGCAACCTTCCTTCCTCACAACTTTTAAGGTTCAACACCTCTTCTGTCATTGCTAAAATAGTCAAGTCCTTAAAAGTTTCCCTTCCCGAAGAAAAAAAGACATCTTTCCCATCTTGCATATCTCTAACTCAATATTCCAGTAGATACTATATCTATGCGCTGAGGCGTATTATTATTTAAATCTTTCTCTTTCTTTTATAAGGCAG
>CAMTFK010000162.1 GCA_947071285.1 uncultured Bacteroides sp. | reverse complement strand
TAGAGAAAAAAACAACCATTTAAATATAAAAAAAGGAGAGGTGCCTTAGTTTTGACACATCTCCATCTTATCGCGAAAACAGTTTCTCGATATCTTCTTCTTTAATAGTGGACAGCACCGTGCGTCCATCCGGCGTATAGTTTGGAGTAGGGCAAGCAAACAGGCTATCCACCAGATTTACCATTTCTTCATTGCTCAACACCTGTCCGTAGACGATTGCAGCAGCCTTTGCCAGCGTCAGCGCCAGCATTGTTTGCACTTCTTCTTTCACGTCGTTTCCTTTTTCCATAGCCGTATGCACCATATTACGCACCAGTTCTACAGGGTTCAGCCCCTCAATACCGGACGGAATGCCATTTATTGCATAGCTACCACCTCCCAACGGTGTCAGTTCGAAGCCAACTGCTGAAAAATCTTCCAGAATACTTTCCAATACTGCAGCTTCCGAGGCGGGCAACTGTACAATTTCAGGAAAAAGTACCCCCTGAGACACTCCTTGCTTCTGGCGTATCTGACTCATATATCGCTCAAACAACACACGGATATGCGCTCTGTGCTGATCTATCAGCATCAAACCCGACTTTACCGAAGTAAGGATGAACCGCCCTTTAAACTGCAAATGCTGGGTTCCTTTTTCCACCGCCGATTCATTGGTATATAACGATGCTGACGTTGATGGCGCCATCTCCGTTTCCGCGACATACGGTGTACGTTCTTCAGGCATATTCACCGATGCAGGTGCAGAGGTCCAGTTCGTTTCATCGACAAACGGCTCTTCCTCCATCGGAGCATTCATCTTGCTTGCTTTTTCCAGTCCGTCATACAGTCCCTCCCAATCCACCTTCGGACGGGAATAACCGCCGCCTCCATAAGAGGAACCGGAAGAGGGAGTTTTGAACGGATTGAAATCTGAATTATAGTGCACTTTCGGCGGCTCTATCGGACGGGTTTGGTCGAACGTCGGAATATCCGGCATGCCTTCCATATCGAAATCAATAGACGGCACAGCATTGAACTTGCCTAATGATTCTTTTACTGCCGCAGAGAGTATCTGCCAGATGGCCTGCTCGTTTTCAAACTTGATCTCCGTTTTAGTGGGGTGTATATTCACATCGATATTAGCCGGATCAACATCGAAATAGATGAAATAAGAAATCTGTTCGCCTGCCGGAATCAGTTGTTCATAAGCATCCATCACCGCTTTATGGAAGTATGGATGACGCATATAACGGCCATTCACAAAGAAGTATTGGTGAGCACCTTTCTTGCGTGCCGTCTCCGGCTTGGCTACAAAGCCCGATACTTTCACCATTGTGGTGTCCACATCCACAGACAGCAAATGCTGGTTCAACTTTTTGCCGAACACAGCCAGGATACGCTGGCGGAGTGGCATTACCGGCAGGTTGAATAACTCGGTATCATTGCTATATAAATAGAAAGCCACCTCGGGATGTACCAAGGCAATGCGTTCAAATTCCGTAAGGATATTGCTGAGTTCCGTCGAGTTCGCTTTCAGGAACTTGCGACGGGCGGGTATATTAAAGAACAGGTTCTTTATGGAGAAGTTGCTCCCTTTAGGACACGAAACCGCTTCCTGGCTCTCTACCTTGGAACCGGCTATCACAATCCGCGTCCCCAGTTCCTCATCTTCTTTGCGGGTTTTCAGTTCCACCTCTGCCACTGCAGCGATAGAGGCCAATGCCTCACCACGAAATCCCATGGTACGTAAAGCAAATAAATCGGCGGCTTCTTTTATCTTGGATGTGGCATGACGTTCAAAGGCAAGGCGTGCATCCGTTTCGGACATTCCCTTTCCATCGTCAATCACCTGTATGCAGGTCTTTCCTGCATCCGTCACCAGTACGTGTATCTCTTGTGCTCCGGCATCAATTGCATTCTCTACTAATTCCTTAATTACGGATGCCGGACGCTGAATCACCTCTCCGGCAGCAATCTGGTTGGCAACCGAATCGGGCAGCAAATGAATAATGTCGCTCATAAGAACAATGAATTGTTTTTTTATTAGTTAAGTTAGGACAGTAACTACCGGAATCAAATGATTCCGGTGCTTATTGCATACCACAAATATATCAACAAAGCGATAATAACCAATATCACTCCCAGGTGTATTGGTTTACGCCCGCTTTCCTTGCGTCGTTTCAGGTGGGTAGTTCCTTCAACGAACTTCCCCCGAATATCTTCCGGCGAAAATTCTTTCTCAGGCAGCATCCCCAAGTCACGCTTGGCGCTTTCTTCCATCTTCGCCAACTTCTCTTTCCGCTCATCAACATATATATATTGATGATTAAAGCCGCGCGGCTTTCTCATTGTGAACATTCCCATAGCGCTTATTTATTTCTTTTAATATTCATATTCCTTGGCGAAACGACAGGTTTCCTGTCTGATTTCTGTAATTGTTCGCCAGCTCTCTTGCCCCGCCATTCAAATATATCTTCCTTATTCCGCGGGCGGATATAATCGAACCAGACAAAAGTAGGCAATTTGTATTTATCTGCAGGTATTTGATCCATTGGATACATCGTACCGTTAGCCTTGCCTATAAAGGCACCTTTTTCCATGCGCCGCTCTTTCAGCAGCATACGCAAAAATCCACCTTCGGCATAGTTCAGCCCAATCAGGCTACTGTCTTTCTCTTCCACCGGATAGAAGATAACCAACACATTACCGTTCACATCTACCTGACGCATATCTCCGTCGATGAAGAAAGCTTTCATCTCTTTGCCGGTCACCTGATTATAGTGAACAGAGTCCTTCCGTTCCACAGTTAATGCCTGGTTGATAATGTGCGCCCAATCGATGGTGCTGTCGTTCATGTAAACCTTGATTTCCTCACCTAACAATTGCTGTTCGCCATGCCATAAAATAGGATCGACGTACATAGTCATGCAAGAATCCTTAGAATTATATACCAGAGAATCGCATACAGCCTGCACATCTGTACGATAAGCGCGAACTTTATGATAAGCGCGCATCTCGCGATACATAGAGTCTGTATTTATATTATAGGTAAGCAACCGCAATGTATCACCATGCATAAATAGGCTGTCGCCTTGCGAATAGTCGATGGCAACCGCACGCAACGTAGCGAGAGCACTTCCCGACAGCTCATTGTAAAAACAATAATCACCTGTCAGCATATTCTTGTTGATGGTATCGTTCATCTGCACATTATCAAATGCTTCACCATATCCCAGAACGCGGTCGTAGAAAAGGCTGTCACCTGTCAGTTTCTTACCCTCATTGGTCAATACGGAACGATCCAGCAATTCCGCCTGCTCGGTAGTGGTATTGTAAATACCCCGTTCGGAATAGATGTGGTTCTTATCGCTCACAATATCCGAAGGCCCCAGGATGGTAGCAATCTTACTCGCAGTACTATATTTCAGGGTATCCGAGGTCAGGACAAACTGTGGATTTACTAACTTCACGTCATGGTTGAATACGGACAACTTAGTCGCCGGACTATACTCTCCCCACTCAGAAGTCAGCACATTTTCCTCGTCGGTCAACGTTCCGCCCTCAAAGTAATAACCCAGATTATACAAACGGTCATAGTTCAAGCTGTCAGTTGTCAGCGTTGTGTTCCGGTTAATCATACGGACATTGCCACGTATCATTGCCAACTGCGACATACCGTCATAATACAGGTAATCTCCATAGATAAAGAGCGTGTCTCCCTGTTCCATACGAACATTATCAAAGGCTTCCACCGAGTTCGTCTTTTCAAAAATCAGCGCACTGTCACAGTACATATACATACTGTCGTGACGCAGTTTTACAGACCCGATAAGTATCTGGACATCCGGAAGCAAGATTTTGTCCGCCTGTGCCTCGTCGGCATGGAGCAAATCGACCCGGGTTTTCTTCTTTTCCGGTTCTTTCTTCTTCTCCTGGGCGCTCAGCAAACAGATGCCAAACAGGCATAGAATACCTGTGATAAGGAATCTATGCCTGTTCAGAAAATGAGTTCTTGTATTTTTCTTCTGCATACAAAAAGTTAATGTATCACCCGGAATCAGTCTTTTTTAACCCAACCCGGATACTTGAATGAACAGTTCTTCCAGTTATCGTTGATACGTACGTACGTATGCTTTTGTTTTTCACGAATCCACTTATCCAGCATCTCGTCACGGCGTTTTTCCAGCACAATCTCCTTCAGATTCTGATAGTCCTCCGAAATCGTCGCCTTATGTCCGCTGATGCGGCTTTTCAGCTTCACAATTACACACTCCTCTTTACCGGTCTTCTGCGGAATCATAGTGAATGCTTCGGAAATTTCCCCTACCTTCATATTATCCACCACCTTTGCAATCTCGGGCGGAAGTTCCTGCATCTCAAACTTGGAAGTATTGGTTTGAGGGTTAGGCAGCAAACCGTGGTTATTGCGTGTATCCTTATCCTGTGAAAGTACGGAAGCCGCTTCTTCAAAAGTAAACTTACCGCTACGAATATCATCAGCAATAGAGTCCAAGCGGGCAATACCCGACATAAGTGCTTCTTCCGGTACATGAGGTTTCAACAAGATATGGCGTACTTTGATACGGTCACCACGTTTCTCCATCAATTGGATAATATGAAAGCCATATTCCGACTCCACAATCTTGGAAACCTTGTTCGGGTCCTGCAAGTTAAAAGCTACGTTAGCAAATGCGGGGTCCAGATAGCCACGTCCCGTAAAGGGCATTTCACCACCATTGATAGCAGTACCACGGTCATCAGAGTACATACGTGCCAACATAGAGAAGCTCTCTCCCTTATTGACGCGTTCCGTATATTCACGCAGACGGCTTTTCACATCCTCTATTTCAGACAGAGGAATCTTCGGTTGTTGCGTGATAATCTGCACTTCTACCTGGGTAGGAATGTAAGGAATGCTATCCTGCGGCAGATCCTTAAAATAACGACGCACTTCCGCCGGAGTAATTTTAATCTCACCCACCAGCTTTTGCTGCATCTTCTGCACTTTCAAACCTTCGCGTGCATTGTCACGCAGGGTTTCACGAATCTGGCTGGACGTTTTGTTGAAGTACTCCTCCATCTTCTCGCGCGAACCGATATTGGCGATATACATATTCGTCATATAGTCCACACGCTGAATCACCTCACTCTCAGCAACTTCGATACTATCGAGAGCAGCTTGATGCAGAAACAACTTCTGTACAGCTATTTCTTCGGGAATCACGCAGTAAGGGTCACCGTCGAACTTCCGTCCTTCGTACTGAGCACTCATACGCGCTTCTTCTACTTCAGACTTCAATATAGCCTCGTCGCCCACTACCCAAACTACCTCGTCAATCACATTGTCTTGTCCGTAAACGGCAGAACCGGTCAACAGCGCCAAGGCACATAAAACTACAAACTTAAAGTTCATAAAATTTCTCATTCTGTGTATCTAAACTAATTATATTTAATCTTATCTCTTTTCACTGCCCGCTCATACAAGTCGTCTTTCACTGATTTCATGAATTCTACCTGTTTCAGGTTCAGCACCATATCTTTCACTTTAGGACGAGCAAACTCGTACGGTTCTTGCTCGCCCACCGAACGATATTCACTCACGTTCAAAAAATAATGAAACGCCGTATCTTTCAATTCAATATGACGATTCTTATTCACATAATCTTCCACCTCCGGCACTTTCAAGGGTATCAGGTCGAGTACATCCGACATCGGAACCCACTTGTCATAGAAGTACTCGTACTTCACAGCATTCTGCAAGCTATACTTTTCCAAATGCTCCACCGCATCTTGCGTGGGAGTCTTATACCAACGACGTACATTGTTTAGTTCTGGTGCGGTGAGGGGAACTTTTATGAACAGCCCTTGCACAAGGGGGCGTTCCAGTTTGAAAAGATCTTTATTCTTTTCGTAGTACTCCGTCAACTCCTGTTCCGAAATCTCATTCGAGAGCCTCTGATGAATCAGCGCTTGCTGATAAGTGTGCATTATCAATGCCTTCCGATAATTCTCCACAAGTTTTTCTATTTCCCCGTTATCGGGAATATTGCTTTGAGCTTTCTCGTATAGCAAGATATCTTCCACCCAGTTGCGGATATAATGCTCTGCAAATAGTAAACTGTCATCCTTCGACAATCTTGCCGGAAGTGCGGATTGCAAATCTTCGCGGTAAAGGAAATTGCCGTCCAGCTCCACCAGCGGTGTCTTACCTTTATGGTCGTGTTGCTCGCTACAAGCCACACATAAAAGGATGGATAGGAATCCCAGGAAAAATATTCGCATTACCGATATGATATTTACTTATTTCAAGCTACGAAGATAGCGGATTAATCGGTTGCATCAGTGATTATTAACGGTTTTTAAAACCTCTTGGTTTATTTCAACCTTAGCGGCGGCACGCAATTGCGCTATCCAACGCTCTTCCAAGTAGTTCTGATAGTCGCTCACCAGCGGCCCACGCACTTCTTTATACGACTGTGGTCCCTTCACTTTCTCACCCAGAAAAGTGGTAAAAGGAAATGACGGTATAGGTTCAGTTTCACCTTTTTTGAAGATTTCTTCATCCACATAGGCATTATCTCCGAAAGCAAATAATCCTTGTTCAGCCTGCACTTGCGGGGTCTTTGCATTGAAGGTTAACCTAATGGCATTCATCCACTCTTCTTCCGGCAAAGATTTCAAGAATTTACGGACCTGCTTTCCGATTCGTTTTGTGGTGGTATGTAATACAATTCCTCTATAACGGGGCTTCTTCCAGTGATAATCCGAGCGATGTTCCGCAAAATATGCAGCCAGCCCGGCCTCATCCGAAGGCACCCGCTCCCAAATCTCCCGGTTACTGATTTCAAACAACAACATACCATCCCGATACTCCTGCATGAGCATGCGAAACTCCGGATATTTCTGTTCCAGACGATTATACTCATAATCGAGCACAGTTTTCATGACAAATCCATCCAACTGGTGTTGCACACCCTGAGGATGAGCGGCGGCAAAAGGAGCGAACATTTTCCCTGTATACTCTTTCCCATCAAGCACAAACAGTTTTTTATCCGTACTGCCTTTTGAGAACAATTCATCCATTCCCGCCTTATCAGGTATATAGTTATATTCTTTTTTTAGTTTCTCTACCAATGCCTCCGTTCCTTTATCCATTCCATGACGACGTGTTTGCCGTCGAATTATTTCACTCTTGATTTCATCAAAAGGCAAAAGTTCTTTTCGTTCAAGCACTTTGACAATATGAACACCTTGAGGCGTAAAGAAAGGGCGGGATACTTCTCCCGGTTGCAACTCAAATACGACATCTTCAAATTCGATAGGCATCTGGAGCCAACTTACCCAAAAGGATTTCTTTTCATCAGAAAAGCTACGGACACAGGTGTCGAAGTCAGCCTCTCCTTTTTGCAATGCTGCATAAATAGAGTCCATGCGAACCTCCACAGCCCGGAGTGCGCTACTGGTAGTAGTTTGAGGAAGATACTTGAAAATATGACTCACCCGTACCTGTCCCGCACGATTGTTGGCTTTCAGCTTGTCATACACTTGCCGGGCAGCAAGTTCCGCGGCCGCTCCATCTGTCAGATAAACTTTACCCAACTGGCGGCGATACCCCTCCAGTTCTTCGCGGAAAGCGCGGGCAGTATCCATGCCTGCCGCCTCTGCAGCAGCAACTTTCAGTTTGAAGTTCACAAACAAATCAACATACTCTTTCAGCGTCTTTTGTTCTACGCCGACAAGGGCATTATTCTTATTATATATGTATTCAAATTCGGACCGGAGCACATCTTTCCCGTTAATACGCATCAACACAGGATCTTGCTGTGCAGAAACCACCCAGCCGATACAAAGGAGAATAATTGTCAATCCACTTCTTATCATAACTATCATCTTAGAAAATAACAATGTAATAACGGGAAAATATCT
This sequence comes from uncultured Bacteroides sp., assembly GCA_947071285.1. GTDB lineage: Bacteria > Bacteroidota > Bacteroidia > Bacteroidales > Bacteroidaceae > Bacteroides. The sequence goes on along the minus strand of CAMTFK010000162.1, from coordinate 2,778 downwards.
TTTATATTGTTCCGGTGCAAAACAGATGGTATATATCCCAAAAACAGACGGTCTGTTTGCCCTAAACAGATGGTCTGTTTGCCCTGAACAGATGGTCTATTTAGCATAAACAGACCATGCGTTTTCCAAAAACCAAAATACCCGGAAAGTATTTGTTGCTTTCCGGGTATCCATATATAATAAAGATTGCCAATATCTTATTCCGGACGACTATAATTCGGAGCTTCGCTTGTAATTGCCACATCATGTGGATGGCTCTCAAGCACACCGGCATTTGTGATACGGGTAAATTTAGCATCGTGTAATTGCTCGATACTACCTGCACCACAGTAACCCATGCCTGCACGCAGACCACCTACTAACTGGAAAATTACTTCGTACAATGTTCCTTTATAAGGCACACGCGCTGCAATACCTTCCGGAACGAGTTTCTTAACGTCATTGGTTCCACTCTGGAAGTAACGGTCTTTCGAACCATTCTCCATAGCTTCCAATGAGCCCATACCGCGATAAGACTTAAATTTACGTCCATTGAAGATAATCGTATCGCCCGGAGACTCTTCCGTTCCGGCAACCAGCGAACCAATCATTACACTATAACCTCCGGCAGCCAAAGCTTTCACCACATCACCTGAGTAACGCAAACCACCATCAGCAATCAAAGGAATGCCTATGCCCTTCAACGCCTTAGCCACATCATATACAGCAGATAACTGGGGAACCCCCACACCTGCCACAACACGGGTAGTGCAAATAGAACCCGGACCAATACCTACCTTTACTCCATCAGCACCAGCTTCCACCAATGCTTTTGCAGCTTCTCCGGTAGCGATGTTACCTACTACAATATCAATATTCGGAAAACGCTTCTTTGCTTCTTTCAGTTTTTCTATTACATATATAGAATGTCCGTGAGCGGTGTCAATCACAATAGCATCTGCACCGGCATCCACCAAAGCTTGCATACGGTCAAGCGTATCAGCCGTAACACCTACCCCGGCAGCTACACGCAAACGACCTTTGGAATCCTTGCAAGCCATCGGTTTATCTTTGGCTTTCGTAATATCTTTATAGGTAATGAGACCAACTAACTTGCCTTCTTTATCCACAACCGGCAACTTCTCAATTCTATGTTCCTGCAAAATTTGAGAAACAGCTTCCATATCCGTAGTCGGATTCGTAGTGATAATATTTTCTTTTGTCATCACCTCATCGATATGCTTATCCATATCTCTCACGAAGCGAAGGTCGCGGTTGGTAACAATTCCGACCAAATACTTCTCATCGTCTACTACCGGAATACCACCAATTCTGTATTCTGCCATCAATGCCAATGCATCTCCCACGGTAGAACCTCTCTTAATGGTTACAGGGTCATAAATCATACCATTTTCAGCACGCTTCACAATGGCAACCTGACGTGCCTGTTCTACAATGGACATATTCTTATGAATAACACCGATACCACCTTCACGTGCAATGGCTATTGCCATTTTCGCTTCGGTAACCGTATCCATAGCGGCCGTTACAAACGGAATTTTCAACTCAATGTTTCTTGAAAACTTTGTCGAGAGTTCGACAGTTTTAGGGAGTACTTCAGAGTAAGCGGGGATTAACAAAACGTCGTCATAAGTTAATCCATCCATTACAATCTTATCAGCAATAAATGACATAGGGCTATGCGTTTAAAATTTATTGCGTGCAAATATACGGTTTTTATTCCATTCCATACATCTGCACGCAATATTTTTTTCTTTTTTTAAACCAACAGCCAGGGGTTAGTTCGCCATTTCAGAAATGAACTTGATACGAACCAAACGTACTTCTTCTTCTGTGAAATCGTCACCCAACTCATCGAGTGCATCGTCTATATTATCCGTTGTGGATTCCTTGTAGTAATCATAGATATCCAACATATGGTCTTCATCCATAATCTCATCCAGGAAGTAGTCAATATTCAATTTCGTACCAGAGTAAACAATAGCCTCGATTTCGTCCAGCAAATCACTGAATTCAATACCTTTGGAAAGAGCAATATCATCCAACGCTACCTTACGGTCAATAGATTGAATGATAGAAACTTTCAGTTTTGATTTATTGGCAACCGTACGGACACGCAAGTCTTCCGGACGTTCTATCTCATTCTCTTCGCAGTGACGCTTAATCAGTTTGCAAAACTCTTCACCATAACGTTTCGCCTTACCTGCACCTACACCGGGAATATTTTGCAGTTCATCCAGTGTCACCGGATAAATGGTAGCCATGGCTTCCAAGGATGGATCCTGGAAAATAACATAAGGAGGAACTTCCAGCTTCTTGGATAGTTTTTTACGCAAATCCTTCAGCATGGAATAAAGAGCCGGGTCGACTGCACAAGAGCCACCGCCACGTGCCGGTGCTTCTTCTTCCACCTCCTCAAAATCATTATCTTCGGTTATCTTGAACGACTTAGGATGTTTCAGGAATTTCTTGCCGTCATCCGTTACTTTCAGCAAACCGTAGTTCTCTACATCTTTACTCAGATAACCCGCAATCAGCGCCTGGCGAATAACAGCATTCCATGTCTTGTCCTCCTCTCCCATTCCGGAGCCGAAAGCTTCCAGGTCTTCATGCAGATGAGCCTGCACTTCGGTAGTTTCACGTCCTTGTATAATGTCGATGATATAATCCGCTTTAAAATTTTCTTTCACCGCTAGAATAGCCTCTATCACGGTACATAATAGTTCTTGAGCCTCCACTTGTTTTTTCGGGTTTAAACAGTTGTCACAATTTCCACAG
>CAMTFK010000161.1 GCA_947071285.1 uncultured Bacteroides sp. | reverse complement strand
GATATACACTATCCTCTTCGTCGGCAGCGTCAGATGTGTATAAGAGACAGTTTTCAGTATGAACATTTACGTGGGAAACCTTAACTACAAAGTTAGGGAATCAGACCTGCAAAAGGTCATGGAAGATTACGGTGCTGTAACCGAAGTCAAATTTATTAAGGATCGCGAAACCGGCCGTTTCAGAGGCATTGCATTCGTAGAAATGGAAGACGCAGCTGCTGCAGCCAAAGCGATTGAAGAGCTTGACGGTGCAGAGTACTTCGGCCGTAACATGGTAGTGAAAGAAGCAAGACCTCCGAAATACTAAATATATAAGGAGAAAAAACACGACCGCCTGTTTCTTGAAGAAGAGACAGGCGGTCGTTGTTTTTTTAGTGGTAAGCGGTTAGTGATAAGTGATTAGTAAATAAGCAAGTTGCGTTAATCACTAGCCCCTAATCACTATTTCATAAAGTCCTTACGACGAAGCACGAAACTATTACTCAGATACTTTTCGCGCACAATCTTATTTTCCGACAATTCCTCCGGTGTCCCTTGAAACAAGATTTTTCCCTCAAACAACAAGTAAGCGCGATCCGTGATACTCAACGTTTCCTGCACGTTGTGGTCGGTAATCAGGATACCTATATTCTTATCTTTCAGTTTCCACACGATTTGCTGAATGTCTTCCACCGCAATCGGGTCAACTCCGGCAAAGGGTTCATCGAGCATGATGAATTTAGGGTCGATGGCGAGGCAACGAGCAATCTCCGTACGGCGACGCTCACCTCCCGAAAGCTGATTACCTTTATTCTTACGTACTTTCTGCAAACGAAATTCCGCAATCAAGCTCTCTAACTTCTCCTTCTGATATTCCAGGGGTTTATCTGTCATTTCCAGAACAGAAGCGATGTTGTCTTCCACACTCATCTGCCGAAAAACGGATGCCTCCTGTGCCAAATAGCCGATACCCGTCTGCGCACGTTTATACACCGGATACTTCGTAATATCCAGATCATCCAGAAAGATACGTCCCTCATTCGGCGTAATCAACCCTACGGTCATATAAAATGAAGTCGTCTTACCAGCACCATTCGGTCCCAGCAACCCTACAATTTCTCCTTGCTTCACATCTATGGAGACGTGGCTCACCACCGTACGTTTACCGTATTTTTTCACCAGGTCTTCGGTACGAAGCACCATTTTGCTTTCTTCCATATTCTTCTCAGTTACAAGCTACAAAAGCTACGAGCTACAAGAGACCTACCACACAACCTTACTTTTTACTTGTAGCTTGTAGCCTGTAGCTCATACATTTTGCCGCAAATGTAGCAATTATCAGCAGAAAATGGGGTATATTTGCACACAAAATAGTTAAGAGTCATGATAAAAGCACTTAAAACTGTCGGAAGATACATCATGTTGATGGGGCGCACTTTCGCCCGTCCGGAGCGTATGCGCATGTTCTTCCGCCAATATCTCAATGAGATGGGGCAACTCGGCGTGAACTCTATCGGTATCGTATTGCTGATATCGTTCTTCATCGGCGCCGTTATTACCATACAGATCAAACTGAACATCGAAAGTCCATTCATGCCGCGCTGGACGGTGGGCTACGTAACACGTGAAATCATGTTGCTGGAATTCTCTTCCTCCATTATGTGTTTGATATTAGCGGGAAAGGTCGGTTCTAATATTGCTTCTGAACTGGGAACCATGCGCGTGACGCAACAGATTGACGCCCTCGAAATCATGGGTGTCAATTCCGCTAATTATCTGATACTTCCCAAAATTTTTGCTATGGTTACTACGATTCCATTCCTGGTGACCTTCAGTATCTTTGCCGGCATCATCGGCGCTTTCGCCACGTGCTGGTTTGGCGGCATCATGTCGGCTGTAGACTTGGAATACGGTTTGCAATACATGTTTGTGGAATGGTTCATCTGGTGCGGCATCATCAAGTCATTGTTCTTCGCATTCATCATCGCCAGTGTATCAGCCTTCTTCGGTTATACCGTCGAGGGCGGTTCCATAGAGGTGGGCAAGGCCTCTACAGACTCTGTGGTATGCAGTAGCGTACTAATCTTGTTTGCCGACTTAATATTAACTAAACTCTTAATGGGATGATTGAACTGAAAGGACTTTGGAAATCATTTGAAGGGCGGGATGTACTGAAAGACATTAACGCTACCTTCGAGAATGGAAAAACTAACCTCATCATCGGACAGAGTGGTTCGGGAAAAACGGTATTAATGAAATGCATTGTTGGTTTGCTGACGCCGGAACGGGGTGAATTACTATACGACAACCGTAACTTCCTTGCCATGGGCAAAAAGGAAAAGAAAGCTTTGCGCCGGGAGATGGGAATGATTTTCCAGAGCGCAGCTTTATTTGACTCCATGACTGTTTTAGACAACGTTATGTTTCCTCTGAACATGTTCAGCAACGATACTCTTCGTGAGCGTACCCGCCGTGCCATGTTCTGCCTGGACCGCGTGAACTTGAGTGAGGCGAAAGACAAATTTCCAGGTGAAATCAGTGGTGGTATGCAAAAGCGCGTCGCCATTGCCCGCGCCATTGCCCTGAACCCGCAGTATCTGTTTTGCGACGAACCAAACTCAGGACTAGACCCCAAAACTTCACTCGTCATTGATGAACTGATACATGACATCACCCTCGAGTACAACATGACGACCCTCATCAATACCCACGACATGAACTCTGTAATGGGTATCGGTGAAAAGATCATCTACATCTATGATGGACATAAAGAATGGGAAGGTAGTAAGGATGACATCTTCACTTCCAGCAACAAGAAGCTGAACGATTTCATCTTCGCATCCGACCTCTTCCGCAAGGTAAAGGAAGTGGAAGTGCAAAATATCGAAGGATAGGGCGCTATAATCGCGTCTACCACCATATAAAGAGAGCGTCCGGAATAAATCCCGGACGCTCTTTTCCTCATAAAACCAGTTAATAGAATTGATATATATCTTCACGATATACTTTGATTGTCCCTATATCTTCATGAGAAAACATGAAGAACAATTTCAATTACGGGAGCAAAGATAACCAAAAGAAGCTAATAAAAAATCACGGAAAACCGTTACTCATTGAATTATCCGTAACTCAATCCAACTTTATCCAACCTTGAGCAACAGCCTTGACCACCATGTCTATTGCGTTTTTCGCTCCAAACTTACTAATAAGTCTCTTGCGAAATGTTTCTACAGTATTTTCTGATATTTTTAATAATCCGGCAATTTCATGGGTATTCAGACCTTTGGCCACAGCTTCCAAGACATCGCGTTCGCGTCGTGTTGGAGCATTCTTGACCTGCAAACCTGCCGGCACCGCATTTAATTTCTGAGAAATAGAAGCAAACCGGGAACAAGTATATGTTCCTCCCTTCAGCACATTACGAATAGCCGCGACCAATTCCGTATGAGCCGAGGCCTTCAAAATAACTGCATTTGCTCCACACTGCACCAGCCGGTTCACCATCCATATCTCTTCATGCATCGTATTAACGACAATCCGCGCCTGCTCATTCAACTCACGGATTTTTGCCATCAACTCAAAACCGGACATATCTGGGATACTGATATCCAGGATATACGCATCATAATCGCGCATTTCAATCAATTCCACAGCCCTCTTTCCGGAAGTTACTGCATTTGCCACAATAGCTTCCGGCATCTTATTTACAACCCTACAGATACCTTCTAAAATCAGGCTATGGTCATCTACTACCAATAGTTCAGCTTTCACATTCTTTTCCATTGCTCGGTTAGATTAATACGTTTACCTTCAACTGGGTTCCTGCACCCGGAGCAGAAGTCAAGTCTACTTTAGCGCCGATAGTCTCCGCCCGCTGCCTGATGGTTCGCAAGCCGATACCTTTGGTTTTTCCAGCTACATCAAACCCCTTTCCATCGTCTGCAACAAGTATGGAAAGGTTCTTGTTACCCAACGCCAGCTCCACCCGTATACAGGCTGAACCGGCATATTTCACAGCATTATTCACCGCTTCCTGAACAATGCGATAACATTCGAAACCAATGCATTTAGGTACGATATTCCAATCAACATTTTCTGTGGAATGATATTCCACATGTATATCCTCTGGTAAAGACAAATGCAACACATAGTCTGCCAGCATCTCGTCAAGCGTAGCATACTGGAAGGCAGGTGGCATCAGTTCATGTGAAAGAGTCCTTAGCCTTTCCCGGGTATTACTCAACAGATCCAACTGCTCATTCAACTCCAGACTTTCTTCACTGGAAATAGCACGGATATTCATTTCAAGCGCAAGCAGATTGTTGCATACATCATCATGCAATTCAGTTGCCATGCGTTCGCGCTCACTCTCCAATCCATCAATATACTTTCTTGTCAGACGCAGAGCAATCCTTGCCCTCTGCCGCTGGCGTGCATAAAGTGAACCCAGCAATAAAATCACCAATAATGAAATCACCGAGCCTACTATGATACGGTGTCGCAACATGTATGTTTCCCGTTCCAATTGTTCCAGGTCCTTACCACCCGTGGCCAATTGTTGAATAGGCCTTGTATATAGAAGTAATAAATCAGCGCCTTCCTTTGTCAGACAAAGATATTTACAGACTTTTACATAACCATCCAGACTTTTACTTAGAGCTGCTTGTTGTTGCAAAGTACGCAAACCCACCTCGCCCTTTGCCCATAGTGCACCTATGGAAAAGAGCAATAGGCATCCTAATAACCAGCTCCGACGTTTCATCTAATCCTTTTTTCTGTTGTCATACAAAAATAAATATTATATCCATATAAACCTACTTATTATTTACATTTCCTTACCTAAAAGCAAAAAAACCACCTGATTTATTGTCAAATCAGATGGTTTTATATCACTTTTCTATATTCAGAATGTTCTATTTCTGACGGATATAAATATTTATCGGAGTTCCCGTCAGATTCCATTTTTCACGCATTTTGTTTTCCAGGAAGCGCTTATACGGTTCCTTCACATACTGCGGCAGATTAGCGAAATACACAAAAGAAGGTACCCGCGTGTTAGGCAACTGCGTGATATATTTAATCTTGATATACTTACCCTTGATTGCAGGAGGCGGATATGCTTCAATCAGCGGAAGCATTTCTTCGTTCAAGCGTGCAGTAGGAATACGCATCATACGATTATCATAAACCGCACGTGCTTCTTCCAGCACTTTCAGGATACGTTGTTTAGTCAAAGCCGAACCGAAGATGATAGGAAAATCAACGAACGGAGCAAAGCGATTACGGATAGCATCTTCGAAAGTTTTCATCACTTTCACTGTTTTATCCTGCACCAAGTCCCATTTATTCACTACCACTACCAAACCCTTGGAATTCTTTTGTATCAGGGAGAATATATTCAAGTCCTGACTCTCAACGCCACGCGTAGCATCCAGCATAAGGATACATACATCCGCATTCTCAATGGAACGGATGGAGCGGATTACGGAATAATATTCCAAATCTTCATTTACCTTGCTTTTCTTACGGATGCCGGCAGTGTCTACCAGATAGAAATCAAATCCGAACTTATTATAGCGGGTATAGATAGAATCGCGCGTCGTACCGGCAATTTCCGTCACGATGTTGCGGTCCTCACCAATAAAGGCATTCACAATGGAAGACTTACCTGCATTTGGACGTCCCACCACTGCAAAACGGGGAATATCCTCATCCAATATTTCATCAGTATCTTTCTTAAATGTACCTACAATCAGGTCCATCATATCACCTGTTCCACTACCCGTCATAGCCGAGATACAATAAGGATCACCCAATCCCAACTTATAAAATTCGGGAGCATTGTATTGCAGTTCTCCGTTATCAGTCTTATTGGCAATCAGCAGCACCGGTTTCTGAGTGCGGCGCAAAATAGCTGCCACTTGCATATCAAGGTCAGTCACCCCGTTCATTACATCCACTACAAACAAAATCACGTCTGCTTCTTCCACAGCCATCAATACTTGCTTGCGTATTTCTTCTTCAAAAATATCGTCAGAGTTCACCACCCATCCGCCGGTATCTACCACGGAGAACTCTTTCCCCAGCCATTCGGATTTGCCGTACTGGCGGTCGCGTGTTGTTCCTGCTTCTTCGTTCACAATCGCCTGACGTGTTTTAGTCAAGCGGTTAAATAAAGTGGACTTTCCCACATTGGGACGTCCTACGATTGCAACTAAATTTCCCATAGTTCACTCTCATTGTTTTTTGCGACTGTCACAGTCGTATGAATACTCTAATCCTGTTGATAACCGAAATTGCGCAACTCCTTGTCTGAACTGCGCCAGTCCTTATCCACTTTCACAAACGTCTCTAGGAAAATCGTTTTCCCAAAGAACCTTTCTAATTCCCGGCGTGCCTCAGTAGCCACTTTCTTCAGTGCTTTCCCTTGCTTGCCAATAATTATTCCTTTCTGCGAATCACGCTCCACATAGATCACAGCGTTGATATGTATTTTTTTCGCATCTTCCTTAAATTGTTCCACCACAACCTCTACCGAGTAGGGTATCTCCTTGTCATAGTACAACAAGATTTTCTCCCGAATAATCTCGTTCACGAAGAAACGTGCCGGTTTGTCCGTCCACTGGTCCTTGCCAAAGTAAGGCGGTGAGTCGGGCAACAATTCTTTCACCCGCTTCATCACGTAGTCCACATTAAACTTCGTAGTTGCAGAAATTGGAATGATCTCCGCGTTAGGCAACAACGCTTTCCACGCTTCCACCAGTTCCACCAGTTTCTCTTGGTTAGACAGGTCAATTTTGTTAATAAGCAGCAAAACAGGAATTTCCATAGCTGCTACTTTTTCTACAAACTCATTATGCTTATCGGGCGTCTCAACCACATCTGTCACATACAGCAAAACATCCGCATCCGTCAATGCCGAAGTTGAAAAATTCAGCATAGACTCCTGCAACTTATACTGTGGCTTCAATACTCCCGGAGTATCCGAAAACACAATCTGCATATCATCCGTGTTATAGATACCCATAATACGGTGACGGGTTGTCTGCGCCTTAAAAGTAGCAATTGAAATCCGCTCGCCCACCAAGGCGTTCATCAATGTAGATTTACCTACATTCGGATTTCCCACGATGTTTACAAAACCTGCTTTATGCATTACATTCCTGTATTTTAGTTGAGACAAAAAAACGCATCGAAAATAGGATGCGTTTTTTCTTATTTATCAGCGTAACGTTCGTTACTGTTTTTTTCCGTCATATCCCCACTTCACGTAAACGGCTCCCCAGGTAAACCCAGCACCGAATGCCGTAAAGATCAGATTATCGCCTTTCTTCAGTTTATCTTCAAAATCCCACAGACAAAGCGGAAGTGTACCGGCACTCGTATTACCGTAACGCTCGATGTTAACCATTACTTTTTCACGAGGAACCTCCAGGCGATGAGCTACCGCATCAATGATACGCAAGTTTGCCTGGTGAGGAATAATCCAGTCGATATTATCTTTATCCAAGTGATTTCTCTCTGCAATGGCAGCGCAAGCATCCGACATATTCGATACAGCATATTTAAATACCGTGCGGCCTTCCTGATAAAGAAAGTGCATATGGTTATCCACCGTAAAATAGGAAGGAGGGCATACAGAACCACCGGCTTTCATGTGCAAGAAAGGTAATCCTTTACCGTCTGTTCTCAAAATAGCGTCCATAACGCCAAGATCTTCCGTAGTGGGTTCCATCATAACCGCAGCCGCACCATCACCAAAAATAGGACAAGTGGCACGCTCGGTATAATCTACCATAGACGACATTTTATCAGCCCCCACTAGGATAATCTTCTTATATCTTCCCGAACGGATAAAGTTAGCTCCTGTTTCCAACAGATACAAAAAGCCACTACAAGCGGCCTGCAAGTCAAAAGCAAAAGCATGTTTAAATCCGAGCTTGTCACACAAGATGGAAGCTGTTGAAGGGAAATGATAATCAGGAGTAGTGGTAGCGACAACTATCAGATCGACATCATCAGGATCAGAGCCTGTACGCTGCATCAACTGCTTGACGGCTTTGCGAGCCATGTACGAAGTTCCCAGTCCCTCTTCGTTCAGGATATGTCTTTCCTTTACTCCGATACGGGTCATAATCCATTCGTCATTGGTATCTACCATTCTTGATATCTCGTCATTCGTCAAGATATAATCGGGTACATATCCACCGACTCCTGTAATTACTGCATTTATTTTTTCCATTAATCCTGCTTAAGTTAATAAATACCTAAACAACGGTAGTCTAAAAAGGTTTGTGTTCACAAATCTTTTTAGACATCCGGTATTCAAGTATATTCTTTATCAGGCTGCAAATTAAACAGCAGCTTCTTTCTCAATAGCAAGCTTGCCTCTGTAGTATCCGCAAGCACCACACACAGTGTGATATACATGCCATTCGCCACAATTCGGGCAAATAGCCAATGTAGGAGCTACTGCCTTATCATGAGTTCTTCTCTTTGCAGTTCTTGTTTTAGACTGTCTTCTCTTAGGATGTGCCATTTTTTTTAATCTTTAATTGTTATCTAATATTTTCTTCAATTCATTCCAACGCGGGTCAATCTGCGTTTCCTCTGCATCACCACCATCCGGCAGTGCATCTTCACCTTCGATGAATATATCATCTTCTGCATCATCTTCGTCCGCTTTAGTCCGCAGATGCTTGTGCAATTTGCTGCTCACTGCCTTGTTACACTTTCCGGGAGCATGCACATGCTTCATCGGAATAGCCAACGCAATAAACTCATACATGAACCATGCCACATTGATTTCCCCTTCTTCCTCAGGAATCACAATGAGGTTGTCACCTTCTTCAGCATACTCATGGCCAAACTTCACCATCAACTTATCAGTAGAACTGACCGGTTGTTCCATATCGTCCAGACAACGGTCACACGGTACCCATACCATACCATCCGTCTGGAAGTTCAATTCGAAAGCACGAGATGTTTTCTTTACAACCAGTGTAACATTTACTTTGCCCTTCTGTACTTCCGGACCATCAATGTTAGCAAAGAAAAGGTTATCCAGCACAAACTCATACTTACAAGAGTCTGCCTGCATGCCTTTCAAATCAATTTTGTATTTATCAAACTTTCCCAAAGCTTCTTTTATTTATTCGGGCGACAAAGATACAAATAATTATCCTCATAATGTAGAAATTAGCGACGAAATATTCATTTTTTAAGCTCTATTCTGAATATCGTCCCTTTATTGATCTCCGATTGCTTCACAAAAATGCGTCCCGAATGATACTCCACTACAATCCGGCGTGCCAATGAAAGACCCAATCCCCATCCTCTTTTTTTAGTAGTATATCCGGGAGCAAACACTGTTTCAAAATTTCGTTTATCAATTCCCTTTCCTGTATCCGCCACATCAACACACCAATATTTTGACGTTTCCTGGACTGAGATGACCAGCGTCCCTACTCCTCCCATTGCATCGATAGCATTCTTGCAAAGATTCTCTATCACCCATTCAAACAAAGCAACATTCAATCGCAGAGTCGGAAGCACATCAGGCAGGTCGGTTATGATTTTCACTTTATCCGAGGTGCGGTGGGCGATGTAGTCTGTCACACGTTCCAACAAAGCCTTCAGATCAGCATCTTCCAATTCAGGTATAGAACCTATTTTAGAAAAACGGTTGGCAATCATTTGCAAGCGTTCCACATCTTCCGCCATGGCAGGAATCAGGTCATCCTGCGGGTATTGCGTCCTCAATAATTCCGTCCATGCCATGAGTGAGGAAATGGGGGTCCCCAATTGATGGGCAGTTTCTTTTGAAAGCCCTACCCACACTTTATTTTGTTCCGCTTTCTTGGAACTTAATAAGGCGAAGATAGCTATTAAAACAAAAATAAGTACAACCGTCAATTGTACATAAGGATAGGCAGCCAGACGGGTAAGCATCAGGGAAGGACCATAATATACATTCAGATAATCACCGTCACCGTTCAGGTTGATACGGATATAGTGACCTTCACGGCTGAAATGATTCAGTTTCTCTTTCAGAGCGGCTATCGTATCAGACGAGGATAACTCTATATTCCTATATGTTTGTACATCTCCATTCTGATCGACTACAATTACCGGAATAGTATAATTGGCATTCAGTACTTTCAGTACCATTGTCAAGTCAGTATTTCCATCAGCAGTTTGCAAGTTCTTCATCGCTTCCGCCCATACTTCCATACGCACCCGTTCTTCGGCAGATAAATCGCTAATCAGAGAATGGGAAACGTAAAGAGAGGCAATAGCTATCACAATGGCAGCCAGTACCAACCAGAATTTTATCGGACGGATTTGTTTTATGAAATGCATCATATATGAATAAGATGTAAACTTACTGTATATAAACGGGAAAAGCAAGAAAATATTATAGGTATAAACAACAAAAAGCCCCCACATCTTTCGATATGGAGGCTTCTCTGAAAAACGGCGACTACCTACTCTCCCACTTTACGCAGTACCATCGGCGTGATTAGGCTTAACTTCTCTGTTCGGAATGGGAAGAGGTGGAACCCTAATGCTGTAATCACCTAAATAAGTTAGACATGATGTAAAAAGTAAAGGAATTAGTCTTAATCTTTGCGGATTAAGCCGCTGAACGTATATATCCGCCATACAAGGCAAGGACCAAAAGTGAACGGGCAATTAGTAATGCTCGGCTATGATGTTACCACCTGTACACCTGCATCCT
>CAMTFK010000160.1 GCA_947071285.1 uncultured Bacteroides sp. | reverse complement strand
TTACTATAGTTTCCTAATTTTTTGGACTGCAAATATATAGCTTTTTGCGCTCTCTAAAAAATATATTCTGGACAATTTTCCAAAAAAGTCTTTCGATTAAGTTTTGTTAGGGGGAAAAAGGGCTATTTTTGTGCTTCAGGAGGGGGAAACGAGAATATTTCCCTTTTTTAGAATATTATAAGTGCTTGTAATAGAGATGAATATATTTAGTGAGAAATTGATAGCATGGTACGCCGAAAATAAGCGTGAACTGCCTTGGAGGGATACCACAGACCCTTATACGATATGGATATCGGAAATCATTCTGCAACAGACGCGTGTGGTGCAGGGTTATGAATATTTTTTGCGTTTTATCCACCGTTTTCCCGATGTGGTGGCTTTGGCCGAAGCGTCAGAAGATGAGGTGATGAAGTATTGGCAAGGATTGGGATATTACTCCCGTGCGCGTAATCTGCATGCGGCTGCCCGAAGCATGAACGGCGCTTTTCCGGCGACTTATGAGGGTGTCCGTGCCCTGAAAGGGGTAGGGGACTACACTGCTGCGGCTATTTGTTCATCTGCTTACGGTATGCCTTATGCCGTGGTGGATGGTAATGTTTATCGTGTGCTTTCGCGCTATTTCGGCATTGATACGCCTATAGACAGCACGGAAGGAAAGAAGCTGTTTGCCGCTTTGGCGCAGGAGATGTTGGATAAATCCCGTCCCGCTGTGTATAATCAGGCTATTATGGATTTTGGTGCCATCCAGTGTACTCCGCAGTCGCCTGATTGTATGTTTTGTCCTTTGGCAGCTAGTTGTTCGGCTCTGCGGAAGGGGCTGGTGGCAAAGTTACCCGTAAAACAGCATAAGACGAAAACGACCAATCGATATTTCAACTATATATATGTACGCATGGGCGCGTGTACCTATTTACATAAGCGGACTGGAAATGACATTTGGAAAAATCTTTTCGAACTTCCATTGATAGAGACGGATGCTCCCGTATCGGAAGAGGAGTTCGGAAAATTGCCGCAGGTACGTGCATTGTTTGCGGGCGAAGAGATGCCGGAATTGCGCCTTGTTTGTGGAAATGTGAAGCATGTGCTGTCCCATAGGGTGATATATACTAATTTCTATGAAGTTGTATTATCGGAAAATTCCACAGCTTTTTCTGCCTTCCAACGGGTGAAAACAGAGGATTTGGAGCAATATGCAGTTTCTCGTCTGGTGCATGCATTCCTGGAGAAATATCTATAAAAGTTGCGCTTATTCTTGCATTGTGTGATTATTCTGTTTAATTTTGGCAGCAAATTCAAATAAAAAGGCTTATGTCAGTAAATAAAGTAATATTGATTGGAAATGTCGGACAAGATCCTAAAGTAACCTATTATGATGGAGGAAACTGTGTTGCTCAGCTTTCTTTAGCTACTACGGAGAAGGGATATACTTTGCAAAATGGCACACAAGTTCCCGATCGTACTGATTGGCATAATCTTGTTTTCCGGAACCGTTTAGGAGAGATTGTTGACAAATACGTGCATAAAGGCGATAAACTTTATGTGGAAGGTAAGATTCGCACCCGCTCTTATGATGACCAAAAGGGGATTCAGCGTTATATTACAGAAATCTTTGTCGATAATATGGAAATGTTGTCTCCACGTGGGACTGCTGCACCGGGTGCTGCCGCTCCGCAGCAAAACATGGCTCAGGGTGCCGCTCCTGCACAACCGATAGCACAATCGCAGGCAAATCCTGCACAAGGTAATACAACGGACGATTTACCGTTCTAATTGTTTAACTAAAACCAAAATCTTTGGACCCAGACGCTTATTCATGCCAGTTGGCAGAAGTTTTTAATGGTATATCCGTACATACCCCTACTATTTCGGCAATTATCGCCATTGTGTTGGCAGGCTTGCTGTTGCTTGTTTCCGGCTTTGCCTCAGCTTCAGAAATAGCCTTTTTCTCTCTTTCTCCGTCAGATTTGAATGCTATTGACGAGAAAAAGCATCCCTCGGATGAGAAAATCCGTAAACTACTGGATGATACAGAACGCCTGTTGGCGACCATTCTGATAACAAACAATTTTGTGAATGTGACCATTATCATGCTCTGTAATTTCTTTTTCATGAGTGTGTTTGAGTTTCATTCCACTATTGCGGAGTTTTTGATACTGACCGTTATTCTGACGTTCCTTTTGCTTCTTTTCGGTGAGATCATGCCGAAGATTTATTCGGCACAGAAAACGCTGGCATTCTGCCGTTTCTCAGCTAAAGGCATTTGGATGTTCCGCTCCCTTTTCTACCCGTTGGCTTCGGTGCTGGTGCGCTCCACTTCTTTCCTGAATAAGCATTTCACCCGTAAGAATCATAATATTTCCGTAGATGAACTTTCCCATGCCTTGGAACTGACTGATAAAGCGGAGCTAAAGGAAGAGAACAATATCCTGGAAGGTATTATCCGTTTTGGCGGTGAAACGGCGAAGGAGGTGATGACTTCCCGTCTGGATGTGGTGGATCTGGACATCCGTGCGCCATTCAAGGATGTATTGAAATGTATTGTCGAGAATGCCTATTCCCGTATCCCCATTTATTCTGAGAACAGGGATAATATAAAAGGCATCTTATATATCAAGGATTTGCTTCCTCATCTGAATAAGGGTGAGTTCCGTTGGCAGTCATTGATACGCCCTGCCTATTTTGTGCCGGAAACGAAAATGATTGATGACTTGCTGCGTGACTTTCAGGCCAATAAAATTCATATCGCTATTGTTGTTGATGAATTTGGCGGCACGTCGGGCATTGTGACGATGGAAGATATTATCGAAGAGATTGTAGGTGAGATTCATGACGAATATGACGATGAAGAACGTACGTATGCGGTGCTCAACGAGTGTACATGGGTGTTTGAAGCCAAAACGCAACTGACGGACTTTTATAAGATTACGAAGGTGGACGAGGAAACCTTTGATGAAGTGGCAGGCGATGCCGATACACTTGCGGGATTGTTGTTGGAACTGAAAGGGGAGTTTCCCACTCTGCACGAGAAGGTAACTTACAGTCACTACGAATTTGAAGTGCTGGAGATGGACAACCGCCGTATTCTTAAAGTAAAATTCACTATCAAGCCTCTTCCGGTAGATTCTGATAAGAATGCCTGATTCGATATGTCTCTTTTCATGCAACATATAGAACCATCGTACAAGTGGGGCATCTGGAAGGTGGATGAAACGCTGGACGAATTATTGGATATGCTTCCGCAACAAGAAACATACCGGCAAAGCATGCAGCGCTTCTCTGCTGAACATCGCCGTTTGGAGTGGCTGTCAGTCCGCGTGTTGCTGTTCACATTGTTGGGGGAAGAGAAAGAAATCGCTTATCATTCCAGTGGCAAGCCTTATCTGGCAGATAACACAGCTTCTATTAGCATTTCCCATACCCGTGGTTATGTATCGGTCATTATCGGCGAGCCCGGCAAGGAAGTGGGCATTGATATAGAGCAATACGGTGAGCGGGTGCATAAAGTGGCACATAAGTATATGCGCGCAGATGAAATAGTTTCCTCTTTTCAGGGAACGGATACCTGGTCTTTATTGCTTCACTGGTCGGCTAAAGAAGTCATGTTTAAGTGTATGAATACACCGGAAGTTGACTTCCGCGAACATTTGCATATCTTTCCCTTCGCTGTCTCTGAGAAAGGAGACTTCTCTGCTGAGGAGTATCGGACACCGGAACAGAGGAAGTTTCACATTCACTATATATTGCATCAGGACTTTGTATTAACCTGGCAAACGGATTAATCTTAAAACAATGTGATGCTATGAAACTACTGTACTATTTTCTTTTTTTTATGCTGCCTGTGCTGGTTGTTACTACGGTCGATACTATTTTTACTGCCCGTGGCCGAGAAGTGACCATATATACCGGACTTTTATCTCTCTTCCGGGAAGATCGGTAAGCCTGAAATGCGCGAAATATATATATCGGAGCACCCTATTCCTCTTATTATGCAAGAGATGAATAAGAAGGAGAAGAAGATATTCTTATCAAAAAAGTAAATTTACTGACAAAAAGATATTATACCGCTTGGTTTATTCCTTTTAAATGTGTACATTCGACCCGTATAAGGACTTATACGGGTCTTTTGTTAACTAAATGTCAAAAATGATAAGTAAACACTATGGAATTACCCTTTGCAGAGTCATGGAAAATTAAAATGGTGGAACCCATTCGGAAGAGTACCCGCCAGGAACGTGAACAATGGTTGAAAGAAGCCCATTACAATGTGTTCCAGCTTAAATCCGAACAAGTATATATAGATTTGATAACCGATTCCGGCACGGGAGCAATGAGCGATCGTCAATGGGCAGCAATGATGCTGGGCGATGAAAGTTATGCCGGAGCTTCCTCCTTCTTCAAACTGAAAGAAGTAATCACCCGCCTGACCGGTTTCGACTATGTCATTCCCACACATCAGGGACGTGCCGCCGAGAATGTGCTTTTCTCTTATCTGGTGCATGAAGGCGATGTTGTCCCCGGCAATTCTCACTTTGACACCACTAAAGGGCACATCGAAGGACGTAAAGCAGTTGCTTTGGATTGCACCATCGATGAAGCGAAGAATACCCAGTTGGAAATACCCTTTAAAGGAAATGTAGATCCTGCCAAGTTGGAGAAAGCATTGCAGGAATTTGGTGACCGGATTCCGTTCATCATTGTAACCATCACGAACAATACCGCGGGCGGACAACCGGTATCCATGCAGAATCTTCGTGAAGTCCGTGCTCTTGCCGATAGATACAATAAACCTGTGTTGTTTGACTCCGCCCGTTTTGCAGAGAATGCTTACTTCATCAAGATGCGTGAAGAAGGATATGCGGGGAAGACGATAAAAGAGATTACAAAAGAAATGTTCGACCTGGCCGACGGTATGACAATGAGTGCCAAGAAAG
Organism: uncultured Bacteroides sp.; assembly: GCA_947071285.1. Lineage (GTDB taxonomy): Bacteria > Bacteroidota > Bacteroidia > Bacteroidales > Bacteroidaceae > Bacteroides. The sequence continues at coordinate 5,875 of CAMTFK010000160.1, read as the reverse complement.
ACGGTATCGTCAATATGGGAGGCTTCATTGCTACGCGGAAAGAAGATTGGTACGAAGGTGCCAAAGGCTTTTGTGTGCAATATGAAGGCTATCTCACTTATGGGGGTATGAACGGTCGTGATATGAGCGCTCTTGCCGTAGGGCTGGATGAAAACACGGAATTTGATAATCTGGAAACCCGTATCCGTCAGGTGGAATATCTGGCGAAGAAACTGGATGAATATGGTATTCCTTATCAGCGTCCCGCAGGCGGACATGCTATCTTTGTCGATGCAACGAAAGTATTGACACATGTTCCGAAGAATGAATTTCCGGCACAGACGTTGACTGTTGAACTGTATCTTGAAGCTGGTATCAGAGGATGTGAAATAGGATATATTCTGGCCGACCGTGACCCTGTGACCCGTGAAAACCGTTTCAACGGATTGGATTTGCTGCGCCTTGCCATCCCTCGCCGTGTATATACGGATAACCACATGGCAGTGATAGCTGTTGCTTTGAAGAACGTGTTCGACCGCCGAGAGAGTATTACTCATGGAGTTCGTATCGTTTGGGAAGCTCCTTTGATGCGTCATTTCACCGTACAACTGGAACGCACTTAACTCTTTCTTTTTTCATAATAAAAAAATGAGGCTACCGGATTCAATTTGAACTGGTAGCCTCATTACTTTTATTTATTTTCTTCTTTTTCGTTGTTCATTCTGTAACTTAATGCTCCGGACGGACATTTCTTGATTTGTGCAATCAACTCTTCTGTCGTTGCATTCTCAATCGTTATCCAGGGTTTTTCTTTCGGATGATATACATTCGGAAGCATCTTGGTGCAGATGCCTGCATGTTGGCATAGTCCGGGTTGCCAAATGATAGTCAGCTCCCCGTTCGTGTATTCTTTCTTTATATTCATAATCATTTATTGTTATTGTAACCACTCTCTATTTTTTAATTTTTAATTTATCCTATGTGCACTCCTCTCAGTACGATTCTTTTCCATTCCGGATTTTTATGAATATATCCTGCTACAAAGGGGCATAGCGGAACCAATCGGAGTCCTTGCTTTTCAATGTCTTTTAATGCTTTTTCTACTAATTGGCTACCAATGCCTTTGCCGCCTAACTGAGGGGGGACTTCGGTATGTGTCAGATAGATTTCTCCATTCTTTGATTTGATATACTCTATTTTGGGAGTATATTTTTCGACATGGAATTCATATTGATGACGTTCTTCATTGTCGATAAGTTCATATTCTTTTTCCATAACTGTACGTATTAATTGTTTACTGTATGTATAACACGCGGACTATGGAATTTGTTTTAGGGAAAAGGCTGAAAAAAGAATGTCCGGACGAAATCCCTTCGGCCGGACATCATTCAAATAAACTTGGCAGAGTTTATTGTTACTTTACTTTCTCTGAAAACAGGGTGGATGAATAAAATGATGGGACGACTTGCCCGGTTCATTAGACTCAACGCTTTTTCCTCGAAAGCAATGATAAAAACAGTGCATGGCAGGTCTTCTGACTTGTTTCTGTTGACAGGCGCCTTCCCGGAAGATGCTTCCAGTGGCTATTGGTTGTTTTGCCTGCAACATATCATGAAACTTACAGCAGCGGGACTGTTTAGGACTTTCACCTAATTCCCTTTTAATTGTCATCTCCGAACAAAGAGGACAAACCAATGCATTGCAAAGATAGGGAAAAAAGTGATTAGTGGTTAGTGATTAGTGATTAATTTTTCAATCTTCTCGCACTAATCACTTATCACTAACCTCTAACCGCTAATTACTTTTCTTTTGCCAGTGTGAATACGAATTCCAATCCGCCGCCCTGATTATTTTTGGCTGATATGGTGCCGCCATGAATGATAACCGAGTTCTTGACTATGGCCAATCCCAGTCCTGTACCGCCCAATTTGCGCGAACGTCCTTTGTCTACGCGGTAGAAACGTTCGAATAAGCGGTTCAGATGTTCCTGCGGAACACCCACGCCGGTATCGGCAAAGCTGAAGTAATAGAAGTGCTCGTCTTCACGGAAACAACTGATGCTGATGTGTATATCCATACCTGCATAAGCGATGGCATTGTCCATCAGATTGCGGAATATGGAATATAGCAGGGAATAGTTGCCCCGTAATTGTATTTTCGGTTTCAGAGAGTTGACTACGGTGATATGCTTCTCTTCCAGTTCCAATGACACTTCATTCACAATACTGCCTACCAGCATGCTGATATCCACCTTTTCCATATCAATCATGTTGGCAGCTTCGTCCATGCGCGTCAATACCGAAATGTCGCGCAATAGTCGGCTCAGACGGTTGCTTTGTGCATAGCACCGTTCCAGGAAAGTCTGCATTTTCTCGCGGGAAATACTTTCATTGTTGACAATGGTTTCCAGATATCCCTGTATGCTGCTGACCGGTGTTTTCAGTTCGTGCGCTATGTTCTGCGTCAACTGTCGTTTCAGTCGGATTTGCTCTTCCTCCTGGGTGACGTCATTGATAGAAATTTCAAAGCTCAAATCCTGGAAAATGATGCATTCTACGATAAACATACGTCCGTTCTTGTTGATGTTGATGGACATACGTTTCTCTTCTTTACCCGGACGTTTGGGAGATTTATTGATGAAATCCGTTATCTTCTGAAATTCACTGATGGCGAATATCTCTTCGGTGGTTTGCAGGTTGGAGTCAGAAATCAGGTTGCTATACTGTGTGAACAGATTGTTGACCAATATCTCTTTTTTATCCTTATTGAATACACCCAATCCTTCGTGGGAGGTTTGCAGGTGGGTAATCAGTTTTTCACGTTCAATGTATAGTGCTTCCTTGGTTTCACGCAGGCGCTTGTATATCTGGATGATGTGCTGAGATATTTCTCCCAGTTCATTGTGAGGAAAGGCTGATTGCATATCTGTCTCTACAGGCTCGTTCTTGTCGGCACGCTTTGCGAATTCGCGCAATTGGGTGACGGCGGTTCCCAACTTGGAGGTGAACTTGTAGAAAATGAATATTAGTAACAGGGACACGATGACGGTGAACCAGATGTAATGCTGGTCGGCTGCCAGGTGTTTTATCAGGTTGAGGTCATAGGGGAGGGCAGAACGTATGATGTAATCCTTATAAAGTGTGGCGGAATAGAAGTAGGGTACTCCTGTTGTTTCCGAAGTGCGGCGCACGTCATATCCTTTTCCTTCTGTCAGCGCCTTTTGTACTTCCGGACGGCCAAGGTGATTGCTCAGTTTCTGGCTCTCATAACTATCGAATAAGACGTCTCCGTGTGCATTTACTACAGTGACACGCAAATCTTGGGTGATGTATTTTTGCAGATATTGCTCAAGCACTTCGCTCCATAAACTGTCCGGGGTGTGAGAAAGCTCCTGATGTAACCGTTCGTTATAATCCTGTAACTGTATATCCAGCAAGTCTACCTTATATTCTTTTTCGCGTTGATACTGGTAGGCCAGAAAACAGCCGGCAAATGCCAGAAACAGCGAAATAACCGAAAGAAACAATTTCTGACTGAACGACAGGAAATGCGGGGCGTTATTCAATTTCGAAGCAGTATCCATATCCTAAGCGGGTTACGATGCATTTTCCATAAATACCTATTTTCTTGCGCAGGCGGGTGATGTTGACATCAATCGTGCGGTCCAACACATAGACTTCATCACTCCAGATGCGTGCCAGTATATCCTCTCGTGAGAATACGCGTCCCTTGTTCTGGAGGAGCAGGAGCAGTATTTCAAATTCCTTTTTCGTGAGCGGGGCTTCTTCACCGTCAATGCTTACCTTCTTCTTGGTAATATCAATCGTCAGTGATTGGTAGGTGATTTGTTCCGGCTCCCGTTCCGTTTCCACCTGTTGCGTGCGGCGCAATACGGCTTTGACGCGGGCAATCACTTCGCGCAGTGAGAAGGGCTTGGAAATATAATCGTCTGCTCCCAGATTGAATCCCGTTACGGTGTCATTCTCTGTATCTTTAGCTGTGATGAAAATAATAGGGATTTGAGCGGTTTTCTTATCCTTCTTCAGTAAACTGGCCATCTTGAATCCGGATATTTCTCCCATCATCACGTCCAGTAGCAGCAGGTTATAACTACTGATATTCATTTTCAGTGCTTCTTCGGCGGAGTTAGCCGTATCCACCTCATACCCTTCATTCTCAAGGTTGAATTTCAGGATTTCGCAAAGGTCCTCCTCATCGTCTACAACTAAAATACGGTAATCGTTCATTGCTCTTTCATTTAAAATGAGGTATTCAAAACAAATTCTCCTACCACAAAGTTATACTTTATTTCTTTTCGCCGACAAAGATGGGGCGATTTTGTTACGGGAAAGTGAAACACGTGTTACATTACGATTACATTTTCATATATACAAAAGGTAATCCGGTCCGTATAAACTCCGTACTATCTCCGTATTATCTCCGTAGCAGCTCCGTGTCAGGTCCGTATCAGGTCCAAGCGCATAGGTACGGAGTTGGTACGGACCTGACACGGAGCTGCTACGGAGATAATACGGTTTGGGTAAGGTGAAGAACTGTAAACTATTACTTTTGCATTCCAGTTTTTCAGTTTTTATACTTACCTTTGTCTTAATATAAATAACATTGGTATGAAAGAATTGACTAATATAAATTTTCGGCGATATAAATGGCGCTTGCCCGCTCTGATAGCTTTATTGGTGATGGTTGTGGCAGGTTCCTTTTGGCTGAATACGGCTCCGTTCCGTTCCGGGTTTGAGATAACGGATGAGTTGGGAGGCAATATCTTTCCTTCCAGTATCCTTTCTGTAGCGACGACGGATGCTCAAGTCATTGTTCCGGCTGATTCTTTATACGTGGGTAATTCTAAATCTTGTATTGCTATCCGGATTCGTTCGGGCAAGGCGTATAGCAGGGTACGTATTGAAGTTGCCGAGACTCCGTTCTTTTCCCGTTCCGTATCCGAGTTCGTGCTGGCAAAACCGCGGACGGAATATACGATATATCCCGATATTATATGGAATTATGAGGCGCTGAAGAATAATAATCAGGCAGAACCGGTCAGTGTAGCTATTAAGGCGGAAATGAATGATAAGGATTTGGGGCAAAGGGTGCGTACATTTTCTGTCCGCAGCATCAATGAATGTTTGTTGGGTTATGTCACGAACGGGACAAAGTTTCATGATACGGGAATCTTCTTTGCAGCTTACGTTAATGAGGAAAATCCGATGATTGACAGATTGTTGCGTGAGGCACTCAATACGCGTATTGTCAATCGTTTCTTGGGTTATCAAGGTGGCAATGCTGAAGTGGTGGACAAGCAAGTCTATGCTTTATGGAACGTGCTTCAAAAGCGTAACTTCCGTTACAGTTCCGTTTCCAATACCAGTTTGTCCAGCAATGTAGTCTTCTCGCAGCGTGTCCGCACGTTCGATGATGCATTGGAATCTTCGCAAATAAACTGTGTGGACGGAAGCGTATTGTTTGCTTCCTTGCTTCGTGCTATTAATATCGAACCGATACTGGTGCGTACGCCGGGGCATATGTTTGTGGGCTATTATACCGATTCGGGTCGTAAGAATATGAATTTTCTGGAAACTACCATGATTGGTGATGTGGATTTGGATGATTTCTTTCCGGACGAGAAGTTGGACTCGACGATGGTGGGTAAATCACAGAATCAGATGTCACGTCTCACCTTTGATAAATCCAAGCAATATGCCAATAATAAGTATAAGCAGAATAAAGAAGGCATCCATTCCGGTAAATTGAACTATATGTTTCTGGAGATTTCTAAGGATGTGAGAAGGAAGATTCAACCGATAGGAAAGTAGAAGAGAGGGCGCATTATGTAAATGCGTAGCTAAAAGTTGTTGGCGGAATTTGTTCATTTTTTCAT
>CAMTFK010000159.1 GCA_947071285.1 uncultured Bacteroides sp. | reverse complement strand
ACTATCCTCTTCGTCGGCAGCGTCAGATGTGTATAAGAGACAGGTATCTGGAAAATATTAAAGAAAAAGCCATTGTTGGAGATAATCTATTAGCTACCTTATGCTTTGAGGCTGGCATCAATAGTATTTAAAATAAGGTCTTCCTATTTCACTTTACAGTCAGAATATGTTTTTTTGATGTATATGTTATTACGTAAGCATAGAGAAGAAACTTCCCGGAACACAACCGGTCTATTATGCATACGGCAATATGAGATGCCTCATGCTCTCACAAGATGGAAACAGCAAGCCATGCTACAACGGCGTGTTCAACTTTGTAGACGAGAACAAGGCAAGCGGAACAGAATATCTCTATGATTCCAACGGAAATATGCAGCAAGATTATAACAAAAGAATTAGTAAAATCCAATATAATCTTTTATATTTGCCTACAACACTGCAATTTACCAATGGAAACCGGTAGGATTATACCTATAGTGCGGACGGAAAGAAACTGAAAGTCGTGCACAAGACGGCAATCGCCAATATATCCGTCCCCATGAGGCAGATAAAAGAGCTGGCGGCAAGTCAGGTTTCACAAACCCATACGGTAGATTATTGTGGCAATGTGATCTATGAAAACGGAAGTCTGAGTAAGGTGCTCACAGAAGAAGGCTATGCCACTCTGGACGGGACAACTCCAACATTTTATTATTACCTGAAAGACCATCAGGGAAATAATCGGATAGTAGTACGCCTGAATGGAACGTCATGGAACACCGAACAGGTGAATCATTACTATCCTTTCGGAGGAGTATTTGAAGTGAATACTGAAACTTCGGGAAAACAGCCTTATAAGTATAACGGAAAAGAACTGGATAGAATGCATGGGCTGGATTGGTATGATTATGGGGCGAGGATGATGGATGCGGCATTGGGGAGATGGCATGTGGTGGATCCGTTGGCAGAGAAGTATTATTCGATTAGCCCATATGTGTATTGTGGAAATAATCCTGTTAGATATACAGATCCAGGTGGAGATTCGATTAGAGTTTATACTGAAACTCAAGCTACAGGTCATACATGGATTAGTGTGGGAGAAGGAGAAGATTTGGTTGTTTACAGTTATGGTCGATATAATGGGACAAACAAAGGACCAGATGGAAGTTCCAACTCTTTGGCAGATGGACCTGGAGTTCTTTTAAAATTAACAGGAGAAGAAGCTAAAGCTTACAATGAGAAAAAAGCTACAAATGGAATGTCAGTATTTGTTGTAACAGACGTAGCAGATGAAGTCATAGCAACTGCAATGGATGAAAAATTTAATTCATCTACAGTAATGCCAAATACAGGAGAATATCAAGACAGTCCTTCAGCACATGTAATAGACAAATATAGTTTAACAAGTAACAATTGTACAACCATCGTTTCAGATGTTTTAAATAATAGTGGTTCCAAAGTCCTGAACGGGACTATGTATCAACAAACAAGCAGCTTCGGCACATGGACAACAGTTCCTGTTCAACATAGGTTTGTAGTTCCAGCATCCATGCAAAACTATTTAATTAAAACGTCTAAGCCAGGAGGTACAGTCTATAGAACTAGATAAATTATGAAGTGGATCAGAATTGTATTTTTGATAGCATCTATCGCTATTTTATTTATAATTGCCTATGCGATTATTAACAGTATGGTCAGTTACAAATATGAAATAGAAGAATCTTCTAATCTATATAAAATAAATATAGAGTTTGCTACAGCCTATTTAAAATCGCACATAACATGGTTATGGTATTTTTTAGGCTACGTAGTTATTAGTACTATTTTTCTACTAATCTCAGTATTCAGTAAAAAGAACAAATAGGAATAAGGCTATGTCTTCATAGTACGAAACCTTTTGAATCAAAAACTCAATTACTAAAAGCTGCTAGCAAAGCCTCCAAAGCAGATTTAACAGCAGCTGGACGTGTATTAAAGAAACATGGGAATAGAGCAGGAATATGAAATATCAATATCATTGTGAAAATCACACTTATAATAGTGAACATTCTTTTCTTGCTAAAGACATGAAAGAAAATATTGATTCAGCAACAGTATATTACAATTCTTTTATCCCGTCTCTTAGTGTGGTGAAAGGAATCCCTAATCCTACATATAAACAAAGACTTTATTTGGTTTACATATGTGTTTCCTTTTTCTTTTTACTTTTTACTTTTCTTATCTGGAGGTTCGCAGATCATGAGAAATGGATCAGAGTGTACGCACGTGGGGAATATAAGAGTAGAAAGCAACGGGAACAAGCATAGCAAATCAGGCTCAGAGCTAATTTTATAAAAACAAAAAAAAACCTATTTTACCTACATCCTACACCCGAAGCGCTAATACATTCATTAATAACATCTTGTGTGACATAAAAGATTAGTATGCGGGTGTAGGCAAAGCGTCTTCCTACACCGCATTTTTTCAATATATTTACTTACCATCAATATAACATTCTATTTTTCAACATTATATACATTTCACACAGGACTCACCAAATTATCTTCAAACAGCACCTTTCTGCGAGTAAGTCAAGCTCATTCAGTGCTTTTTTCTTCAAAAATCCCGCAACATTACCATAATTCTTGCAAATAATGAAGGAATACAGCACCAAACACACCGGAAAACGAGGGGTAACACAATCCTTTACAAGGATTCAAGAACAGCAACAAAGTAGATAAATGCATATTTAGCCTAATGATTTTGCTCTTTTGAACCGGACAAAATGTTCTTTTGCCTAATTGAAAACTTCGTCCCGCAATTGTGGGCTATCCGGTGACCAACTGCGGGCTGTCCAGCCCCCATATCGAAACCGTCGGGCCCACAATTGCGGGACAAAGTTTTCAACCAGGTAAAAGTGCAAAATCAATAAGGTACAAGCAAGTTTACACTCAACCATTAGATATTTTTTCTTATGCATCTAGATATATTCGGTTTCATGGAATATATACTTAAAGGGCGTGAGCTATCTATTACTCTTCCACTCGGAGCAAGTAACCGTTTGCTGTCACTCCCTCTATTATCAAATGCGGATCAATCAAGTTATCCGGTGTATAGAAACGGATGACAGCTCTGCCGTTTTCATCGGTTTGCAGATTTGGATTCCAATAAACAGTGGTGCGTATGTCGGGTTTATCGTTCTCTTTGGGTTCGGACGTTTCGTACACAGGATGATAAAATTCAGCAGATTCGTGATAGCCCTGTTTAGTAAATAGAGACAATCCGGGAGAAGAGCCTCCAAGCCTTGTACCCGGTTTAAGCACAACCACAACAGCACCTCCTATCGCTTCACTTCCAAAATGGAGAGTTGCTGATTCAGGCCTTAAAAGTTCTATATTTTCAACCGCACTGGCGTCGATATTAGTTAATATCATCGCCCCTTCTTCAGACACACACTGCATTTCGTCAATCAGAAAAACAGGTGAAGATTTACAACCGAATATGTTTAAATCATAGCCTACTATTTGCGTCCGCGGTAATCGACCTAATAAATCAAAAGCACTGCCACTTCCTACTGACTGTTTCAACTGCTCCAACAGCTTACCCGAATATTGAGAATCAGAAAATTCAGCATAACTTCTATACGCACTTTGCCGCTCCGAAGCCGTGACTGTTACTTCCCGTAAACGAACCACTTGCATACCTTCTTCATTCTGATGAATATCACGGACTATCTGATCGTATCCGTCGAACTTTTTCTCATTTTCAGAAGTGACCGGAAACGGATGAGCAGGCTGAGTATAAGTTATAGAATCAATCTTCAGAGTAACGGTTGCTCGTCCGGCTTTACTTTTAGCTTGTGCCACAAAAGTAACCATATCACTATAATCGATATCTTCGAAGGCAAAACAACCTTTTTCATCTGTATTAGTAACCGAAGTTAATTTTAACTTGGGAGCAAATAATACTACCGGGCAGTCTTTCGCCACTCCACCGAAAAGTTTCGTAACCTTTCCACCAATTACCTGTTTCGTCTCCATCAGATAATCAATCCGTACGGTCGGCAATTGGCTTATGTCAGTATGCGAAAATCGGGACCATCCATGAGTCAGGAGCAAAAGTTCCATATGATAGCCTGTTCGCAAAGCCCTTTCAGAGAAGTAATAACCGGGATTATTTATATATCCTTTCAAATCGGACATCAATAAAAACGATGCACGAATGTGATCGGTCAGCGAGTCGGGAGTAATGACATTACGGTCAGTCAGGCTAACCGACAGAGAAGTTTCTACAGGATTTCCTTTTTTATCGGTGATACATAAAGGCAATTCAACCAATTTTCTCCGTTGTGCCAGAGGGGGCAAAGATGGCATCTCAAAATTCACGAGTTCTTCCGGAGCTTCAAATATTAATCGCCTGCTTAATACTGTACCGCTGTTATCCACCAATAATAGTTCCGTAATTCCTTCCTGTAATTCCGAATCGTTGAATTGCCCGAAAGTTTTCTTTGCAGTAAGCGGAATAAAAACATTAGGAATGCCCCGCGTATGTCCGACAAGGTAAAGCGTATCCTGCCATTGTGTATGCCGGGCTTTTAATAAATTATAGCGAACCGTTCCTTTCCTGTGATATACGCTCAATTGAATTCCGCCGGACTTCACCTCCGGCAACGAAAACCTGCGATAGAAAGAACCGTCACGAGAGGCTATAACCTGATACTTTTCTCCGGCAGAAGGAGTGAAAGAGAATACTCCCATACCGTCGTGTTCAGTCTGGACAGTGGAAATGGTATCTCCGGAATCGTTGAGTAAATAACCCTGCAAATCACAACAGTTTCCATCTGGCTGTTGCGCTTTAAAAGCTACCCGCTGATTGCATCCGTCCAATAAGTCACCCCCTTCCGGGAAAAAGCTTAATGCAAATTCCTGCTTTCTGTTTCCCAATAGAGGTACATGAAAAGTCCGGTCGTATTGATAAGGGCCATCTGCAAAAGTAACCTCTATCGTCCGACTATCGCCCATATCGCCTATTAATGGTATATTAAAACCTATTTCCCCATTTGCATTAGTCCGTCTCAAATAGTGCTTTTCCGTCTTCCGGGCTGATATGATCCGGTTCTCCACCCGGACATCGGGTAGCGGTTTATTCTGCTCATCCGTAAAACGCACCGTAACAGTGCATTGTCCCTCTCCTTCTTCATAGTGAATGGAAGACTGAATGCTACGATCGAGCGAATTGCCTATCCGTAATTTATGATAGTAAAAATAGGCATCCCCTGCATTCATCATCCATTGGGTATAGGCACGTAGGTAATATTCTCCGGCAGGTATATCAGGAGGCAAAGTAATGCTGCCATAAAAACTCCCGTTTTTCCTCTTTATCTTGTATCGATTCTGTATCCTGTCATCACTGCTTACCAGTTCTATATATATGAAATTACTGCCTGTGTACGGAATATGCGATATGGCATTTATCAGATAGCCTTTCCAATAAATTCTTTCGCCGGCGGCATAATAGGGCTTATCCAGGTGCAGATAAAGCTTCTCTTGAGGATACTTGCTTAGCAACGTAAAATAATCACTAATCTTTTCTTTCAGATTCTGAGAATGCAGACCAGTACTTAGCATGCAGAATATCAAGAATAGATATACAAAGGGTGTGTGTTTCATCGTAATTTGTTTTTATGATAAGTTCATTCTTGAAAGTTAATTATGCAAATTAACGGACTTACGGATACAATAATGTTCGGTTTTAGCTAATTAAAATCCAGAAATATCTATAACGGACAGTTAGGGCCAAAAACACGAACTTATCCCCCACTAACTATTGTTATACCAACAACATTCAGTACATTTGCAGAAGAGAACTCCGCAAACAGAACTATTTGAAATAAAAAGATTAAAAAACTAATTACCAATCTCATGGAACACCCTCTTTCCCAATTCAAATACTGCCCCAAGTGCGGCTCCGTACATTTTGAAAACAACAACGAAAAGTCCAAGCGTTGTGCCGACTGCGGATTTGTCTATTACTTCAACCCGTCTGCCGCCACCGTAGCACTGATAATGAACGAACAAGATGAATTGCTGGTATGCCGCCGCGCCAAAGACCCGGCTAAAGGAACACTCGATTTGCCCGGTGGTTTCATCGACATGGCGGAAACCGGAGAAGAAGGAGTAAGCCGCGAAGTGAAGGAAGAAACCGGAATGACAGTGAAAAAGGCAGAATACCTCTTTTCACTACCTAATATATATGTGTACTCCGGTTTTACTGTTCATACCCTGGATATGTTCTTCCGTTGTTCAGTAACCGACACACTGCATTATAAGGCAATGGATGACGCAGCAGATGTTTTCTTCCTGCCGCTAAAAAGCATACATACAGAAGATTTCGGACTGCGCTCCATCCGGAAAGGATTAGAAATATTCCTGAAAGAAATAAGCGAATAATTATTCAACTGACACCCGTATATCCTAAAAAAGCCAAACAAGTGTAACAAATTCGACTTAAAACCCGTACTTTTGTAAAAACGCGTTGTATCATGAAGAATAAACTCTCCCGAATACTATGCACAGCACTTTGTTGTGCACCACTGCTCGCTACGGCACAGACCAGCGAGAAAATCACTTCCCCCCAACGACTTTATCAGGAAGGACAATCACTGTTTCAACAAAAAGCATATGCAGCCGCCATCCCGCCGCTGCAAGCATTCGTACGCCAGATAGATGCAGAAGGCAAACCACTGCCCGCCGCAGGCGAACGGATGGAAGCGGAATACATGCTGGTATGCGCTGCCTATGAATTAAAAGACTCCAAAAGCATAGACAAGTTGCAGGCTTATCTGGAAGAATATCCCGATACGCCATATGCTAACCGCATTTATGCACTGATGGCCTCCGTATATTTCTTTGAGGGAAACTATAATGCAGCCATGGCAATGTTCAATGCCACCCGCCTCGACCTGCTGGCCAATGAAGAACGTGACGACATGACGTATCGCCTTGCCACCTGTTACCTGAAAACAGGAAATGTGAAGGAAGCCGCCATATGGTTTGAGACACTTCGCAGCACCAGCAAGAAGTATGCGGCAGATTGTACCTATTATATTTCTTATATCCGCTATACACAGCAACGCTATGACGATGCCCTGAGCGGATTCCTGTCTTTGCAGGACAATGCGAAGTACAAAGCGCTGGCACCTTATTATATAGCGGAAATTTACCTCATCAAGAAGAATTATGATAAAGCGGAAATCGTGGCACAAAATTACCTTTCCGCTTATCCGAACAATGAATATACGGCCGAGATGTATCGCGTCCTTGGTGATGCGGACTATCACTTCGGAAAGTATCACGAAGCCATGCAGGCTTTCGAAAAATATCTGGAAAGTAACCAAGAAGAGGCTGCCCGCCGGGATGCGCTCTATATGTTGGGACTTTCATACTATCACTGTGGCGTATTTTCCAAAGCCGCCGCTACCCTTGGCAAAGTAACCACCGAAAGCGATGCGCTTTCACAGAATGCTTATCTCCATATGGGTTTGTCCTATCTGCAAATGTCGGATAAGAACAAGGCACGCATGGCATTTGAACAGGCTGCCGCCTCTAATGCAGATATGCAAATCAAGGAACAAGCTGCTTACAACTACGCTCTCTGTATTCACGAAACTTCCTACTCCGCCTTTGGCGAGTCTGTTACCGTTTTCGAGAAGTTCCTCAACGAGTTCCCGAGTTCCCAATATGTAGATAAAGTAAGCAGCTATCTGGTAGAGGTATATATGAATACCCGCAGTTACGAAGCCGCCCTGAAATCCATTGAACGTATCGCACACCCGGGTGCTGCCATTCTTGAAGCGAAACAGAAAATCCTGTTCCATCTCGGCACACAGTCCTTTGCAAATGCACAGTTCCAGGAGGCTATCAGCTACTTCAACCAGTCAGTGGCTTTGGGACAGTACAATCTGCAAACAAAAGCTGATGCCATCTACTGGCGAGGTGAGTCTTACTACCGCCTGAACCGGATGCAGGAAGCTGCCGCCAACTTCAGCGAATACCTGAACCTCACTCCGGACAGAAATACCGAAACATATGCACTGGCATACTACAACCTGGCATATATCGCGTTCCACCAGAAAGATTACTCTCTTGCCCAGAACCGTTTCCTGAAATTCACACAACTGGAAAAGGGAGAAAACGCCACTGCACTTGCAGATGCTTACAACCGCATAGGCGACTGCTACCTGCACGTGCGTCACTTCGACGAGGCAAAACAGTATTACGCTAAAGCTGAAAACATGGGAACCCCTGCGGGCGATTATTCTTTCTACCAACTGGCTTTGGTGGCCGGATTGCAGAAAGATTATGACGGCAAAGTTGCCTTACTTAATCGCCTGGCAACCAAATACCCCACTTCGCCTTATGCAGTGAATGCCCTTTACGAAAAAGGCCGTTCATACGTGCAGACCAACAACAGCCGCCAGGCAATTGCAACATTCAAAGAATTGCTGGATAAATATCCGGAAAGCCCGGTCAGCCGTAAAGCTGCTGCCGAAATCGGTTTGCTCTACTACCAGAATGATGAGTACGACCGTGCCATAGACGCTTATAAGCATGTCGTAACCCAATATCCGGGTAGTGAAGAAGCCCGCCTCGCCATGCGCGACCTGAAATCTATCTATGTAGATGCCAACCGCGTAGACGAATTTGCCGCCCTGGCCGCCCAAGTGCCGGGAGAAATCCGCTTCGATGCCAGCGAACAAGACTCGCTGACTTATATCGCTGCCGAAAAGGTATATATGAAAGGGGACATCACACCTGCCAAAGCAAGCTTCGAACGCTATCTGCAAAGCTTCCCCAATGGTGCATTCAGCCTGAACGCGCATTTCTATCTTTGCACTATCGGCAAAGAGCAGAAAGATGAAGCCGCCGTGCTGGAACATGCCGGCAAGTTGCTGGAATATCCCGATAATCCTTATTCACAGGAAGCACTTATTGCGCGGGCGGAAATCCTGTTCAACCGCAAGCAATTCGATCAGGCGCTTGCCGACTACAAGCAGTTGAAAGCCAAAGCCACTACTGCCGAACGCCGCCAACTGGCAGCAACCGGAATGTTGCGCAGTGCCGCCCTGATGCAGGATGATGTAGAAACAATCGCTGCCGCCACCGATCTGCTTGCCGAAGCCAAGCTGGCACCGGAACTGCATAACGAAGCCCTCTATTTCCGTGCCAAAGCCTACCTGAACCAGCGTGCCGACAAGAAGGCAATGAACGACCTCCAGGCATTAGCAAAGGATACGCGCACGCTCTATGGAGCCGAAGCCAAATACCTGGTTGCCCAGCAACTGTATGATGCAAAAGAGTATCCCGCTGCCGAAAAGGAAATACTCAACTTCATTGAGCAGAGCACACCGCATGCCTACTGGCTGGCACGTAGCTTCATCCTCTTATCAGATGTTTATGTTGCCATGGACAAGAAACTGGATGCACGCCAATATCTGTTGAGCCTGCAACAAAATTATCAGGCTGATGATAACATCGAGCAGATGATTAATGAAAGATTGGAGAAACTGAAATGAGAAAAGTAGGTTAGTAGTAAGTAGTAAGTAGTTAGTAGTTAGTAGTAAGTAGAATAGCTATATGAAGAAAATACAATGCATATTCGGGACACTGGCACTCATTGCCTTCCCGACCTGGGCACAAGCCCAAACGCAAGATAAAGATACTACCCTGAGCCGTACGGTCGTGGTAGAACAAGAATACAACCCGGACATCATGGATGCTTCCAAGGTGAACGTATTGCCCAAAGTGGCACCACCCACTGTCAGCAAAAAGACAGTGGAATATGACGCTACTCTTGTACCGGCAGGAAACATTCCCGCAAGCACAATGCAGGCTTACACAGGAGTGGAAAGCCAGGATAAAGCGCAACGCGGATATGCCCGTCTGGGATATGGCAACTACGGTAATCTGGATGCCCGCGCCAACTATCTGTTCATCCTGCCCAACAGCGATAAACTGAACCTGAATTTCCACATGAACGGTATGGATGGCAAACTGGACATGCCCGATTCCAAAGAAAAGTGGGATGCACGTTACTATCGCACACGCGCCGGTATGGATTATGTACACTCTTTCCGGAAAGTAGATTTGAACGTAGCCGGAAACTTCGGGCTAAGTAATTTCAACTATATGTCCTACACTTCAAATAACAAACAGAAATTCCTGTCGGGCGATGTACATTTCGGAGTGAAATCAACCGGTGAAGAATTACCTCTTCAGTTTCATGCCGAAACCAACCTGATGTTCTACGAACGCCAGCACGACTTTCAGTACGAGAATGCACAGGAAGCAATGGTACGGACAAGGGCCGGTGCAATGGGTGCCATCTCCGGCGAACAATATGTGGGTGTAGAACTGGCTATGGACAATGTATTCTACAAGAACAATGAATTTGATGATTATACATCCGTAGAGTTGAATCCCTATTACCTGTACCAGAACGACGACTGGAAAATCCGCTTCGGCGCCCACGTCGACTTCGCTTTCGGATTCGGCAAAAAGTTCCGGGTAGCACCCGATGTAACGGCCCAATACATCTTCTCCGACAGCTATATACTCTATGCCCAAGCCACAGGCGGACGACGGACAAACGATTTCCGCAGACTGGAAATGATATCTCCATACAGCCAGACCGCAAGCCAGTTGGATGCTACCTACGAACAGTTGAATGCCGCCCTCGGTTTCAGAACAAGTCCTGTCACAGGTTTGTGGTTCAACCTTTATGGCGGATACCAGGACCTAAAGAATAACCTTGCCACCATTGGAGTCACGCCCACTGCTGATGGTAGTTACAGTAGTTCATACCTCCTGCCGCTCCAAGCCAACATGCATAACATATATGCAGGTGCCGAAATCAGCTACAGCTATAAAGATATTATCTCGTTCTC
>CAMTFK010000158.1 GCA_947071285.1 uncultured Bacteroides sp. | reverse complement strand
AATAAGTCATAATTACAGATAAACGTTATTGCTATGAGACACTTCTATTATACCTTGCAGACCTTGCTTCGTGGACGTGGGTCAAACGTCATCAAGGTTATCACTCTGGCATTGGGATTGCTGATGTCCGTCTTCCTTTTTGCCCGTATTGCTTTCGAACTGAGTTTTGATAATTTCTATCACGAGCCGGATAATCTTTATATTGTAAAAACCGGATGGTTGCAAGAAGGTGTGCTGAAAGGTGGTGAGGGTTACAATACCATCCAAGTCATCCCTGCTACCATTGCTGATGAATTTCCTGATGAGGTGGAGAGTGCTACAACCAGTTGTTCACTTTTTGGTGGTAACTATCATTTTGGGGAGCGTAAGTTCAATTTTCCTACTGTAATGGCAGATACCCTTTATTTCGTTACACTCGGTCTCAAGGTGTTGGAAGGAAACCCGCAGGAATTGGGTAATCCGGATGTTATCTTCTTGTCTCGCACGGCAGCGCGGACCATCTTTGGCAGTGAGTCTCCATTGGGAAAAACATTGAACTATCAGATGGGTGGTGCTGGTATTCCTATGCTTGTCAAAGGCATTTATGATGATGTACCGCTGAATACAGAATTATATTCCCGTCCGGAAGCTATTGTTTCTTTCCCCAGCATTGAACGCCATACCCAGTGGAGGTTAGGGTGGAACAGTGGAGGTAATTATGATGGTTACCTACGCTTACGTACTCCTGCCGATGCTGACATACTGAATGAACGTCTTTCGACCGCCATCGCCCGCCATATACCGGAAAATAGCGGACTGGAACTGAAAGTGAGCATTGAACCTATGCGTAGCATTCATCTTTCCAAACCAAGCGTGCGGAAGATGATTTGGATAATGGCATTGTTAGGTGCCGTATTGCTCTTTACTACAGCACTGAATTATGTATTGGTCTCTGTCGCTTCATTGACACAGCGTGCCAAGGCTATCGGAGTACACAAGTGTAGCGGTGCATCCGGACGCAGCATTTTATCCATGTTCCTGATAGAGACCGCCGTGGTGATTATGCTGGCATTGTTCTTTATTGGCTTATTAGTATATGTTTTCCACGAAAAGATGGAAGAGCTGGCCTCTATTCCACTGGGTGTACTTTTTGCTTGGCAAAATCTATGGGCACCGTTATCGGTGGTAGTTCTGCTGTTCTTGTTGGGAGGATGCTTACCAGGCACATTATTCTCGCGTATACCGGTAACACAGGTTTTTCAGCGCTACACTTCCGGTCGTCATGGTTGGAAAAGGATTCTATTATTTGTTCAGTTCGGAGGTGCAGCATTCATACTGGGTATGATGTTAGTCGTCCTTATGCAGTATAATTATGTCACCGGTCGCGACCGTGGTTTCCGCCCCGAGCGCGTCGCTTACGTTTATCAGCGGTTGGAGAATCCGGATAATCTACGCAGCGTTCTCGCAGGACTGCCGTATGTAGAATCCGTAGCTTCTGCCAGTGCAACCATGCTGGGCTTTTATGCTCCGTATATGATAACGGACAATCAAGGCAATCGGCTTTTTTCACCCCGCAGTTCGGCGTTCGATGAGGATTACCTTGATTTTATGGGTATGAAACTTGCAGCCGGACAAAGATTGTCGGGCAGTGGGCAACTGCTTGTGAACCGTACTTTTGTTGAGAAGATGAAATGGGAAGGTACCGGAGTAGGCGAACGGGTAAATGATTTTGGTACGGTTGTCGGTGTGTTGGCTACGTTCAGTTTTCCACTTGCACCGGATGATCGCAATCCGGTAATGATAACTTGGGCAGAGGGCACAGCCGGTCATGTACATGTCCGTTTGAAAGAGCCTTTTGATGATAACCTAATCCGCCTGAATGAAGAAATGCGGCGTGCATATCCTCAGGATGAGCTATTATTCCGTTCGATGGAAGGAGAGATGCTGAGTTATTCCGAATCTGTCCGCGTGTTTCGTGACGTTACGCTACTGGCATCCATCACTATCTTGTTTATCATCCTCATGGGACTCGTCGGTTACGTGGATGATGAAATACGTCTACGTTCCAAAGAGATTGCTATTCGCAAAGTGAATGGAGCGGAAGTCAGCGGAGTTTTACGCTTGCTTTCGCGCGATGTGTTGTGGCTGGCCGTTCCGGCGGTCGTAATAGGTACAATCGGAGCATTCAAAGCCGGTGAGGTTTGGATTAGTCAATTCAATGACAAAGTACATTTGTCTGTGGCATGGTACATTGTTGTCGCTCTTTGCCTGATTTTATTCATTGTGTCTTGTGTGATAATCAAGGCTTGGAGTATAGCCAATGAAAATCCTGTACAGAGCATTAAGAACGAATAAGTCCATTTGATTACTTTAACCTTGCCTACAGATATCTGTGGGACAGAATAAAAAGGGTGTAGCAAATTACTTACGCAATACCCTCTTTGTTTTTCTTCCGGATGTATATCCCCAGTACAATTAGGGCTGTCACAAAAGCAAAGAAGTCGGCTACGGGCATGCTGGTCCATATCCCATCCAATCCAATGAACTGGGGAAAGAAAATCAGGCCGGGGAGCAAATACAGCAGTTGTCGGGTGAGCGAAAGGAAGATACTGATTTTCGCTTTCCCGATGCTTTGGAAAAAGTTGCCGATAACAATCTGAGCACCTACCAGCGGGAACATCAGTACACAGATACGTACCCCCCGTGAGGCAATATCGATTAATTCATTGTCATTCGTGAAGATGGCGGAAACGGCATGCGGAAACAGTTCGCAAATCAGGAAACCGCTACTGGTAATGCAAACACCCGTCAGGATGCTCAGCTTCAATGTCCGCTTCACGCGGTCGTGTTTCTGTGCACCGAAATTGTATCCCACAATAGGTTGCATGCCCATAGTCAGGCCAAGCACAATCATCACATAGAGCGTAAGCAAACGGTTGATAATACCGTAAGCTCCGATAGCCATATCGCCTCCATAGCGTTGCAGCGAGTTATTGATGATAATCACAATGACGCAGGCACATACATTCATCAGGAATGGAGACATGCCGATGGAGAAGATACTACTGATGATGCGCTTTTTCAATTTCCAGAATTCCGGACCAAAATGAACGAAACTATCCTTGTTGAGGAAGTGCTTCACTACCCATACCATACCGATGAACTGCGAAATCACTGTCGCTGTAGCCGCTCCGCGTATTCCCCAGTCGAAGTGGAAAATAAAGATAGGAGCGAGGATGATGTTGCAAACCACGGTCACCATGGATGTCAACATTGCTTTCTTGGGGTATCCCGTGGCACGCATGATGTTGTTCAATCCAATCATCGTATAAGTAATAGGTGTTCCCGCCAGAATGATTTGCATAAAATCGCGTGCATAAGGCAGCGTATCCCGGCTGGCACCGAAGAACTTCAATATATCGTCCAGAAAAACAAAAGCAAGTCCGCCGAATACGACCGCGTTAATCAGGCAGAACATCAGTGTATTTCCCAGCACTTCTGTTGCCCCGTCCAGGTCTTTTTGTCCCAGGCGGATGGAAGAAATGGTAGAACCGCCTGCTGACACCAGCGTACAGAACGCCACCACAAGATTCATCAGCGGAAAGGTGATTGCTAATCCGGCAATACCCATCGCACCTACGCCGTGGCCGATGAAAATACTGTCGATGATGTTATATAGCGAAGTAATCGTCATACCTATAATAGCAGGAATGGAATACTGTAATAGCAGTTTGCCTATGCTTTCAGTGCCTAATATATGAGGGTTGTTATTCATAATGATGTTATTTTAGGGGGTAGCAAAGTTACTCATTTATTTGCTCGGTTCAAGTATTATTCTGACCTTTGTGTCGTAATTCATAAGGTATTAACATAATAAGGTAAAAGAAAGTTTATATGGCTGAAACAAAAAACATCGCCGTTCTATTTGACTTCGACGGTGTCGTTGTCGACACAGAAACGCAGTACAGCGTCTTCTGGCATAAGTTGGGAGTAGATTACTTGGGTATGGAAGACCTGGAGAACCGTGTGAAGGGACAAACCCTGATGTATATCTATGATACCTTTTTTCCCGGCATGATGAAAGAGCGGGAAGAAATCACCGCCGGACTTGACCGTTTTGAACAGGAAATGTCGTATGACTTTGTACCCGGTGTAGAGTCCTTTATCGCCGACCTCCGCCGGAACAATGTCAAAATGGCTGTGGTCACCAGTTCCAACGATAAAAAGATGGAAGCTGTGTATCGTGCCAAGCCTGAGATTAAAACCATGTTCGACCGTATTCTTACGGCAGAGATGTTTACCGCATCAAAACCTGCACCGGATTGTTTTCTGCTGGGTATGGAAGTCTTCGGCACCACACCGGAAACAACTTATGTCTTCGAAGATTCTTTCAACGGATTGAAAGCCGGCATGGCTTCCGGAGCTACCGTTATCGGTCTGGCCACTACCAACTCACGCGAAGATATAGCCCCGTTATGCCATCATATTCTGGATGATTTTGAGGGCTTCACTTACGATAAATTAACTCAATTGCACAAGTAACGGGAAAAAGTTATACCTTTGCGCCCGAAAATTGAGAAAGAACAACTCATAACTAATAACTTATAACTAAAGAAATATGGCTGGTTATATTTCAGATGACACTCGTAAAGTGACTACTCATCGCCTGATAGAGATGAAACAGAGAGGCGAAAAAATATCTATGCTGACATCTTATGATTACACTATGGCACAGATTGTGGATGGTGCAGGTATGGATGTAATCCTCGTAGGCGATTCTGCCAGTAATGTAATGGCGGGCAATGTGACAACCCTTCCTATCACTCTCGACCAGATGATTTACCATGCTAAGTCCGTAGTTCGCGGTGTAAAGCGCGCTATGGTAGTGGTAGATATGCCTTTCGGTTCTTATCAAGGCAATGAACTGGAAGGTCTTGCTTCCGCCATCCGCATTATGAAAGAGAGTCATGCTGATGCATTGAAACTGGAAGGTGGCGAAGAAATCATAGGTACGGTGAAGCGTATTCTCAGTGCCGGTATACCCATCATGGGACACCTCGGGTTGATGCCGCAGTCCATCAATAAATATGGTACTTATACCGTTCGTGCCAAGGATAATACGGAAGCTGATAAGCTGATAAGTGACGCCCATATGCTGGAAGAAGCCGGTTGCTTTGCCATCGTATTGGAGAAAATTCCTGCTGCTCTGGCAGAACGTGTGGCAAGCGAACTCACCATTCCTATTATCGGTATCGGTGCCGGTGGCGGAGTAGATGGTCAGGTCTTGGTTATTCAGGACATGCTTGGTATGAACAATGGGTTCCGTCCCCGTTTCTTGCGTCGCTATGCCGACCTGCATACGGTGATGACTGACGCTATCAGCCGTTATGTATCTGATGTGAAGAACTTAGATTTCCCGAATGAGAAAGAGCAATACTGATAATCTTTGGTCACTGGGCTTTATACGGATGTGCTTTGCCAATTTCCTGCTTTTTGCATCCATATATGCACTTCTTCCGGTACTTCCTTCGGTAATGGTGTCACGATTGGGCATCTCCACCGGACAGGTGGGTAGTATGTTTCTGGTATTTGCAGCAGCAATGTTTCTTGTAGGACCGTTTCATGCATACTTGGGAGATGAGTATAAAAGAAAACGTGTGCTTGTATATTCCACATTTGTGATGTTGGGAGCAACTTTAGGCTACATCTTTGTCGACACTTTCCCGAAGTTACTGTTGCTTGCAGCCGTGCAAGGAGGAGCCTTTGGATTGGCTACGACGGCAGGTATCACAGTGGCCATTGACATCACTGCTTCTTCACGCCGCAGTGCCGGAAACATGGGCTTTGCGCTGGCCGCGCGTCTGGGAATGTTGATAGGAGTAGGGGCGGGAGTTTGGATGTTCTACCTCAAAGGTTTCAGTATGGTGGCATACCTTTCTATATTGTGTGGCATATTTAGTATTCTGTTTGCCATGCGGGTATATGTGGCTTTCCGTGCCCCGATAGGTATGAGCCGTTGTAATCTCGACCGTTTCCTGCTGGTGCGGGGATGGCTTCCTGCTTTCAACCTGTTGCTGATAGCCTTTATTCCCGGGGTAGCGTTGCCGTTAATCAAACAGGGAGATTATAGTGTATTATTCTTCCTTGTTGTTTTAGTGGTGCTTACGATACCTTTTACGAAGATATTTGTTAAGCTGTCGCAACATTGCCAGCGGGGAACAGCAAATACTACTTGCCATCTGTCTATGGATACCGGTATCCTGATAGGTATCGCTGTTTGCTGCTTCCTGTCGGACAATGGAAATGAACACCTTCTTTTTTATACAGATTTCCAGTTGATTTACAAGGTCATTGGCATTGCCATCCTGGTAGCTTTGGCTGTTTACTTCTTGCTGACGTACTCTTATTTCAAGAAGAAACGGGTGAGATAAAAAAAGTCTTTTCAAATAAAGGTTCTAACCGAATACATACGGAAAAAAGATAAGAACCCCGATGATTGCCGCCGCAACAGCGCACACCAGCACTGCTCCGGCGGCAATGTCTTTCACCTGTCCTGCAATGGGATGGCGTCCGGGTGAAACCAAATCCACCAATTTCTCAATAGCCGTATTGAATAGTTCTGCAGCTATCACCACACCTATGCAAAGCACAATGATGAGCCATTCCGTGCGTGTGATGCCGAAGAAGAATCCTGCGACTATCACTACTACTGAAGTTATGAGATGAAAGCTCAGGTTTTGCTCTTTACCTACACACTGCCTGATGCCTTTCCAGGCATAGCCAAAACTGCGTATTTGTTTCTTTAAATCGTATTTCACGTGAATAAGTGATTAGTAATTAGTGATAAGTGATTAGGGGTTAGTGATAAGTGATTAAGGGTTAGTGATAAATGATTAGCACTTGCACCATTGTTCCGCATGGCATTAATCACTAACCACTAACCCCTAATCACTAACTACCCCCTAACCACTTGTTTCACTCCCTTCACCGTTCTCAGTTTCTTGATGAGCGTTTCCAGTCGGCCCGTATCACCCACCATAATCGTCATTGTCCCGGAGAACAATCCGTCATGCGAGTCAATGCCAATGGAGCGCAAGGTGATGTCATTCTCTTTTGAAATAATGGAAGTGATGTTCGTTACGATGCCGATGTCATCATGTCCCACAACACGGAGCGTAATCGGATATTGCGTACCTTTCGACTTGCCCGCCCACCGTGCCTTTACAATCCGATAACCGAACCGCTCGCGCAACTGCGTAGCATTGGGACAGTCACTACGGTGTATCTTGATACCTCCGGTCACTGTTACGAAGCCGAATACATCATCTCCATAAATCGGATTACAGCAACGTGCCAGCTTGAAATCCAACCCTTTCAGGTTCTGGTCAATAACCAGTACGTCCTCTTTCGAACGGGTGATGTCGTCGTTCTGCGTCTGTTGCAGATTATATCCCTCGGCACTACGATACGTGATGTCATCATGCACATCATTCTCACGCCTTTGCTGTTCCAGATATTTATCTATGATTTCGTTTACATCCAGCGTTTCGTCCGCAATGCTTTGATAAAACTCCGTCACTGTCTTGAAGCCAAGCCGTTTGATAAGACGCATCATTACCGCTTCATCATATTCTATCTTCCGGTTCTTGAATTTACGTTCTATGGTTTCTTTGGCGAAAGCATGCTGCCGGGCCACCATTTCCTTCAATGCCTGCCGAATCTTGGTGCGCGCTTTGGAAGAAGTCACGATGTTCAGCCAGTCCTGCTTGGGTGTCTGCGTGTTCGATGTCATTATTTCCACCTGGTCACCGCTATTCAGCACCTGCCGCAACTGTGCATTCTTGCCGTTTACTTTAGCACCGATACACTTGCATCCCAGCTTGCTGTGAATATGGAAAGCAAAGTCGAGTACCGTGGCCCCTTTGCCCAATTTGAATAGGTCGCCTTTCGGAGTAAACACGAATACTTCATCCTCATATAAATCCAGTTTAAACTGGTCCATTGCCTCCAGACCGTTGCTGTCCGAGTTCTCCAAAGCTTCGCGTACGGAAGTCAGCCATTCATCCAACCCCGTTTCCCCCTTTACGCCCTTGTAGCGCCAGTGAGCAGCAAGACCACGTTCAGCAATATCATCCATGCGCTCAGTACGTATCTGCACCTCCACCCATTTACTTTCGGGTCCCATCACAGTGATGTGTAGTGATTCGTAGCCGTTGCTTTTAGGTACGGACAGCCAGTCGCGCAACCGTTTCGGGTTGGGTTGGTACATATCCGTTACAATGGAGTATGCCTGCCAGCATTCCTGTTTCTCTTTCTCCGCTTGCGAAACCAGAATAATGCGGATGGCAAATAAGTCATATACACCTTCGAACGGACATTTCTGTTTCTTCATCTTCTGATAGATGGAGTGAATGGATTTAGTTCGTCCTTTTATGTGAAAATGCAACCCCGACTCTTCCAGTTTCTTCTGCATCGGAGTGATGAAGGCTGCGATGTATTTGTCACGGGATGCTTTGGTTTCGTTCAGTTTATCCTTGATATGATAATAGACATCTTTCTCCGTGTATTTCAGTGAAAGGTCTTCCAGCTCCGATTTCAGTTTGTATAAACCCAGTTTGTGGGCGAGGGGAGCATAGAGGTAGGCAGCCTCATTGGCCACTTGCCGGCGCGCCTCGTCATTCTTACTGTCCTTTATCTGCCGCATGATGTTCACGCGGTCTGCAATCATTATCAGGATGACGCGCATATCCTCCGCAAAGGAGAGCAGCAGGTTGCGGAAGTTTTCCGATTCGATGGTAGGGCTTTTGGAGTAAAGCTCGTTCACACGTATCAATCCACGGATGATGCCGGCCACATCTTCACCAAAGGCAGCCTGTACCTCTTCGGTGGTGCAAGCTCCATTTCTCACGCTCTCATGTAGCATGATGCCCAGAATAGATGCCCGTTTCATTCCGATTTCTTCGGCAACGATAACGGCAGTCTGCATATCCTTAACCAACGGGTTCAGTCCGAAAGTATCGCGTTGAACGCGGTTATCCTTTATAGAGTTGATAAGATGTGTTTTCAGTTTTCTGCAGTCACCTTTCTGTAATGTTTCTCCGGTTAACTGCAATAATTTTCTGTAGAGAGAGAAGAGCAATTCCTTCTCATCAGTAGTGAAAAATTCATCTCTTTCCATAATCGTCCATTTTTGTGGTGTAAAGGTAGAAGTTTTCTTCTTTTTCTTGATAGGGCTTGCGGTTTTTTTGTATTTTTGGGCATCAATTAATAAATTAAGATAGTATGATAACACCGCAAGACAAAGAGTTGCTTACCCAAAAAGGTATTTCAGAAGAACAGATAGCCGAACAACTGGCCTGTTTTGAGAAAGGTTTCCCGTACTTGAAGCTGGCTGCAGCCGCTTCTATAGAAAAAGGTATTCTGGCACCTGCAACCGACGAGCAGAAGCTCTATCTCGATGCATGGGATGCATATACACGGACAGATAAAGTAGTGGTAAAGTTTGTTCCGGCATCAGGTGCGGCAAGCCGCATGTTCAAGAATTTGTTTGAATTTCTCGGAGCTGATTACAATGCCCCCGAAACCAAATTTGAAAAAACTTTCTTCGAACAAATTGAAAAATTCGCTTTCTATGATGACTTGAATGCCGCTTGTGAGCGTATGTCCGGAAAGGGAATTCCTGCACTGATAGCCGAAGGGAACTACAAAGCTGTTGTGGCAGCATTGCTCGAAGCTGCCGGACTGAACTACGGTGCCCTGCCCAAAGGATTGCTGAAGTTCCATAAGTACGAAGACGGAAGCCGTACGCCACTGGAAGAACATCTTGTAGAAGGTGCGCTCTATGCAGCCAACAAGAATGGAAAGGTGAATGTACATTTTACCGTTTCTCCCGAACACCGGCGTCTGTTTGAAGCATTGGTGGCCGACAAGGCTACTGTTTATGCCAAGAAGTACGGAGTGGATTATAACGTTACTTTCTCCGAACAGAAACCCAGCACAGATACCATTGCCGCCGATATGGACAATCAGCCTTTCCGCGACAACGGCAAGTTGCTGTTCCGTCCGGGCGGTCACGGTGCGCTGATTGAGAATCTGAACGACCTCGATGCAGACATCATCTTTATTAAGAATATCGATAATGTGGTGCCCGATAAGTTGAAAGGTGACACAGTGTTGTACAAGAAGTTGATTGCCGGAGTGCTGGTTGCGTTGCAGCAACGTGCGTTTGCCTATCTGGAAATTCTGGATAGCGGCAGATATACTCACGAACAGGTGCTCGAAATTCTGCAATTCCTGCAAAAGAAACTGTTCTGCAAGAATCCTGAAACAAAGAATCTGGAAGATGCCGAGCTGGTGCTTTATTTGAAGGAGAAACTGAACCGTCCGATGCGTGTATGCGGTATGGTGAAAAATGTAGGCGAGCCGGGTGGTGGTCCGTTCCTGGCATATAACAGCGACGGAACTATTTCTTTGCAAATCCTTGAAAGTTCCCAGATTGATATGGACGATCCGGAGAAGAAGGAGATGTTTGAGAAGGGGACGCACTTCAATCCCGTTGACTTGGTTTGTGCCGTACGCGACTATAAAGGTCATAAATTCGACCTCGTTAACTTCGTGGATAAAGCTACCGGTTTTATCTCTTACAAATCAAAGAATGGCAAAGACCTGAAAGCGCTCGAACTTCCCGGTTTGTGGAACGGTGCCATGAGCGACTGGAATACGGTGTTTGTAGAAGTTTCCCTGAATACGTTCAACCCTGTGAAGACGGTGAACGATTTGCTGAGAGAACAACATCAGTAAATGATATTTCAATAAAAAGAAAAGTGCCGGAGGATTTTACTTCTCCAGCACTTTCTTATTTAGAAGGTACTATCCTTACTTTTTTACACATTCATAGCATTAGCACTCAGTGCCCCCACAATAGCCGAAGCC
>CAMTFK010000157.1 GCA_947071285.1 uncultured Bacteroides sp. | reverse complement strand
AAACGTAATACAATCAATTGCTTTATTAAAACGTTGCAAAGGTATGTACTTTTTCAATATGTTGTTCTCCAAATACCAACTTTTTTTATGTTTTTTTTGGAGCTCAGCGCTTTTCTCGACCTTTTTGTATGTTATAAAACATACTAATCTTCTGCAATACTGTTATATAAGTAGCGTTTGATGCTTCTTTTGGGAGTCTTCTCAAACTCAGTCGGATAAAGCTGAATCTGGCTTACTTTTTCGTATCCCGCCACGATGCTATTCAAGTTCTTCAGATTTTCGTCCATGATGGCTTTCAGGTTTTCCGGTTGGTTCAATCCAAGAGAATCCAGAGCTTCGTAATCGGCATAAACCAGAGCTACCAGTTTCTTATTACGCTCAATGACAAGGCTTTCCAGTACAAACGGCAGGTTGTTGAGACGTGCTTCGATTTCTTCGGGGAAGATGTTCTGGCCACTGGAGCTGAGAATCATGGTTTTGCTGCGGCCACGGATATAGAGGTTGCCATTATTATCCAGTTTCCCTAAATCGCCGGTGCGTAGCCAGCCGTCTTTGGTGAAGACTTCTTGGGTGGCTTCGGGATTTTTGTAATATCCGGCCATCACATTTTCGCCACGTACCTGAATTTCACCAATTTCGGCTTCAGGATCTTCTTTATAGATACGTGCTTCCATTATATCGAGCACACGGCCGGAGGAAGTCGGGACAAATTCATTCCAGGGTGCATAGCTGATAAGTGGTGCACACTCCGTCATGCCATAACCGATGGTGAATGGGAATTTGATGCGATAGAAAAATTCTTCTACTTCCGGATTCATGGCAGCTCCGCCGATGATGACTTCCTTGAAGCGTCCGCCCAGCGCATCCACCAGTTTCTTGCGGATTTGTCCGTAGATTTGGCCATCGAGCAAGGGGATGCTGAGTGCCCACTTCATGGTCTTTTTGTTGATGATGGGCTGGATGACGTTTTTATAGATTTTCTCGATAACGAGCGGTACGGTGATTATCAGGTTCGGCTTTACTTCTTCAAAGGCTTTCATCAGAATCTTGGGAGAAGGAACTTTACCCAAAAGCGTGACATGGGTACCCACAGCAGTAGCCGTGAGGAAGTCGAAAGCACAACCATAGGCATGAGCCAACGGTAGGAAAGACAGAACTTTATCTCCTTTTTTCAATAACTCGGTGCGGATGCCGAAGGTGACGTTTCCGGCCAGGTTGTTTCCCGTCAGCATGACGCCCTTACTGAAACCGGTGGTGCCCGAAGTGTAGTTCAGCAACATTACCTTATCATTGGAAAGAGTGGTGTATTCCACATCTTCCCGACGGAAACCTTTTGGATAAGTCTCGTGCAGTTCTTCATCCAGATGCTTGAGGAAACGATTTACTGTTTCGCCGTCGCGCTGATGCAGGCAGCGGAAGTCGGAGAGGGAGAACACGGCACGTAGTCCGGTCAGGCGTTCTTCTTCCAGATGTTCCCAGATGGAATCGCTGGTAAAAAGGAATACGGATTCGGAATGATTGACTATATGATGTACATCGTTCGGATTGAAATCCTGCAGGATGGGAACCACAATGGCGCCGTAGGTGATGGTGGCCATGTAGGCAATGCACCAACGGGCATTGTTCTTGCCGATAATGGCAATTTTGTCGCCCCGCCGCAGGCTGCAATGTTTGAACAGTAAGTGCAATTTAGCTATTTCTTGCGCTACTTGTCCGTAGGTATAACTCTCATCTTCACCGTAATCGGTGTAGCAGGGGAGGTCCCAATTCTCACGGAAACTCTGTTCGTAGAGTTTGATAAAGTTTTCTTGTATCATTGCACGAAAATTGATGAATTGTGCAAAAGTAGGAAAATTCTAAGAATTATATGTAACTTTGTGGCGGAAATGTGTTTAGATAGATATGATTGATACCACTATATTTCAAGATAAGACAGCGGTTTATTATACGTTGGGGTGCAAACTGAACTTCTCCGAGACCTCCACTATCGGTAAGATTTTGCGCGAAGCGGGCGTGCGCACGGCACGCAAGGGAGAGAAGGCGGACATCTGTGTGGTGAACACCTGTTCGGTGACGGAAGTGGCGGACAAGAAATGCCGTCAGGCCATTCATCGCCTGGTGAAGCAGCATCCGGGCGCTTTCGTAGTTGTGACCGGCTGTTATGCCCAGTTGAAACCCGAAGCTGTGGCTAAAATAGAAGGAGTAGATGTTGTGCTCGGTGCCGAGCAGAAGAAAGATTTGCTTCAGTATCTGGGCGATTTGCAAAAGCATGAGTCCGGTGAAGCGCACACTTCGGCGCTGAAAGACATCCATTCGTTTGCCCCGTCCTGTTCGCGCGGCGACCGCACACGCTATTTCTTGAAAGTGCAGGACGGTTGCGATTACTTCTGTTCTTATTGTACCATTCCTTTTGCCCGTGGGCGGAGTCGTAACGGAACAGTGGCTTCCATGGTGGAGCAGGCGCGTCAGGCGGCAGCCGATGGCGGAAAAGAAATCGTGCTGACAGGTGTCAATATCGGCGACTTCGGCAAGAGTACCGGGGAGACTTTCTTCGACCTGGTGAAGGCGCTGGATGAAGTGGAGGGCATCGAACGTTATCGCATCTCCTCCATCGAACCGAATTTGCTTACTGATGAGATTATCGAATTCGTTTCCCATTCCCGCAGTTTCATGCCGCACTTCCATATTCCGTTGCAATCCGGCAGCGACGAAGTGTTGCAACTGATGCGCCGCAGGTATGATACGGCACTTTTCGCTTCCAAAGTGCGGAGGGTGAAAGAAGTGATGCCCGATGCATTTATCGGTGTGGATGTGATTGTGGGCACACGTGGCGAAACGGATGAATACTTTGAGCAGGCTTATGAATTTATCAAGAGCTTGGATGTGACCCAGCTCCATGTGTTCAGTTATTCCGAACGTCCCGGCACGCAGGCCTTGAAGATAGACCACGTGGTGAGCCCGGAAGTAAAACATCGCCGCAGTCAGCGCCTACTGGAACTTTCGGACGAAAAGACGCGTGCATTTTACGCCCGCCATATCGGGCAAACCATGCCCGTATTGCTGGAACGCTCCAAACCGGATGCACCTATGCACGGCTTCACCGCCAACTATATCCGTGTGGAAGTTCCCCATCAGGATACTCTGGATAATCAGGTGGTATCCGTCCGCCTGGGCGATTTCAATGAAGACGGAACGGCTTTGCAGGGAACACTCCTATTATAATAAGGTATAAGAAAGAATATGAAATCGAAACTTGTCTACTGGCTGACCTACGCGGGTATGTGGCTTTTGGCACTGCTCCCTTTCCGGTTGCTCTATATACTTTCCGATGGACTCTATTTCCTGATGCGGTATGTGGTGCATTATCGTCGTGGGGTAATCCGCAGGAATCTGAAGAACTCTTTTCCTGAGAAGTCCGCAGCAGAGTTGCGTGAGCTTGAACGTGAGTTTTATCACTATATCTGCGACTACATGCTGGAGGAAATCAAGATGATGCGTATGTCGTTCGAAGACCTTTCCCGGCGTATGGAGTATGGCAATACCGAAGAATATCTTGCCATGATTGAAAAGCACGGAGGTATCGTTGTGCTCATTCCCCACTATGCCAACTTTGAGTGGCTGACGGCGATGGGAGCCTTCATGAAGCCGGGCGATGTGCCGTTGCAAGTCTATAAACCTTTGCGAAACAAGTATGTGGACGAGATGTTTAAGATTATCCGTGCCCGCCACGGTGGTTACAATGTGCCGAAACATTCTACTGCCCGCGAAATCATACGGTTGCGTCGAGAGGGTAAACGGGTGGTTGTGGGGCTGATAACCGACCAGTCGCCCAATCGCAATGAAGCCAACCACTGGACTACTTTCCTGAATCAGGACACCGTATTTATGGATGGAGGTGAGCGCATTGCCAAGATGATGAACTATCCTGTTTTTTATTGCGAGTTGGAAAAACATCGCAGAGGATATTGTAAAGCCTATTTTGACTTGCTGACTGAAAACCCGAAGCAGACTGCCGATGGAGAAATTACCGAACTCTTTGCGCGTCGCCTGGAGCAAACCATCCGCCGTGACCCCGCTTATTGGTTCTGGTCGCATAAGCGCTGGAAACTGAAACGCGAAGATGTGAAACATAATGGATAAGATAGCAGTCGTCATATTGAACTGGAACGGATGTGATATGCTCCGTTCGTTTCTTCCTTCCGTGGTAAGCCATTCCGAGGCTGACGGCGCGGTGGTGTATGTGGCGGATAACGGTTCTACGGATGCGTCTGTGGAGATGCTCCGCCGCGAGTTCCCTTCCGTGCGCTTAATCTTGCTGAAAGAAAATAATGGTTTTGCCGATGGCTATAATCTGGCTTTGCAGCAGGTGGATGCCGAGTACGTGGTACTTCTCAATTCGGATGTGGAAGTAACCGGACATTGGCTCCGCCCATTGACCACTTATATGGACGCACATCCTGAGGCGGCTGCCTGCCAACCCAAAATACGTAGTTGCCGGCAGAAGCAGATGTTTGAATATGCCGGGGCAGCGGGCGGCTTTCTCGACCGTTATGGTTACCCGTTTTGTCGCGGCCGGATTATGGGGGTGGTAGAAGAGGACAGAGGACAGTATGACACCATCATTCCTGTGTTCTGGGCTACGGGTGCGGCTCTGTTCATCCGTCTGGAAGATTATCGCGAAGCCGGCGGACTGGACGGACGCTTCTTTGCCCATATGGAGGAGATAGACTTGTGTTGGCGGCTTCGTGCCCGGGGACGGCAGATTGTATGTGTGCCGCAGAGCGTGGTTTATCATGTAGGTGGTGCTACACTGAAAAAAGAAAATCCCCGTAAGACTTTCCTCAATTTCCGTAATAATCTTGTCATGCTCTACAAGAACCTGCCGGCAGAAGAATTGGTTCCGGTGATGCGTATACGCGCTTTTCTCGACTATGTGGCGGCATTGAACTTTTTACTTAAAATGCAGTTTTCCAACGCATTGGCAGTGATTCGTGCCCGACGTGAATATCGTTCGTTGCGTTCCTCCTTCACTCCGGCCCGTGAAGAGAACTTAAAAAAAACTTCCCTTTCCGTGATACCCGAATGGACAAAAAGCAGTATCTTGGCGCAGTATTACTGCCGTGGGAAGAAATACTTCTCGCAATTATAGCTTTCTCACCACAGATTACACAGATTAACACAGATTTAGCTTTATGTGTGTGTTATTTGATATAAAAACAAATGAAGAAAATCTGTGTTAATCTGTGTAATCTGTGGTGAAATAAACAGTTTCAGCTTATGGAAAAATTAGTTAGAAAGATTGGACTGGTGGCACACGATGCCATGAAGAAAGACCTCATCGAGTGGGTTCTCTGGAACTCGGAACTGCTGATGGGGCACAAGTTCTATTGTACAGGCACTACGGGGACACTCATCCTCGAAGCCCTCAAAGAAAAACATCCCGATGTTAAGTGGGACTTCACTATCTTGAAATCCGGTCCTTTAGGTGGCGACCAGCAGATGGGTTCCCGCATTGTGGACGGTGAGATTGATTACCTTTTCTTCTTCACCGACCCCATGACTTTGCAGCCGCACGATACGGATGTAAAGGCATTGACCCGCCTTGCCGGAGTAGAGAATATCGTCTTCTGCTGCAACCGCAGTACGGCAGACCATATCATTTCGAGTCCGTTGTTCGTTGACCCGACGTATGAGCGCACTGTTCCGGATTATACCGGTTATACCAAGCGATTTGAAAATAAACCGGTGGTTGCCGAGGCGGTGGAGTCTGCAAAGAAGCGGAAGAAAAAGAAAGGATAAAGGAGAAGACGAGTTCTCCGATGGGAATAAAATGAGGGGAAGGCTTTCGTGTTTGGAAAGTCTTCCCCTTTTTCTATGTGAATTTTTGGGGTGACTATAACAGAAATAAGGACGACTTTTTGCGATTGTATTACATTTAGTATGTATTACAGCAATTGAAGACGATAAAAGGATTGAGTAATTATTATTGGCCGTCCGATAATTCTCATGGTGAGATTGATTTAGATAATAAACGTAAATCCCGAAATATCATGTTTTTTGCGGAATGAAATTCGTAAAAAACATGATATTTCAAGATTTGGAAAGACTATGAATTCTTAAAGCCTATGATTTAGAATGTATATCCTACAGACAATTGATATCCATAATCTCTCATATCACACTGGCTCTGTATTTCCTTAATGGATTCATAGTATTGGAAAGATACTGTGTAATGTCCGTTAACTACGGCTTTCAGTCCCGCAACTCCTCCATAAGTCCAGTGACGGAGAGCATCAAGTTCTAGATTATAATAATAACCGGGTGAGTTACCACTGGGAAATTCCCCCGAATATCCTTTCATTGGGTTCCACTTTTCATGTATTGCTTTGCCATCAGTTGGAGATTTTAAGCGTAGTCGAAGCATTTTCTCTTTCTGAGTACGAGAGGAAGGCATCCTTTATTGAGGATATTTAACGCGATACCAAAGGCCTGATCCCATCATACTGCAGTACGCATGTTCCGATATTATTGTAAACCGGGCTTCTAATCTATTGTTGCTGGTGAAACGACCCTCAAAGGACCTGACGAAAGTTTCTGTTGCTTCGTTAATGGGAAAAGAAGGTTCGTGCGGATTTAATATCTGCACTTTTCCATTGTCAAATAAATACTTGGATTTTCCTTCCGGGTGTTTCATTCTCTTTTCTGGAGTAAGGATGCGGATACTGACACTGTCTTCGCTCTCAAATGTTATAGATGTTTCCGATCCTTCAAAGGTTTCTCCAATAGGGGGAGTAGTCATGATGAATTCTTTTTCTTCGTCCTCACCATTATCACAGGCTGTTAGTAATAATGCGGCTATTAATAGAAAGTAGTATGTTAGTTTCATAATTTAGTATTATAATATTAATTACCTATAAGTAGCAAGCCGGATAATCATAATCCGAAAGCTACTTATAGGTAAACTTTTTTTTTACTTAGATGAATCGACGGGTAAGAGTGTCGCTACTACGCTACCACTGGAAACGTTATATAATTTATAAGTTCCATTGATTTCATCGCGGATGATAGGATCATTGTATTGAAAATATAATGTTCCTAATGGATCTGATTCTACTGTGGTCTGAATAGTTGCCTTATTTGATACAGTTTTGGTATGAGAAAAACCATACCCCAGTTTAGCTGATAAACTGACTTTTCCTATGCTGCCGCTTCCTTCAATTGAGAAGTCTGCTTTATTGACAAACTCACTTACAACAGTTTTCTCTTGAGTGATTATTTGGCCGTTATCCCGTTCTTCTACAAACATGAAGATAGATAGAGATTTGCCATACAAATCCCACGGTAATGTGAAAACCATATCGTTTGCATTCTTGTCTATACTTTTGGGATAGATCCATTTTGATTTTAAATTGTCGGTATTCACTGTATAGAAGTTCTTGGATTGTCGGAACGCTGTGGAGTTCTTGTGTTTTAAATGTATCTTCTCTAATGAGAATACATCTCTTGGGTCAACAGAAAATGTAAGTTTAGTTTCCATTGCGTCTTTACTGTTCTCGCCTGATATATACGATTTAAAGACGAACTCAAACTTTCCTTCTGTCCATATCTTCTGAACTATTTCTCCATTAGTCAGATATCCCTTATTTTTCTGCGTATCTTGGAGAGTTGGATCTTGAGTGCTATCGTGAATGGTATTGTACGCGTTGGCAGCGATTCTGAATCGATATAATTTTTCTCTGATATATCTATTTAACGTTCCGGGTTTATTCGCTTTAGTTATACCATAATAGATATAATCTCTTTGAAAGGCATTGGGGACATTTTTGAATTCACGCCATGCTGCTCCTACTGACGACATAACCTCGCTGCTATCAACGTATGCTTCCAAATTTTCTGTAGGTTGCAAATAGATGTCTTCTTCATAGTGCCGTGTTTGAGGTTTTCTTTTGCTGCCGTCAAAGGCATCGCTTATAAATTCATAACTGGCCTCTCCTGATCTGGTGTTGACACTGGAGACTTTCATGCGTTCGTTATTTTTTACTACGAGGCAAGGGAAGTCAGGGATGTCTCCTGCTGTCATCTTTCCGATATCTTCACCATCTTCGTATAGGGTATTGCTTTCGTCGTTGCGGCATATTACAGATACTTCTTTATCATCAACATTCCATTTTTCTGCATTGAAATCCCAGAATAAAGATAGATCCGGAATCATTATATTCAATAAGGGGACCGATTGTTCAATCTGATTCAGTTCATTCTCGTCTTCGCAGTAAGACAATAAAACGTTTCTGAAACTTTGATTATCACATACTATTTTGTTTTTTACCAAGGGATAGAATATGTCATAATCATTATCGAATTGTGCCACAGCTTCATTTTTAAGAAACTTGCGCACGTCAAGACTGTTAGAAGCAGCTTTTGACAATACTTTGGCAAACTTCTTTTGTGCCGTCACTTGATCTAAAGGAGCCTGATTAATTGTTTTTGATTGAGACTCATCGGGCTGTGTCGAGAGTTCATTGACTTGGTCTGTGCAAGCGCAAAATGCAGCGATGCAGAATAGACTTATAAAATACTTTTTCATAATCGTAAATGTTTTAAATTAGTACTATGGTTAACTTAATAATCTTCAGATGTTATCTCTGCTTCTATATCTAAACGAGGGGAAGTTATCTCTACCAGATAGGGATAAGAATCAGAATTTGGGACACAAACTGTTTTTCCTTCATAAATGGAGGACTTGAATTCAGTAGCAACTACATTTCCGTTCTTATCAGTCACAGTGATGTCTGCTTCCTCTAAGGCTGATTGGAAAGTAATAGTTAAATTGTCATCTGCTTCATCGGCGGTTAGGTTAAGAAATAAAGGGCTCCGAAAGATAGACTTTGAATGTGAATGAATAATTTGGGCCTGTATTTTGTGCCGATGCCTTTTGTGTGGCATTGCATTCACCGGTATGATGAATAATACCGATAATAGAATAAATAATGATTTTGTTTTCATTACGATAATAATTTGTTGGTTTATGGTTGCAAAGTTAGGGCAAACAATTATGATGAATGCATTTTTGCAGTCACACTATAAAATCGTAATGTGCTGGTAAATAGATGGATAGTGGAATGTGTAGTCACATCTTACTTTTTTCTTCACTCATCCTCTCCTTTAGTCTGTATTTTTTCTGGTTGAGAGGATGTGTATCAGTATAACCAAAACAAATTGCAATAGATAATGGATCAAGAGAAGTTTCCTGTAGGCAAAGGAGCAATTGGTCATTTTCTGTTAGTTTGGGGTATTCATTATGGAGGAAAGATATATAGCTTTTGTATATTCCGAATACTGTCTTTTTCAATTGTTCCTGTTCTGTAGTAGTCAAAGCTTTCATTTGCTTTTTATTCGTAGCGGTTTGCTCTGACAAGGTAATCACTCTTTTATAAATACTGCTTTGAGCAAACAGCCAATCGATTAGCTGTTGTTTCTCTTTTTTTAAGCAAGCTATGGCGTGCTCTCTTTCTTCTATTTGTTGTTTCTTGTTTTCATGTTCTTGCTTTAAATCGCTCTGTTTCTGTTGTAGTAAGGTAATCATTAGCTGATTATTTTCAATAGTGGTTTCTAAAGCAGACAATTTATTCTGTGTTTGCTCTAAGGATTGCTCGTATTGGAGCTGAAGCCGTTTTTTCCGGTTTATGCGGTTTTGATAGATGAGTATAATTAGAAGACAAACGATTATAAAGCCGGCGGTGGTGTATTGTATGATGCGCTTTCCTTTAAATTGTTCTTCTTGTACTCGCATTTTTGTGTTGTACTCATAAATCAACTGTTGCATTTCGGATGACTGTTCTATGCAATATAAAGAATCTATGATGGCAGAGTGTTCTTCCAGATAGATATTTGCTGTTTCGTAATCTCTGTTTTCCTTTTCAAGATTATATAAACTTTTTAAACAAGAGATCTTACCTTCAATGGGGATATCTTCTAAAGCTTCAGTTAAATAATATAAAGCTGAATCTTTGTTTCTCCCGGTCTTTAGAAGTATATTTCCGAGATTGGAATAGTAAATTCCATGGTTTTCTTTTTGAGGCAGTATTCTGAGG
This sequence comes from uncultured Bacteroides sp., assembly GCA_947071285.1. Lineage (GTDB taxonomy): Bacteria > Bacteroidota > Bacteroidia > Bacteroidales > Bacteroidaceae > Bacteroides. Next base: position 853 of record CAMTFK010000157.1, on the reverse strand, counting down.
GCACTTTGCGCATAATACAAAGCAGAATCAAGTTCGTCAAATCCATCAAATTCCAGGCTTAAATTGTGTTTGGACATTGCAATCTGTAGAGAATCTCCCGAGGCTATAGCATAGTTTAGAGCTTTACGCTGAATCATTAGGGTAGAGTCTTCTTCATCTATTATGCAATAATATGTACTAATATTGTTTAGTGCCATTGATTTGTCCAATTCTGTGGTACAGCACTGATACAAAGCTTTGTACATCCCGATAGATTCGTCATAATATCCGGCGTCAAAATAGATATTCCCTAATGAACTGAGTAGTAATTTCTTTATTTTAAGTGCTTTCGGGAAATTCTGTATAATGGTCAGTCCTTCTTGGAAATATGAAATAGCTTCTTCTTTCTTTTCTATCTCCACGGCGAGTCTTCCTTTGTAGAGTAGTGCCACTGCTTTCTCTTTTTCATCGTCATCATAATTGCGTAATGCTACGTTTAGTAACGAGTCACAGTCGAACAAGGAGAGCTTGCACTTATCCGTGGCACGTGCAAGTAGCAATGCATAGCGCGCGCATTCTTTGTCGGAAAGTTCTTCTATTTCTTCCGGCGGTAAGTCCAATAATCGGAGTGCACTGTCGGGATATTCTTCCATAATTGCATCGGCATGTGAGAATAATGTTCCTGTTTCGCTATTGTGTGAACAAGAAGATAGTAGTAATAAAACAGTAAGTAATGCTGTCGTAATCTTTAGGTTTGCCATAAGGTCGGTTGCTTTGTTGACAGCAAAGATATAAATAATTATTTAAGTATCTTATAATCTGTCTCTTATACACATCTACGCTGCCGACGAAGAGGATAGTGTAGATATCGGTG
>CAMTFK010000156.1 GCA_947071285.1 uncultured Bacteroides sp. | reverse complement strand
GTATCTTTGTTCCCGACCCCAAATCTATTACAAAATGAAAGTACTAACTATCCATGATCTGAAAATTATCAGGAAAAGGGCAGAAGGCACGCTCTTGCTACGCGAAGAAAGCAACGAGGCGGTTACGGAACAATGCTGTGGGTTGGCATTGGGAACCGGGCATCTGCAAATCCTGATCTGTGGTGGTACAGGTTGCAAGGCATCCGACAGCCACATCATTGCTGAACGTCTTCAGCAAGCACTCGAGAGAAATAATATTGCCGACAAGGTGGACGTTATCACTACAGGTTGTTTCGGCTTTTGTGAAAAGGGACCTATCGTAAAGATTATCCCTGATAACACTTTCTATACCCAGGTGGTGCCTGATGATGCTGACGAGATAGTTGGCGAGCATATCATCGGGGGACGGAAGATAGAACGGTTGCTCTACATCGATCCGAAGACGGAGAAAACTGTCAGCGACTCCAAGCATATGGACTTCTACCGGAAACAGATGCGTATAGCACTGCGTAACTGCGGTTTCATCGATCCCGAAAACATTGAGGAATATATTGCACTGGATGGCTATATGGCGTTGGCAGATAGTCTGCTCCATAAGAAGCCGGAGGAAGTGATTGACGTGATAAAACGTTCCGGACTTCGCGGACGCGGTGGTGGTGGTTTCCCCACAGGGAAGAAGTGGGAGTTTGCCCATAAGCAACAGGCTGATATGAAATATGTGGTGTGTAATGCCGATGAAGGAGACCCCGGTGCTTTTATGGACCGCTCCATCATGGAAGGTGATCCGCACTCCATTGTTGAGGCAATGGCAGTTTGCGGTTATTCCATTGGTTCTCCGAAAGGATTGGTATATATCCGGGCAGAATATCCGTTGGCCATACAAAGATTGAAAATAGCTATTGCCCAGGCACGTGAATACGGGCTGCTGGGAAAGAATATATTCGGTACGGATTTCAGTTTTGATATTGAGATACGTTACGGCGCGGGAGCATTCGTATGCGGTGAGGAAACTGCTCTGATCCACTCTATGGAAGGGAAGCGCGGTGAACCTACTTTGAAACCTCCTTTTCCTGCCGAAGCCGGTTATCTGGGCAAGCCGACCAATGTGAATAATGTGGAGACGCTTGCCAATATTCCTATCATTCTGACGAAAGGTGCGGAATGGTTCGCATCTATCGGCACGGAACGTTCGAAAGGGACAAAAGTATTTGCCCTGGCCGGTAAGATTAATAACGTCGGCTTGATAGAAGTGCCGATGGGTACGACACTGCGTGAGGTGATTTATGAAATTGGCGGTGGCATTAAGGGAGGAAAGAAATTCAAGGCTGTGCAGACGGGTGGACCTTCGGGGGGATGCCTGACAGAAAAGCACCTGGACACACCGATTGACTTTGACAACTTGCTGGCGGAAGGCTCGATGATGGGCTCCGGTGGTATGATTGTAATGGATGAAGATGATTGTATGGTTTCTGTGTCACGCTTCTATCTTGATTTTACGGTGGAAGAATCATGCGGAAAATGTACGCCCTGCCGTATTGGTAACAAGCGTCTGCTGGAACTGCTGAACAAGATAACCGAAGGACGAGGCACGATGAAAGATCTGGATGCACTCTCTACATTGGGAAAGGTGATAAAAGATACTGCCTTGTGCGGGCTGGGACAGACTTCACCCAATCCGGTACTGTCTACGCTCAATAACTTTTATGATGAATACGTGGAGCATGTGAGGGATAAAACTTGCCGGGCGAAGGAGTGCAAATCATTACTGACTTATACCATTAATCCGGAATTGTGCATTGGTTGCCATCTTTGCTTTAAGCATTGTCCGGCGGATGCCATTCTGGGTGATGTGCGCAAACCGCATGTCATCAATCCGGACAAGTGCATCAAGTGCGGCATGTGCATGGCACGCTGTAAATTCAAAGCAATCAATGTAGTTTAAGGGAACTAAACTGAAAGAAAATGGAAGAAAAACAAATAACCCTGCAAATAGACCGCCATTATATCACCGTGCCTGAAGGTTCGACTATCCTGGAAGCCGCACGGAAAATCGGTATAGATATACCTACCCTTTGTCATATTGATTTGAAGGGCACTTGCGTTAAGAATAATCCGGCCTCGTGCCGCATCTGTGTCGTGGAGGTGGAAGGACGTCGTAATCTGGCTCCCGCCTGTGCTACCCGTTGTACAGAAGGAATGGTGGTGCGCACCAGTACCCTGCGTGTGATGAATGCCCGCAAGGTGGTAGCTGAACTGATACTTTCGGATCATCCGAATGATTGCCTTACCTGTCCGAAGTGCGGCAACTGTGAGTTGCAGACTTTGGCGCTGCGTTTCAATATCCGGCAGATGCCTTATAATGGTGGGGAGCTTTCGCCTCGTAAGCGTGAAGTCACTTCGTCCATTGTGCGAAACATGGATAAGTGTATCTTCTGCCGCCGTTGTGAAAGTGTTTGCAATGAAGTACAGACTGTAGGTGCCTTGGGAGCCATTCGCCGTGGTTTCAATACTACGATTGCTCCGGCTTTCGATAAGATGATGAGTGACAGTGAATGTACTTATTGCGGACAATGTGTAGCTGTTTGCCCGGTAGGAGCATTGACGGAACGCGATCATACTAACCGCCTGTTGCTGGATTTGGAAAATCCGGATAAGGTAGTCATTGTACAGACTGCTCCGGCCGTCCGTGCGGCTCTGGGGGAAGAGTTCGGACTGCCTGCCGGGACGTTGGTAACGGGAAAGATGGTATACGCTCTTCGTGAATTGGGTTTTGATTATGTATTTGATACAGACTTTGCCGCCGACCTTACCATCATGGAAGAAGGTGCCGAGATATTGAACCGCCTGACACGTTATATGAATGGGGATAAATCTGTTCGTCTACCTATCCTGACTTCCTGTTGTCCGGCATGGGTGAATTTCTTTGAACATCATTTCCCCGATATGCTTGATATTCCTTCTACGGCACGCTCGCCACAGCAGATGTTCGGTAGCATTGCCAAAACATTCTGGGCGGAGAAGATGGGTATTCCGCGTGAGAAGTTGGTGGTGGTATCAATTATGCCTTGTCTGGCAAAGAAGTATGAGTGCGACCGCAATGAGTTTAAGACAGATGGTAGTCCGGACGTGGATTATTCTATTTCCACCCGCGAGCTGGCACGGCTTATCAGACGGGCTAACGTAGGCTTTACGCTACTGACAGATAAGGAGTTCGATCATCCGATGGGAGCTTCAACAGGTGCCGGTGTCATCTTCGGAACAACCGGTGGTGTGATGGAAGCGGCATTGCGTTCGGTTTATGAGATTTATACCGGGCGGACGTTGGAGAATGTGAACTTTGAGCAGGTGCGTGGCCTGGCCGGTGTGCGCCGTGCAACGATTGATCTGGATGGTTTTGAACTGAAGGTGGGTATTGCCCATGGTCTGGGTAATGCACGCCATCTGCTGGAAGATATTCGCCACGGGCGGAATGAGTATCATGTGATTGAAATTATGGCATGTCCGGGAGGCTGTATCGGTGGTGGCGGACAACCGTTGCATCATGGCAACTCGGAAGTGCTGTATGCACGTGCCAATGCATTGTACCGGGAAGATGCACAGAAGCCTTTGCGCAAGTCGCATGAGAATCCGTACATCAAGACATTGTACGAGGAATATCTGGGCAAACCGCTGAGTGAGACTGCGGAACGGTTGCTGCATACGCATTATTTCAATAAGGCGATTGATTAACTTATTAAAACGGAGAAACTATGTCAGATATCAAATTAGCCTGTGACGTTGCCGAACAAGTGCGTGCTATTTGTGACAAGCATGGCAACCAGCCGGGCGAACTAATTAATATACTTCATGAAGCGCAGCATTTGCACGGCTATCTGCCGGAAGAGATGCAGCGCCTGATTGCTGCAAAGCTGAATGTTCCGGTGTCGCGTGTGTATGGTGTGGTAACATTCTATACTTTCTTTACGATGACTCCTAAAGGTAAACATCCTATTTCGGTGTGTATGGGAACGGCGTGTTACGTACGTGGTTCGGAGAAATTGCTTGAGGAATTCAAGCGCGTGCTGGGTATCGAAGTAGGGGAGACTACACCGGACGGGAAGTTTTCACTCGATTGCCTGCGTTGTGTAGGAGCGTGCGGGCTGGCACCGGTGGTGATGATTGGGGAGAAGGTGTATGGAAGGTTGCAGGCGGTGGATGTGAAGAAAGTACTGGAGGAGTTGGAATAGTAACTTCCCGGAAAAAGGAGTGTGTTCTCCGGGCAAATAATCATTCGCCCGGAGAACATTTAATAACTGATCTTATCAAGTATTCCACTTAAATGTGCAATTGCTATTCCATAATTTGTCATCGGCACTTTCTGTGTTTTTGCTTGCCCGATGCGGCTAAGTACATATTTGCGATTGAACATGCAGGCACCGCAATGGATAATCAGATTGTATCCGGATAAATCCTCAGGGAAATCATTTCCCGAAACGATATCTATCTTTAATCTTTCGCCGATTCTTTTCCGCAACAGGCGGGGGAGTTTTACTCTTCCTATGTCTTCTGTCAGTGGGGCATGCGTGCAGGCTTCGGCTATCAGTACATGTGATTGCTCTGTGAGGCTGTCGATGGCGGCGGCGCTTTCCACGTAATAATGTATATCTCCTTTGTAGCCGGCAAAGAGTACAGAGAAAGAAGTGAGACAGCTTTCTGCCGGTTTCTGTTGATAGACAGTCTGGAATACTTGTGAGTCTGTAATAATCAGTTGGGGCGGAGAGGCGAGCGCACGTAATGTATCTCCCAATTTATCGGTGGTGCAACTCATGACCAGACATTTCCGGTCCAGTAATTCGCGGATAGTCTGCACTTGGGGTAGAATCAGACGTCCTTTAGGGGCCTGAATATCTTGTGGCATGACTAATAATACCACATCTCCTTCCTTTACCAGATTCCCGGTGATGGTTTGTTCCCCGAAATCAGCAGGAAGTTTCTCCAGGATAGCGCGATGGATTTCGTGCATGCCGGTAGCACTTTTGGCACTTACAATGACGGGACGTTCTCCGTAAACTTTCTCAATCTGTGCAGCCCGGGGGGCAATGTCGGGGCGAATATCGGATTTATTAAGGATGAGTACTACGGGGATATTCCGCTCTTTCAGGCGTTTTATCCATACTTGTTCTTCTTCATCTCCATTTTCACAAAGGAACAGGGCGATGTCTGTTTTCTCTATGACTTTCAGAGTACGCTCCACGCGCATTTCTCCCAACTCACCTTCGTCATCGAATCCCGGAGTGTCTATGAAAAGACAGGGACCGAGAAGATGAATTTCCATCGCTTTCTTAACCGGGTCCGTTGTGGTGCCGGGAGTGGGGGAGACGAGGACAGTATCTTGCCCCGTCAGTGCGTTGACAAGACTGGATTTACCACTGTTCCGCCGTCCGAAGAGGGCGATTTGCAGGCGGTTGGCATTAGGAGTTTGGTTCATAGGATTTAATTTGTTTATGTATGAACTGAATACATCAACTTCTTCTTAAAATCTGAAATCTCTTTTTCCGTTTTCTATCTCGTACAGATTTCTCATCGCTATCTCCTTAATCTTTGGATTAGGAATGCGCTCCATCTCTTCGCGAATGAGGCGGATACCTTTTTCCCGCGTTTCGGGTGAGGCATAATCTTCCAGATATTCTTTCAATGTCATCAGTGCATTGGGCTGGCAGCAGTTGGCTATCTGCCCTCGTTTGACAAGAGACATGAAACGGTCACCTGTCCGTCCTTCACGATAACAAGCCGTACAGAAACTGGGGATATGTCCCAGGTCGAGCAACCAACCTACCACTTCATCCAGTGTGCGACGGTCGCTGATATCAAATTGGGCCGAGTTCTCTTCTTTTGTTTCCGGCACGGCATACCCGCCTACGCTGGTGCGCGAACCACCACTGATTTGTGAAATACCTAATTCCAATACCTTGCGCCGTACTGCTTCCGATTCACGGGTGGAAATAATCATTCCGGTGTAAGGTACTGCAATGCGGATTACCGCAACGAGGCGGCAGAACATTTCATCAGAAATGGCATTGGGGAAATCTTTCGTCTCAATATCGTCGGCAGGGCAAATGCGCGGTACGCTGATGGTATGCGGACCTACGCCAAACGTAGCTTCCAGATGTTCGGCATGCATCAATAATCCTACGAAATCGTACCGATAGGTATTCAGCCCGAATAATACACCTATACCTACATCGTCGATACCGCCTTCCATGGCACGGTCCATAGCTTCGGTGTGATAGGAATATTTGCTTTTAGGGCCTGTGGGATGCAAGGTCTCATAATTTTCCTTGTGATAGGTTTCCTGGAAAAGAATGTAAGTACCGATACCTGCATCTCTCAGCCGACGATAATTCTCTACCGTTGTAGCGGCAATATTCACGTTTACCCGCCGGATGGCACCATTCTTATGGCGGATGCCATAGATGGTCCGGATGGATTCCAGAATATAATCGATGGGGTTGCGTAGCGGGTCTTCGCCGGCTTCCAGGGCCAGACGTTTATGTCCCATGTCCTGCAAGGCAATGACTTCTTGACGTATCTCTTCCTGTGACAGTTTCTTGCGTGCTATCGTATGGTTTTTGGCATGATAAGGGCAATAGACACAACCGTTTACGCAGTAGTTGGAAAGGTATAGCGGTGCGAACATCACGATGCGGTTGCCATAGAATTTTTGTTTGATTTCCCGTGCCAGATGGAAGATACGTTCCGTCAGGTCGGGCTGGTCGCACTCCAATAGCAAGGCAGCTTCGCGGTGGGACAGACCTTTGCACAAGGCAGCCTTTTCAATCAGGCTTTCTATGAGTGCGCGGTTGTTTTTATTGGAAAGGGCATAGTCCAGCGTATCCAGAATTTCCTGATGATCGATGAACTCTTCCGCTTGTTTTGATTTAACATTATACATGTTTTTAGTGATTAACGGTTAGTGATAAGTGATTAGTTGTTAGTGATAAGTGATTAGTCGTTAGCTCTTTATTCTGCAGCCGGCTAATCACTAATCATTTATCACTAACCACTATTATAGTCGCCTCTTTCTTTCGATATTCGGTAGCCTATAGCTGCCAACTTCTCTTCTAATTGCTGTAATCCTTCTGCGGCTTCGGCACCAAGAGAAGCTTTGTTGTCATAAAGTGTATATTTCTCCCGTTGGTTGCGGGGGGAAAGGTTGGGCATTACCACGTTGGCTCCTGCCAGTATGCCGCGTTCTCTTCCGTCCGGGGAGAGGGTGGCCAGTGCTGTTGTTGAAGGCAGCAACACTCCGGGATGCATCAGGCGGAAGATGGAAAGGAGTTTTAAAGTCATTTCCATACTCCCCGGAGGGGCAGTGGCGAACGAAGTGTCGTGATGTGGGATGAACGGACCGATACCTATCATCTCCGGATGGAATTGTTCTATAAAAAGAATATCTTCCACCAGATGGTCTACACTCTGTCCGGGGCTACCTACCATGATTCCCGTCCCGGTTTGATAACCGATTTCTTTTAACCACATCAGGCATTGCAGCCGTTGTTTTATGGACATACCGGACGGATGCAGGTGGCGGTAATGCTCTTCATTGTGCGTTTCGTGACGCAATAAATACCGGTTGGCTCCTGCCCGGAAAAAGCGCTCGTAAGCCTCACGGGATTTCTCGCCTAACGACAAGGTTATGGCACAATCCGGAAATTCCTGCCGGATGGAAGAGATTGTTTCAACCATCCCGTCATCCTTTGCAGCCGGTGTTTCGCCACCTTGCAATACAAAGGTGCGAAAACCGAGTGTATATCCTTCACGACAACAATCCAGAATATCCTCCTGCGTCAGCTCGTAGCGTGCAACATTTTGATTCTCTTTCCGTATGCCACAATAGTAGCAATTATTGCGGCAGCGGTTACTTATCTCAATCAGCCCGCGAATAAATACCCGATTACCAAACTGTCCGAGTGCTACCTCCCGTGCCTGTTCTTGCAGGTATATCAGGGCATCGACATCCCGGCAAAGCAGCAGAGCTTTGTATTCTTCTGCATCCAGATGGTGCTCCTGCCGGAGTTTAGCAATCAAAGTTTTCATTCTATCAAAGTTAATAAGCTACTAACTATTCACTACTTACTACTAACTACTTACTACTTATCTAATAAGTCTTTTCCTGCTTCGCCAATTCCTGTACAAACTGACGCTTACCGGCTGCAATTTCATTGTGCGTACAAGGTCCTGTGATACATCCGCCTTCGCATGCCATCACTTCAATGAACTGTCCCGGAGCTTTACCCGATTTGGCATAAGCACGCAGAGAACCGATAGTCTTTTTATCCAGGTTAGCTACTTGAATGGCATTAATTTTGTCAGCTTCCTCTTTCAGATAAGCCTTTACAGCCCCCATTACACCACCTGCCTGTGCAAATCCGTGTGCTTCGCGTACGGATGCGAACGACATGCTATAAGGGTGTGCCTGTTCCAACTGGATGTTCAGTCCGTCCAATACAGATGCTACTTCTTCGAAAGTCATGACAAAATCCACAGCATCATCCCATTGTGCTTCTTTTCGTTTGGCTACACAAGGACCGATGAACACCACTTTCGCATCCGGATGTTTCTCTTTCGCAATACGCGCGGAGTAGTACATAGGCGATCCGGTGCTCGATACGTAGGGTTTCATTCCCGGCACATGCTTGTTCACCAGCTCAATGTACGATGGACAACAAGAAGTGGTCATGAATTTCTGCCCTTCTTCCAGTTTCTCTATCAATTCGTGTGCCTCGTTGCTGACGGTATCCATAGCTCCCTGTGCCACCTCGATGACATCTGCAAAACCCACAGCTTTGAGAGCGCCATAGACTTGTTCGATGGTTGTTTTGAATTGTCCCAGTATGGACGGGGCAACGATAGCCACTACCTTTTCTCCCTTACGTATCTTATGCAGGACGTCGAATACCTGAGAAACCTCGAAGATAGCTCCGAACGGACAAGCGTTGAGGCACTTTCCGCAATAGATACATTTGCTTTCATCGATATGCTCGATGCCTTTTTTGTCCTTGCTGATAGCTTTTACCGGACAGGCTTCTTCACAAGGCACGGGGATATAAACGATTGCATGATACGGACAATTCTTGTGGCAGATACCGCAACTGATGCATTCGTCATGGTCTATCCATGCCTGTCCGCTTTCTTTCACGTGGACAGCCTTTTTGGGGCAGTTGGTCTGGCAACTGCGGGCGGTGCAACCACGGCAAAGGTTGGTGATTTCGTAATTAATCTGTACGCAAGCCGAACATGCTTCGTCAATCACGCACATGATGTTATCTTTCGGTTTCCCATTTTCGGCTCTGTCCAGTGCACGCGCTGCGTACTCTGATAATGGGGTTAATTCGTCTTGTTCATCTTCCATGTCCAAGCCAAGTAGCGGCAACGATTTGTATTTCCATACGGCACGTTCTTTATGTACACAGCAACGCCCGGCATGCTTTGACCTTCTCGGACTCAGTTCGATGGGAAGACGGTCTATTTTTTCTACAAGTTCGTTATCTCTCCACAGTTTTACCAGCTCTGTCAGCAATCTGTGGCGGACAATCATAATGTTGTTGGTAAATGCCATAATATTTATATCGGAATTAGTTAGTTGGTAATTACCGTGCAAAGATAACGATTGTTTCTTATTCTAATGGATAGCTTTAATCATATTCTTAACAATTGCCGGCCCTTCGTAGATGAAAGCGGAATAAATCTGTATCAGATTCGCTCCGGCTGCCAGCATTTGCCTGGCATCTTCAGGACTCATCACACCGCCTGCGCCTATAATCAACATACCTTTCTCGCTGTGGGAGCGCAGGTATTTTACGGCCTCGATGGACTTATTTCCAATCCCTTTTCCGCTTACTCCGCCTGCACCGATAGCTTCTAACCGAGCGGTGGTATAGGGGGATAGATTTGAGCGGTCCATTGTGGGGCCGGTGGCTATCACTCCTTGTAGTCTGTAGGTCTGTATGCAATTAAGCACTGCATCCATTCCTTCGGTAGTAATATCGGCAGGTACTTTCAAGAGTATAGGACGATAAATCTTCTGTTTACTTCGGAAGGCGGTGAGCGTTTCCAGAACCTTATGCATCAAAGTCACCTCTATGGACCCCCAGTTCAGTGTGAAATAGTCCGCCAGACCATACAGGCCGGCATATAGTCTTAAGAAATCGTTCACGGCTTCTTCCTTTTCTGATTGGGGATTCTTATTGATATTGATGCCGAGCAAATATGCATCGGTTTTGTTTTCTAAGTTACGTTTCACAATGTCTAATCCGGGGTTGTTAAATCCTGTCCTTGAAATCAGTGAAGCAGCTTTCGGCAGACGGAAAATGCGCGGCTTTGGATTGCCTGGCTGACCATTCGGTGTCACGGTTCCTACTTCGATAAAGCCAAATCCAAAATCGGCAAGTTCGTTGAAAACTTCGGCGCCCTTATCAAATCCGGCAGAAAGCCCGATCCGGTTCTTAAAGACGAGCTGGTTCCAGACCAATTGCTTATCCGTAGCTTTGTAATAGCGGCGTACCCGGGAGCGAACGAACGGCAAGTGACCATAGCACTGCAAAGCGGACAATAGGAGAGAGTGTACTCTCTCGGGGTTCAACAAAAAAAGTAACGGACGAATAATTTGCTTATACATGATAGATGCTGTTTAATTCGTTACAAAACTATGTCATTCTGCCCGGATAACCTATTCATACTCTTTTATCAGACATAAAGAAAAGTTATATTCTGAATGGATAGGAATAGGGAACGAGCATGAATGGATACAAGTTTTGTAAATTGCCCATATATTTAAGTAAGAGAGAGTGTATATAATAAATTCGATATAGATTCGATACATACTCGGTACAAACTCGGTACAAATTCGGTTAAATAGCCTATTTCCTGTCTCTTATACACATCTCCGAGCCCACGAGACATGCGCAGATCT
>CAMTFK010000155.1 GCA_947071285.1 uncultured Bacteroides sp. | reverse complement strand
TCCTCCCAAGAGGAGGAGAATTGAGATAGTGCTGTTTATCATTTGCCTCATTACTTATCACTAATCACTAAACGCTAATCACTTTTACTCCTTTCTGCACGGATTTGAATCAGTTGACAAAAAAAGGGAACAAAGTACAGCGCAGCCCCTTGTTCCCTTGTCAACTCCTTATCCCTTATAATCCTTTCACCGTCTTCATCAACTGCTCGCCCAGCCCGATGGTGTATCCTTGCGAAACAAACACCACGCGGTTGAAGGTATCAGCGATAATAAAGATAGGCAAACTATTCTTATTCTTTAATTTCATGGCTTCGGCTATCTGTTTGGCGACGCCGTCCGTATCTATACCATATATAATAGTAGAAGGCATACCGGGGAACGATTCTTTAGCAAATCTTCCGGCCTGAGCCTCATCCGGGAAAAGCAACACCATCTTTCGTCCCCATTTCTCCAAATCCGCCTTGTACGCGGCTATGTCACGCAAGGCATGGTTGGTAGGTTCCTGATTGACGCCCAGTATGCCGACCACGAAATACCCCCGTCCGCAAGCCTGCAAAAGACTTTGCTTGGAAGAGAATGTTCCCTTATCCGCCATCGGGGTGAAAAGAGACTCGGAATTGAAGTTTCCGATGACTTGCACTTCATCTTTGCTCTCACGCATCACCAGGTCTATTTTCGTTGTCTTTTGTGGCTCTACACTAAAGAAAGTGACATTGGAGAGCACTGCACCGCTAGCCAGACGCGTACCGGTGACCAATACATAGTTTCCGGCATCCAGCGCTGCCCCTTCCTTCAACAGACTGCTCCATGTGGTACCGCTGCCCATATCCGCATCGCCTTCTTCATAAGCGAGCAATTGCAAACGTCCCTGCGGAGTGACTTTGGATATAGTGAAATGAGAATAATATTTCGGATTGTCCAATGACTTGGCGGGTTTGTATCCGGCAATGAGTTTACCTCTCTGCGACCGTACTCCTTCGGACAGCGCTTTTTCAAAGTTCACATCAATAAGACCTGTATCTTCTATCAATTGCACTTTACCGGTCACTTCGTCAATACGTGCAGGCATCCCCATGCTGCGAGCCATAGCTACAAAGAAAATATCACGGCTATGAGCGTCTGCCACGCGTGCTTTCCACACTCCCGCAGGAGAAATGGCCGGGCCACCCAAATTGCAATCTTTCTCCACACGGATATTCTCAGCTACCCACGCTATCAGTTTGGCAGGTTCTTCCAGATAAATCTGCTCTGTTTCCTGAGAAATCACCTTGTCAAAGAAAGTTTTGTATGGAGTCAGCATCTCGTTACTTATGCGCGGATTGCGTACATATTTGCGGAAGTTCACAGCACTTGTGCGCACATGAGACAGCATATTTTCTATCAACACCTCCAAACTAACGTCACGAAGATCTTTTGCCGAAATCTGTTGCAACAGGTCGATGCCGCCTTTTCTGGAATCCTCAGAACGCAGACGGGTAATGAAGTCTGCAATCACTTTATGATTGCCGCGGGAAGCAGCCAGAATCTTTGCCACTACATCTGGATCCAACTTATACTGTTTTGCCAAACGACGGGCTGAGTCTTCTGACATGAATGTAGCAACGTAGGCATTGCGAATGGAGTCTTCCTGCGCCAAACGGCGATTGTTTTCGGCACGTTGTTCGTCAGTAACAGCAGGCAGGTTTGCACTTTCTGCCGGCGGAACGATGTCAAAGTCGACAATACAGTTATCACCGGGAGTTTTATCCAATGCCACAGTCAACTCATTGTCCTTACCAAAAGAGAGTTTGGCGAAACCGAACTTTCCGTCTTTGGATGCCCACACCAGCATGTCTCCTTTTCCGGCAGTCAGGGCACAGGTACCATCAGCATCGGTCTGCTTGGTTGCTACCGTATAAAATTCCGCATAGTTGTAGAGTTTAAATTCTACCTGCGCACCGGAAACGGGATTTCCTTGTCCATCCGTCACTTTTACTTTGGCTTGTGCCGTAGGTGCATAATTATCAATCACATTGATTTCCGTATAGTTGGGCGTGACGGACATTACCTCTTCTTTTCCTTCATAACGTCCGAACACCTTTGTGTGCATCAGCATGCCGCGACTGGCAGGTGCATTGAACCAACCAAGGTTCAAAACCGGTTCCGGCTCACAGGCACCCAAGAAATACCATTTGCCATCCGCCCAGGCTTCCACCCAGGCATGGTTATCATCGGTATGCGCCCAACGCGGCGTATAAACCTGCCGTGCCGGAATACCTACCGAACGAAGGGCGGCTACCAGAAGCGTAGATTCTTCTCCGCAACGACCGTAAGCAGTACGCACAGTTGCCAACGGCGAACTGGTACGGGCGTCGGAGGGCATATAGACTGCTTTCTCATGGCACCAATGGTTCACTTCCAGTATAGCATCGTATAGGGAAAGAGACTTCACACGGTCTTTCAGCTCATCGTAGAATACAACCCGGGCACTGTCCAGATGTTCATTGTTCACCCGCGTCGGAAGCACGAAGTGACGGAATAAATCTTCGGGGATAGTCTTTCCCCAAGGCATTTCCTCTGCCGTGCGCCGGGAAGAGCGGATATTCATCAGATGAAACTGTCCGGGATAGTCCGTGATATCCGCCAACGGCATATAGGCATAGAGAAACTCCAGAGCTTCTCGCTCATAGGTGGTCAGCGACTCATCGTCCAATATGGTAAACAGTTCTCCTTGCGATAGCATCGTCTGCTTTTGCTGCAAGTCCTGTTCCACACGGGAACGGTAGGATTCATCAGTTATGAAATGGGATTTTCCACAGGAAGCAAGCAGGCAAAGCAGCCAGCATATTCCGAAAAGATGTGTAGCTCGTCTCATAATACTTATATATATTAAGGTGTGAGCTACAAAGTTAAAGAATTATCCGGAAACTCACTTTAAATTTACCACTAAAGTAGTGTCTGCGGAAAACGTGAAACTACATTTCTCGTAAGACGGCGGGCCCATGACACCTTCGGCATCATTACTGAAACCAAATTTTTCGGTAGGTATGCCGAAAGCGGCGGTATCCAGTTTACCGTTCCCGTTCTCATCCTGATACATGGAGAAAGCGTAGGTGCCTGCGGGGAGGCCCTTGCAAGGAACGGACATCACTTTATCTTTTACCTCGACCACAAACCCGGCAAGCGGTTTCTTCATGAATGTTTCCGGGGAATTGTAAATGGCAACGTAGAGTTTCCCGGTTACTTTCTCAATACCACGTACTTCCAGAGTAAGATTCTGTGCAGACAGACTTTGGGCAACAAATGCCAAAACGCAAACGAAACTAATAATAAATACTTTCATGTTCATTGCTTTTTAAAGAGTTAATTTATTGAATTTAGAAATTAGATACATCATAAGCCGCTTTCTTGCCTATCGTGATAAATACACCGATGTAGAAGAAATGGTCATTCGAGGCCAATATCGCCTTATTATCCACCTTGCCGAATTCATTTTTCCGGCAAAGGATATTCGTGGCAGAGGCGTGGATGATAACTTTTTTGCTCGGCAAGAAGGTCAGTCCCAGATCAAGGCTGTTATAAGGCTTCACTTCATCGTTCATCAGCCCCGGCAAACCGGGATTATGGTAAAGACGCCCGCTACTGAAACGGTTTGTCAGCCCGACAATCGTTCCTATGCGGGGAATGGAGTATTTCAGAACTACAGATGCGTTATGACGGGTGGCATATTGAGGAGTAGTCAGTTCCGTGTACTCCTGAAATTTTCTCTTGGAGATATTATAGGTATAAGAAAGCTGGTATTCCAGATTCTTCACCAGCACACGGTCATTGAAAAACAAATCGAACCCCTTGCTATGACCGTATCCATTGGAAGTTACCATCTCTGCCATATTCATGTTTCCCTTCTCTATCAATGCCAGATGGTCGTATTTCTTATAATAAACTTCCGCTTTATAAAAACGCCCCTCACTCCCGAACTGGGCACCTAAGTTATACTGGATACACGTCTCCGATTTCAGATTCTTACTTTGAGCCAATAATCTGTTTATCGGCAATTGCGTATACCTCCCTGCCGTAGCAGAAAACACCACATCACCCAAATAGTAATTGACGGACAAGCGGGGAGAGAAATTCATCCGCCGGTTCAATGAAGTATATTCTGTCCGGAAAGAAAGTTCCGCTTTCAGTTGCTCTATGGGATAGTAGGTGGCAGAAAGGAAAGCTGCGCTGACGGTAGGGTTCATTTCATTGCGGCTATCCATTGTACTTGCTTCTTGTATCTGATATTGATAATGGTTTTCATATCGGCGAATAAAACTCTCCAAGCCCATATCTAGACGGAAAGCCGGAGCAAGGCGCTTGAAAATTTTCGTCTTTATGTGAAGTTCCTGCTGGCGTTCCATCCAGTCGTCACCGGAAAGCGATACATTCCCTATTTTCTGTTCAAAGAAACCGTATGCCGCTCCGGCAAACCAATTCCAGCCTTTAAGAGTACTCTTGCGAAAAGTAGTATTGGCATAGAAATTATTCTCACCCAAATCAAACAATCTCCGTTCCTGCCCCTCATAATTGGAAAAGTCCGTCCGGTCATAACCGAAGTAGATTTTAAAAAGTGTCGCATCGTCCGGATGATAACGGAATTGCGCCGAACCTGTCATCAGGCGGTAAGGGTCTTCAAAGTCCATTCGCCCCGAATAAATGTGGTCATATACACACAAGTCCTGATAATCCAGATTCACGGAAAGGGAACCTTTATCGAAAGCCCGCGTGCCTCCGCCACCGAAACCCACCGTAGAAGCGTTGATGCCCAACTTATTCACCGGACTTTTATCCTTCGTCTCCAAAGGTAACACAGCCGAAAGCGCTTCTCCATATTCCAAAGGAGCACCGCCCGATTCCAGATTGACCCCACTGAACATAAAAGTGGAATAACGGCCGCGCGCAGGTGAATTTATTCCCGTAGCAGTATAAGGATTCAGGACATGCATGCCGTCAATGTAAGTTTGCGCTTCGTCACTACTTCCGCCACGCACCAGCAATCTGCCGCTTTCACCTTGTATTTGTGTACCGGGTAACGTCTGCAATGCATGATACAAATCTCCGTTCGCACCTCCCACCATCACCAGTTCCACAGGATGCATGTCGCTCCAACGGCTGTTAGCCACCGGTGTTCTTTTTCCTTTGACCACCACTTCTTTCAAATCTACACTATCATTGTATATTTGCAGAAAGACAGTATCCGTCACCGCTGTTTGTGCTTCCAAATGCTGTGTCATCAGCAATGCACCCATACCTAAAAGTAAAATCAATCTTTTCATTTATCTATGTTCTTTACGATTTCCGTCAGCAAACATAGACCAAGATTCCGGGGCAAAAAAATATCCGGGACAAACAGCCCGGATATGTGACAAACAGCACTCCATCTGTGACGAACGGCTGTTTCTATCCCTTTTCTGTGACGAATGACTACCCTTCCGAAGTGCCTTCTATCAATGTTTTTACTTCTTTCGAGTAAGCCCTGGATACAGGAACTTCATCCTTACACCCATCCAAACGTAAACGGTATCCCTGCGAGTTTCCATCCACTTTCACCACCGTACTTACATTCACCAGAAACGCCCGGTGGCAACGGACGATAAACGGACAAGCCTCCACCGCTTCTTCTGCCTGTTTCATTGTAGCGCGCAGCAATCTCTGCTGTATTTTGTTCTCAACACGATAGATAATACGCACATAGTTTCCCTCCGCTTCCACATACAACAGCGCATCGGCGGGTATCTCCAACATCTCTTTGGTTCCACCGGAAAAGACCAGATACGCAGGTTTCTCCGTCACCGGACAGCAAACATCATCTTCCTCCTCAGCTTCCGCTTCTCTCTTTTCTTTCCGAAGGCTTATCTTTTTAGAAAGGGCGAAGTTTATCTCCGTAGCTTCTTTCAGGTTGCGAGCCAGTTGCAGATTACGGTTCCACATCAAGAAAAACGCAATAGGGAAAGGAGCAAGAATTCCTACCCAGATTACACTGATCAGGAAGCCTCTCCAACTCAAAAGATTCCCTCCGAACCACCAGGCCGTATAAAACCAGTTACCTATCGCAATCAGTAGACAGGCTCCCAACGTTCCCAGCAGTTCTTTCCCTAATGTCCAGTGCTGCTCATCATAGTATCGGGGAAGTGCAGCCGGAAGCATATACACAAATACGCTCAACGCCATTGAGGAAACTATGCCATACCCCAATACTACCCAAAACTTATAACTCTCCATCATGGAGATTCCAAAAGGTTGCAATAGAAAAAGAATAATGAATACGATAAAAGAGGGAATTACCACCGCTTTCCATCGCTTCACCAATACCGGATAAGGACTATGTAAAAGTGTCAACAACTTATTTATCATCGTAGATTCCTGTTTATAACTTCCATTTCATATAAGATATTACAAAGGTATACAATATATTTGTAATATACAGATGGCAAAACCATGCTTTTCAAGAGATAATTGAAGAAAAAGTGCATATTTTTATGTTGTAGAACATATTTCTCGTGAACATTTTGTATCTTTGCAGCGTTAATAAGATAAAGAAAAAGATGTAAAACCCGCTTTCCGAAACGCGGAAGGCACAAAACAAGACGATTATGAAAAAGAATGCAAATGAAATCTTTATGTTACAGTACCGTATTAAACGCTATCAAGCAATGGGAAACGGTGCAATGTGCCAGGCTTTGAATGGCAAACTTCAGAAACTGCTTGCAAAGCAAGCTAACATTACCATGTAAACAACACCTTTAAATAAAATGAAAGAGGGCGGAGAACTGAAAGGTTCTTCGCCCTTTTCTTTTCTGTTTAATCTGCAACGATATCTTTTCCAAAAGGAGTCAACGCCAATGCCGCCAGTTTGAAGTGCTGCAAACCAAAGGGAATACCAATGATAGTAATGCACAAGATCACTCCAAACACCAAGTGTGAAAGGCAAATCCAAATGCCACCCAGGAATATCCACAGCACATTCATCAATACGTAGAGGCATCCGCCCGAACGCTCTCCGCTCCGCACCGTTTTTCCGAAGGGCCACAGCGCAAGCGTGGCAAGTTTCAACGTTTGCATGCCAAACGGAATGCCGATGATGGTAATCATCATCAGCAAACTGGCAACAAGATATTCAATAGCTGTAAGGATGCCTCCGAATATCAGCCACAAAAAGTTCATAAAACAACCCATAGTTCTGCGTTTTTATATTCTAAAACGCAAATATAGATTATTTATTTGATAACGAACTTATACTTGCCCGTTAATCGTGCTTCTTTATCTTTCAATGTAATGCGGTATATTTCGGAACCCCAGACATTGGAAAGACGCGTATCCGGCAATTCGATTGTTTCAAGGTCTGCCGTGAACTCGCGGGGATATTCCAGTGTAACCTTCTGTCCCTGCACTTCGACAGTTACTTTTCCGGGAATGGAAATGTCCACTTTCCCCCAAGTAAGGAAGTTAACCTGATTAGGTGCTTTCGCTGATTTCAGAGAGAAATTATCAGTGATGGTCAGTTGCTTTTCGCCCAGGGAGTACGCACGTGTCCAGTTGTTCACTCCGGCTTCTTCAGGATAGGCTGTAGCTATATTGGCTGAGAAGAAGCGCTTTTTAGGCTGGCAGACAACATCCGTAGCTTTATATTGTTGTCCGTAACTTTGCGGCACACCGTTAATCATCGGCAAATTGTGATAGTTACTTTGCATCGTCCAGATGGTGTAACGGTCTTTGCTGAATGTCTGACGCGTATATGTCCCCACACCTGCATCAATCAGCACCGGTATGGTATTGACGTACAAGGAGAAAGTGCCCACGTCATTATGGTTATGGCTTTCATTATTGAAACCTCCTTTTGTTGCCAGGAACCAACCGGACTTATTCGTCAGGTAGCAGAATTCCGTTTCGGGGTACCAGGTACAGGCAGGTATGGTGTGGGCTGCCACTGTCTTTTCCAACTCTCCATTCCACAAAATGGACTGCAAAGAACGGAATGTATCATTTCCCACAGGTATGGAGGGGCGTTTGCCATTCAGAAGATAGGCTGCAAACTGCATCATTTCATCACTGCCCACGGCATGACCGTAGCGGTAAATCAACGGAGCGTCACCTCCACCCTTGGCAGAAGCATCGGCAAAGTTCACTACCCAGCCGTTGCCTACATATGTACGGCTGATATACTCTCCCATCCGGCGCACCATCGGTTCTTCGAAAAGCGAGACTTTTCCGCCTGTCCCGTCAAAGAGTATCTGAAGATAGTCGTACATCTTTCCTGCGGCATGCCCCCAATAAGAAGGACCTTCCTCGCAGGCACCGTCGGCTTTTACAAAGTTGATGAACTTATCGACTGACTGCATACTGCGCCATACTGCCTTTGCCAGGCGGTCACGGTCGTTTTCCAGCAAGAGATAGCATTGCAACACATTCGAGTTGCACCACGGATTCCAGTTATTGATAATCTCTCCCGGTTTCCAGTGAAAGGCCATCCACCATTCGCGGTCATTATTCATATAGGGGTCGAGAATACGTTCCTGTAAAGTCTGGCGCAGACGCAAAGAAATCGCAGGGTCCAGTTTATCGAATGAGTGATGGAAGAAATAATATACCCACGAGAGCATAGAACCGTAATTGCCGGAACCGAGGTCAATCACCTGTTCCCGGTAATCGGGTAAAGAGCGTTTCGTGCTTTGGCGTACCAGATGGGCGGAAAGTACCCAGGAAGTCATTTCGCAACTGAAGAACACACCGTTCGCCAGTTGGTCGATAAAGCGTCCTTTTCCTTCGGCAAGTTCGGCAAGCATCAGGGCATTAATGGCTTTGCGGTTTGCCTCATAAGGGTTCTGCATGATATTGCGTTCGCCACTGCGTTCATATTCCAGATAGTCGGTGGCGCGGATTACTTTCCATTCATAATTCAACTGTTTTTCACCGGCACGGATAAGCGTTTCTTTATCAGCACCCAACAAAGCATCCCAAGCGGAACGGTCGTTATAGGCGGGATAAGGCACCCAAGCCTGATTCATCACCAATACTTCTTTGAGTCTTTCTTCACTACCGGCAGTCTTTTGCAAAAGATTCCGTCCGGTATAGGCATGTGCTGAAACACCTGCGGCAATAAGCAGGCAGAAAGAAAGGATAATGCGGCAAAGCGTGTTCTTCTTCATGATATTTAAAAGTTAGATTATCTGTTATACAACGAGGCAAAAGTACGCAAGTTCCGCCAAAACAATGTATCTGATTATCCGTAGTTGGGTACAAAATCATCCATTTGTACATCGGATTAATAAATCACAGGGAAAGAGGGTTTATTTCCAATCACTAAATTCAAAGCTCAACTGTTCCCAAACGCCCTTCTCCTCTGTCTCCTCCCGCGGATTAGAAACAGAAAGACCTATCAGGCGGATAGGATGGTGTTCATAATCCACTTCTTTCAGCAATTGTTTCGCCAAGGGAAGAATCACATCAAGAGTAGTTAATTCTTTGGCCTGCGTAATACTACGGGTTATCTGATTGAAATCATGAAACTTGATTTTCAGCGTCAGTGTATTTCCTTTAAAGTCTTTATGTTCCAAACGCCCAACCAGTTCCACCGCAGTATGATATAACTCGATGATAACCGATGAACGTTGCGAGATATCTTTCTCCAATGTATGTTCACAACCGATAGATTTACGAATACGCACCGACTCCACCGGACGGAGGTCAATTCCTCTTGCACAATCATAATACGATGAACCGACTTTTCCGAACTCACGCAGTAACATGGCTTGTGAACAGGCTCGCAACTGTTCTCCATTGTGAATCCCTAACGAATGCATCTTCTTTGCCGTCACCGGACCTACGCCCCAGAAACTCTCGATGGGAAGACGGGCTATAAAATCCAGTGCCTGGTCAGGGTGGATGGTACACAGTCCATCCGGCTTGCGATAGTCCGAAGCAATCTTTGCCAAGAACTTATTATAAGATATACCGGCGGATGCTACAAGATTAAGTTCTCTCCGTATCTTTTGTTTGATTTCCTTGGCAATGTCCACAGCCAATGGAATGCCGGATTTATTCTCTGTCACATCCAGGAAAGCCTCATCCAACGAAAGCGGCTCAATGATATCCGTATATTCATGGAAAATTTCATGTATCTGGCGGGAAACATTCTTATACACCTCCATCCGTCCGGGCACAAAGATAAGTTGCGGACAAAGCCGTTTTGCTTTCGTAGATGGCATAGCCGAACGAACTCCAAAGCGACGCGCCTCATAACTGGCAGCCGCCACTACACCACGTTCTTCGGCATAACCCACGGCAACAGGTTTCCCGCGCAACTCCGGATTGTCACGCTGTTCTACAGATGCGTAAAACGCATCCATATCTATATGTATGATTTTTCGTTCAGTGCCTTCGCAACACATCATGCATAATCACCTTTCCATTTTACTATTCACTTCCTCACATAGTGGGGCATCTCTCCGGGTATCTCCATGGAAATCTCTACCAGGCCTCCCACCACACCATCCTGTTTCCATGCCGTCTGATAAATCATTTTCCTGACTCCATTCTTCTCAATGGTATAAGCATTGACACCTCCCGTTTCAAGCAGTTCGCGTATCTTGTCCTGCGATTGCGGGTTGTGGCAATCAAATAGGTTCTTGCCTATCAGATTGCCATGTTTGGTAAACGTGCAGCATGCTTTCTCATTCATATAAAGGATGACTCCTTCTGTGTCACATACGGTTACGGCACAGTTCATTTCATTAGCCCATTCGTACATAGTTTTTGTTATAAAGTTACGGTTCATACCTTTTACTTTTATGCCCCCAAAGATAATGTTTTTCCCAATGACACTCTTATTGCCTATCAACAAAATCTTTAGAATGAACAT
Source organism: uncultured Bacteroides sp. (assembly GCA_947071285.1). Classification (GTDB taxonomy): domain Bacteria; phylum Bacteroidota; class Bacteroidia; order Bacteroidales; family Bacteroidaceae; genus Bacteroides. The sequence continues at coordinate 79 of CAMTFK010000155.1, read as the reverse complement.
ACCTTAGTGTATGATTCGATATATCATCAATACGGATGATGACTATCATCAATACGGATGATGACTACCATCAATACGG
>CAMTFK010000154.1 GCA_947071285.1 uncultured Bacteroides sp. | reverse complement strand
GTTGTATAGTGAATCAGAAACACAAGTATAAACGTGTATAATAAGTCAGGAAGTGAGTTCCATACAGTGTAAAGTGCTTCCCGGCATAGTCAAAGTGTTTCTATACATAGTCAGCTGAATACAGTTCCCACGAGAGGGAACGAGCGTTCCCTAGTACAGAAACGACAGTTCCTATTAAGAGAAACTGCAGTTCCCATTAGGAGAAACTCGAATTTCTAAGCTAAAGAAACGAGCGTTCCCAAGCGTAGAAACTACAGTTCCCTACCTATAGGAAACTACAACACATTATATATCAATATAATACAAAGAAGGATATTACAATAAGAAGAAGGATTCCGAGCATCCTGCCGGATAGAAACAATCAGTAGAAGCAGGACAACACACGGTGTAGGCAAATCACTTCCTGCACCTGCCTACACCCTTGCCTACACCTTCTGAAACGCCCATCAATAAAGCGTTTGAGGCACATTGGTGTAGGATGTAGGCAAATAGTGTCAAAAAGTAAATTTGTAACAGACTTATTGCTGACTTCTTTTTGGGGCTTTAGCACCCCTTTTAGGGAATTTGCAAACCTCTTTCCTCTTCAGACAGAACACCGGAAGGAAGAAGAAAATGCCGATGATGGACATAACCAGTCCTCCTATAGTACCCGATGCCAACGGGAACCAAAAGGCTTCTTTATCCGTTCCGACCATAAACGGGATAAAACCCAGAATAGTAGAAACCACCGTAAGGAAAATAGGCAATATCTTTGCATTCCATGCCTTTGTATAGGCACGAAGCATGGAAAGGCGGGGAAAACGGCGGCGGATGCTATTGTACTCATTCAGAATATAAATACTGGCATTCACCGTGATACCACACAAAAGAACGAACGAAGCAAAACCACCCTGGTCGAAATTCAGGCGGAACCAATAGAATGTGAGGAATACCCCGATATAAGATACCGGAATAACAAAAATGATAGCCAGCGGTTGCTTCAACGAATTAAACAGGATACTCGTCGTGAAGAAAATGATGGAAATCACAACCAATAACAATAGGTACTGTTTGTTATCCTTTTTGTTCCACGACCACGACTGACTGTCCGACTCGGCTGTATAGCCCATCGGTAAGGTTTTATTAAATTCTTCCAGATCCCGCTTCTGTATCTTGTTGCCCTGCTCATACGAACCGATATATTCGTATTGCAGGCAAAGGCGGTATTGCTGGTTTTCTTTGGCTATCTGCTGCGGCATTTGTCCCTTCTCCACCGTGGCCAGTTCAGAAAGTTTATAGTGCTTCCCGTTGTCCACACCATAAGGAAAGAACTGCATCGCCCATACATCATACTCATGAGATTGGCGGGAAGAAAGCCGAATACTTTCCGAACCGCTTTCCGTCACCACCGAACCTACCTGCATATTCTTACCGAATATCGGCTGGATGGCTGCGAACAGGTGTTGGGCATCAATCCCTTCCTGCGCCATGCGTTCCTTGTTCAGATTGAAATAGAACTCCTGGTAATCATCTTTCCACCAGGAGAATTCCGATTTGATGAACACTTCCTTGATGCGGCGGTGCGAAAGCAGCACTTCTTTCAGCTTCTCGGCCGATGCATAGAGTTCATCGTAGTTGTAGCCATACATTTTGATGCGATAGGAACCTGCATTTTCGCGGACATCATTACTGAAACCCTGGTCCTGCAATCCGTACACGTCCCAACTGCCGCCTCCCAATTCAGAAACTTTACCTATCAGGTTGGCTTTCAGCGTATACGGGAAGCCACTGTGCTGGTGTTCCTTCTTGAAATATATCTGAATATTGCCCCTGCGTGCATTGTAGACGGAAGTATGGAACTGCTTGATTTCCTTGAAACTGCTGAGATAAGTCTCCACACGTTTCATCAGGGTATTCATCTGTTCCAGTGTGCTCCCATTCGGCAGGTTAGCATTAGCATAGAGCACCACTTCTTCATTACGACTGAAATAGCTACCCTCGTACACCTTCTGAACAAACAAGCGCAAACTGCCACCCAAGGCTTTATCCACTATAGGTTTCACTTTCTCCTTATAAGTAGGAGAACCCAGTGTTTTGTTATACCGTTCCGCCCACTTGCCTTCTCCTTCCATCTTTTCAGGAAGAAAGAAGACGGGCAAACCGAAGCCCAGCACCAGCACAATACACACCGCCACGCGCCAACGCAGCAGGAAACGAATGAGTAATTGATAAAAATGAGTGAAATACACCGTTATCCTCCGAATACGTATATGGAGGTGCCGAAGGTTATTTCCGGACGATTTCTTCACCAACCCAATCTTATCAATCATTGCCGGAACAAAGAAGAGTGCTACAAAAAGGGATACAGCCAGATTGATAATCACCACAGCGGCAAAGTCCTGCAAGTTCAACCGGATTTTCTCGTCCAGGAAGAAGATGATGACCAACGCACCCATTGTTGTTAAAGTAGCCGCCAGCACAGACATAAATGCTTTCAGATTACGCCGGTGCAAGATATGGTCGGTCATCACAATGGTGCTGTCTATCACGAGATTCAAGGACACAGTTATCCCCGCCAATGAATACAATTGCATTTCCAGACCGAAGAGATAGTAGAAAATAACCGCTACGGCAATATTAATGGACAGACTGGTGACTATCAGGAGCAAGTATTTCAGATTCAGGGTAATAATCCAGACGAATACCAGCAAGATAAGTACCGTCAGCCCCGTACGGAAGTAAATCTTATTCAGCTCTTCACGAATAAACTCCGTGGCATCGTAGCTGGTATGCACCTCATAACCGGGTGGTAATGTCAGGCGTATCGCTTCCATTTCTTCCATCACTTCATTACTCAGTTGCAACTGGTTAGCTGTTTCTACAGCCGTGACGGACATATAGATGGAGTTCAGGCCATTGATGCGGTAATAGCTCTGCGGCGCTTCTTCCACATGAGCCACCGTCACCAACTCATTCAGACGGATAATTTTACCATCCGAAGCCGTCACCGTGATAACCGAAGGATCGAAGTCACCACTGACGCCATCCGGCACCAGCACCAGACGTATCCACTGCTTACCGGCAGGTGTGTCCATGTTGTGCGTACCCAGGAACTCTTTATTATAATGCAATTGAATGGCACGCTGAATATCCGAAATAGTGACACCTAAGGTGCGTAGTTGTTCACTGTCATACTCCAACCGCCATTCCATCGGGGTGGCGCCACTTAAGTCTATCTTATAAATGCCTTGCAACTGTGCCAGTCGCGGTTTGATATGTTCTTCCGCATATTGCTGTATCAATATAGGCGTGGAGGGGGCATTCAGCGTAAACGAAAGGAACGGACGTGAAGTATTCTCATCGGGAACCTTCATATCAATATACGGATAGCTTACCCCGGAAGGAAGTTGCGACCACGTCTGGCGAATGATAGTAGAAGCTTCAAAACGTACTGCATCCACATCCGCGTGCTTGTCCAAATCTACCGTAATAGAACCATAGCCGTTGCCGGAAGTGGAATACATCGCTTTTACCCCTTTGATGCGAGCCAACATGGATTCCAGTTTGCTCGTTGCCTCCATCTCCACCACCCGCGAAGAAGTGCCCGGCATGCTGAAACGCACCGTGAACCCCGGCAACGTGCGCGACGGATTCAGCTTGACCGGTAGTAATGGTACCAAAGCCAAACCAACCAGTGCCAGGCAGACAAAGGTGACGATGAGGGTGAAGGGGGAGAGGCGGTTCATAATTATTTAAATATCAATTATTAAATATTAATTATCAATTGATTATTGGGCATAGTCAAACTTGTCGGAGAGGGAGAAGCCGCTGGCAAAATCGTGTAACGTCAACTTACGGATTTTGTAGTAGTTCAGCCAGTAGTTCTTCAGGGCGGAGATATAGTTGCGCTGGGCTTCCTGTTGGCGATTCAAAGAGAGCGTGAGGCTGCTGATGTCCGCTTTGCCGATGATGAAGCGTTGGCGGGTTTCATTGTATGCCAGGATAGAAAGGTCGAGGGCTTCTTCGGCGCTCGTCACCAAGGCTTGCTGAACGTTAAAGTCGCTCACGGTCATGATGACTTCCTCTTCAATGCTGATTTCATTCTGGCGGGAAGAGGTTTTCACTACATTCAGGTTGTTACGGGCCATGTTGTACTTGCCTTTGCGCACTCCCCAGTCCACCAACGGGATAGAAACGCTGACAGACACCATTTCCTGTTGCATAGGGCGATTGTAGGCTTCACCAAACTTTTCCGCCACCTGGTTGAAACCGATACTGGCATTGATGCTGGCATTGAAACGAGATTCTTTCTTGGTTTTATCCACATTCCGTTCGGCTTCCAGCACATCCTGGCGCAATCCAAGGAAATTCGGATTATTGGAACGAGCCGCATCCAGAGCAGCATCCACCGGAATAACCAGCTCACCCGGGCGGCTGGGGAGGGAAAGCCGTATCTCTGTATTCTTCTCAAAATTGAGGAAGGAGGCCAATGAGAACATGGCACGTTTCAATGAACTTTCGGCATTTTGCAAAGTGTTACGGGCATTCACTACATCCAGTTTCAGTGTCAAGAGGTCGGCACGACTGATAGAGGCTATCTTCAAACGTTGCATACCGATACGGTAAAGGGTGTCGGAGGAAGCGACATTCTCTTTTGCAAGGTCGTACTCCGCCTGTGCCATGGCAAGCTCAAAGAAGTAAGTTGTGGCTTGTTCGGATACTTGCTCGGCATTGTAGATATATTCTTTCTTTACTTTTTCATATTTCAACGGTTCTATTTTCCGCTCCCAACGGAAAGGATTGTAGCCCACCAAACTTTGTGAATACCCTACACGTATGGGAACACTGGTATATTGGGTGTAAGAATTGGAACCGAAGCTACGCATATAGCCCAGCTCCGTATCCAAATAGAACGTACCGCCCGTCAGGTCAAAATTTTGCTTGATAGCCAGATTGCCATAAGCGTAGAAAGATTGCTGGCTACGGTAGATATCCAAGTCCTGCTCGGAGTCGTAACGCTTGGTGATGTCGCGGTTGTATTGTGCAGGAGTCATGTTCAGCGTGAGGCTCGGCAAGCGGTTCGCTTTATAGGTGCGGTATTCCCAGTAGCCGGACAGATACATGTTTTTGGTACGGAATGCTTCCAGCGAACTATCGTTTGCTATGGCAATAGTCCGCTGCAAATCCAACGTTATCTGTTGTTGCGCAACGGAAGGAAGCGCCTGAGAAAGTCCTAAAAGAATTATTAAACCAAGTTTCTTCATTATTTCAAACTTTTAATTAGTGATTAGTGATTATCGATTAATGATTAGTGAGTTGTGCAATATATGCTTGCAGCGTACATGCCGCATGGAATACTTATCACTAATCACTAAAACCTAATCACTAACATTTCTTCTCTTTATAAATAAACCAATATATCAACGGTATGATGAACAGGCTGACCAACGTACCGATGAACATCGCCCCAATCATAGCTATGGAAAGCGGTTTCTGCAATTCCGAACCCATATCGAAAGAGAACAACAACGGCACCATCGCAAAGATGGTAGTCAGCGAAGTCATGATAATGGGACGCAGCCTGCGCCGCCCCGCCTCATGAATAGCTTCCAGCAGTGGCATACCCGTCTTGCGCAATTCATTAATCGCATCGAGCTTCAGGATGGAGTCATTGATGATAATACCACACGTCACTATCAGACCAATGGCGGACATCAGATTGAGTGTATGCCCGCATATCCACAACAACACCAGAGCGAACGCCACATCTATCGGTATCTCCAGCAACACAACAAGCGGTTGCACAAAACTCTCGAACTGTGCCGCCAGGATAAAATACATCAACAGTATGGAAATGAACAAGATGACCACCAACTCATCCAGCATCTTCCGGTTGGAAAAGAAACTTCCGGAAAAAGAAGTATCCCAGTCTCCGGTAGCATCTGCCACTTCCTTCGCCTGCTTCATCAACGGTTCCGCATTCTGCACATCGTAGAAACGGAACGGTACATATTCTCCATTGCGCCCTGCGGTGATAGACTTCAAATCTTCTGCCGGCACCACCGACACAAGTTCGCGCAAAGGCAGATATTCAATACCCTTATTATCCGCCCGCGTCGGTACCAAGGTTTCCTGCAAGATGCTGTTCACCGTCTGCTCCTCTCCTACAATACTGATAGGCAAGTATTGCTGGTAAGAGTGAAGAGTAGCTACACTGTTTTCTTTGAAAGCGGTTTTCAATACACGATACAATTCGTCGTACGAAACATTATAAAGCAAAAGTTTCTCTTTATTAATACGAATATTCAATTGGTTTTCAAAGGCAATGCCTGTAGGGGCATATCCTGTACGGGCAATAAACTCCTCTTCCAGACTACGCAATTCATCAGCCGTCGGCACCTTTTCTCTATTACGGGAATAGAGTTCGGCAACAATATCAGCTTCTCCGGTCACAAACAGTTTCTCGAACACCGTTTCGGGCGGTGAGAAAGACACAACGGCCAATGGATATTCCGCTTTGAGAGAGCGATATACTTTTTCCTGCAAAGAAGCTATCTCAGAGGGATTCTCTGTTTTAAAATAGAGTTCAGCCTCCGAAGAAGACAGGGCCTGTTCACGATTCAGGAGATAATCCTGTTGCCCGACGGCAGCAGTCTGTTCTATGGTTTCGTCTCTAAACGCTTCGAACAGGGCATCCACCCTACGGCGGTTTTCGTCCACATGGATATTCTCGTTCCATTCCACCCGGGCTATCAGTTCATTCTGGTCTATTTCCGGCATACGTTCTTTACCGATGAAATAGAACATGAATACACACAACGGCACGGAAATGATGCAAAACAGCACACTTGCGGTTTTGTGAGCAAATATAAAATCAACTCCGGCGTCATAGAAACGGTCGAGCGTGTGGTCCTTTATAGGATTATTGATGCGGATGCGCGAGAACCACGACTTGCGCAAACCTGTGCGGTAGACCAGCATATAGAGTACCGGCAGCAGCATGATACCAGTGAAATAAGAGACAAGCAATCCGACCGTTACCGAGAAAGCCTGGTCGTAGAAGATGGCACCTGCAATGCCGCTCATGAAAATCAACGGCACGAACACCGCTATCGTGGTCAGGGAGGAACTGAGCATGGGAGAAATCACCTCACTGGTACCCGCAATACATGCACGTTTCAACGAATATCCCCGTTCCCGGTATTGTGAGATATTCTCCGTCACGATGATGGAGCTGTCAATCATCATACCCAATGCCAGAATCAGTCCGGACAGGGATATGATGTTCAGGGACATCTTGAACAGATAGAAAAAGAGGAAACAGATAACAATGGAAACCACCATACTCAACCCGATGATAAAGGGGGATTTGACATCTCCCAGGAAAAGCACAGCTACAATACAGATAAAAAGGAAACCCAACGAAAGGTTTTGCTGCAAATTAGAGATAGTATAGTCTAATAATTCTGTTTGATTACGGCTGATGCTGAATTCAATGTCCGGATATACATTCTCAAAATAGTCCATGGTGCCGCCAATCGCCTGCTTCATATCGTCCATGTTTTCATCCGCCTGTTTGATGATAGCCAGCGTCACCGCCCGCTTACCATTGCTCATGGACACTCCTTTTTCCTTAACAGGAACAACGCCTATCCGGCAAAATTCATCCAGACGGATAATACGTCCTTCCTTATTAATAAGGATATTCTTCACATCTTCTTCCGTACGCAACAGAGTGGAGAACTTGATGTTGTATTCATAGTAACCGTCGCGCACCGTCATGCTGCCCGGTTCCACATTGTTCTGCGCAAGTGCAGTCTCCACATCCTGTATGGAGAGTCCCAGAATGGCTAGTTTGTTTTCGTCGGGTACTATCTGCAACTGGCGTTCCACCAATCCGGTGATGTCCACCATCGCCACTTCCGTCAGTTGCTCAATGCGCCGCTTGATGACGCTCTCGGCAAATTCACACAGATCGAGAAAAGCACGTTCATCAGTCTGCCCGTAAGCGCTGTCGTTCCTTAAAGTGAGGCTGAGATAAAACACCGGAATATCAGTAGCACTCGCCTTTACTACCTTGGGACGATCCGTGTCCTTAGGCAGGTAGTTCATGGCAGCATCAATCTTCTCGTTCACCTCAATAAAAGCAAGGTCCGTATTGGTTCCGTAATCAAAGTTCAGGCGGATAAGTCCTGCCCCGTCCCGTGCTTCGCTATCCATATCTTTCAGGCGAGCCACCTGGATGAGCTGTTGTCGCAACGGCTTTACTACGGTATTTTCTAACTCACGCGCAGAGGTGTTCGGAGCTGACACTTGCACCGTAATTTCCGGAATGGCAATATCCGGCAGCAAGGATACAGGTAACGTGAAATACGTCACCAGACCGACAATGAAACATGCGGTAAACGCCATCAGTACGGCAATGGGCCGCTGTACCAGAAACTTGACCATCCCCCTTTAATTTTTAATTATCACCGGGGCTTCATGGGCCAGGTTCACATTGCCCGTCACAATAATCACATCTCCTTCTTTCACACCATCATCCGCTACCGTGTAGCTATCGGCATTTTCCAGTCCGGTATGCACATAGTTCCATTTCGCCTTACCTTTCTCTAAAGTGAAAACCACTTGTTTGCCGGAACGCAGCACCACGGAACTCTTCGGAATAACCAATTGCTCCCCAAGCGAGCGGTGTACATTAATACGGATATTCATGCCATTGAAAAGCTTGCCTTGCCCGTTTACAATGGCTTTCACCTTCACCATACCTTTATCATCTACCAGGGGATTTATTTCAGAAATGCGCCCTTCATACTTGGCGGAAGGATCAGCATAAGGAGTAACCACGACTTTATCACCGCTTTTTATAAGAGGAAGTTCGCTCTCCAACACCGTGAAATCAGCTTCCATACCTTGTGTACCGATTATTGTGCAGAAAGCATCGGAAGTGCTGGGTGCATTATAAGGTTTGGAAAACAGGTTGGCTACCACTCCGTCAAAAGGAGCAATCAGAGTGGCGTGTTCTTCTTCATATTTAGCCAGTTCGTACTGGGAAAGACTCTGGTCATAGCCGCTCTTCACCCGTGCCAGTTGCATGATGTCATCGGGAACTTTGGCGGTATCATCCGCTGCATAGCCCTGCCCTATCAATACGTCCTGTAATTCCAGTTTTGATTTCTCCAAAGCATCCTTGGATTGTGCAGTCTTGTTCTTTAAACGGAATTTATCCAGCTCTGCCAGTTTCTGTCCTTTGTGCACCCGGTCACCGTTCTTCACATAAATCTGTGCCACTATACCGGAACTTTCAAAGCGCAAATCTGCCATTCCGCCGGCTACCACCTTGCCATTGCTCACCAACTCATGGTTAAACATCTGCCGCTTCAAAGTCATCACAGTCACTTCATTCTTCTCATCCGGCAATACGGTAGCTACTCCTTCATCGGCTACTTCTTCTTTCTTTGCACCGGAACATGCTGTCAGCACAAACAATGCTAAACAGAACAAAAGCCGGTAATTCTGTGTCTTTATCATTCTATATTAGTTTTTCCGTTTACACTTATGTATGCAAAATTAGCCGTTTTCTCATTACGAGCCCTCATATGCATATGGACAAAACAAGACAGCCTTCGGGCTGTTACTTTTCTAATTATCAAACAAGTATATTCTTGCTCGCCTAAAAACAGGTGGACAAGAATATATAGTACTCATTATTTCGGCACTGTAATCACCACTACGGGATTGGAGTCTTCCGTCAAATTCTTCAGTGCAGCCAATTTGCTGTTTTCGGCAACTTCGGGGTTTTCCTCCAACCAGTTCATCGCATCCCCGGCTTCAACAATCATTCCATATTCTCCTTGCAGACTGCATGTCTTGGGGCGGAAAGGCATAAACCCGGTCAGGTCATCCGTGAAACCTTCCTTTTCATCATTCATGCGGGTAGTTTTAGCTTTCCGGTCATAAATTCCATTATGGGTTTTAGGATAGCCTTGGAGGCATTGGAAGAATACATTGTCGTCAGTCTCATAAATGCAACTTACCAACAAACGATTATCGCTATCTACAAAGGTGCTACGTTCTCCATCGCCTAAGTGCCATTTTCCGGTAGCAAATGCAATAGAAGGAACCAAACCATTCCGTTCTACTGTATAGATAGTATCATTGAAGCTCTCTTTGAGCCGCACTTTTCCGCCACTCTTCCATAAGAAAGGAACGCCCATGATATTTATGGAACTTTCCCCATTCTTAAACCGACTTAAAAGGAAACCGGCATTACCCTGTCTGAGAACCGAAATACTGGCAATATCTTCTATCGCTTTCTGCTGTACCGACGGAAACAGAGAGGGAATCGTATCTACCCGCTCACCAGCTTCGTTAAAGAACAGCAAGGAACTGGCACTATAACTCATAGCCAACCCATTGTAATGACCGATAATGAGCGAATCTGTGAAACAAAAATCAGACGGTACAGCAGGTTTGTTTGGTATAGACAGTTTACCGCGATAATTCCCCTGTACGTCATACTTTTGCAAAGTAGTCGGATGCCGCATGAAATAGAGTAGGCCATCTACATCATTATAAGTAGGCGCCGGAGCCGAGTATGCTTCCGGGTCCTCTCCCACATGCCCAACCTTAGTCAGGAATTTGCCCGTTTCTTTATCAAACAATAGACAGTCCTTTCCCGACACCACCACAATCTGCTTATCCAGCAAGGTGATGTTCGGACTTCTTCCTATCAAGCACGAATCGGTAGTTTCCAATGCAACATAACGCACATCGGCACCCAATTCCGAAAGTTTCAGCTCAACAGGCTTTTCCATTGCCCCTGCCACATCAATAGAACATAATTCGTCAGCCGACGACTGCGGAGTGCCAGAACAAGCAGCCATCAGGCAAACCAAACCTGCGGCATATAACCATTCTTTTTTCATGATTTCTTGTGTGTTTTTAGATTTAACATTCATAACATCTCCGCAAATAAACTAATAT
>CAMTFK010000153.1 GCA_947071285.1 uncultured Bacteroides sp. | reverse complement strand
TTGAATCAAGAGAAAAAACAAGCTTTAGATAAGAAAGATTATGCAAAGGTAGAACAGTGCATCTGGAATATTATCGATAATTACAAGAAACTCCCGGAAACAGTACAGAAAGGAATTGGATTAAACTATGGATACTATTATTATGATATTGCCTGTTACCAATCTCTGCAAAAAAAGACAGAAGATGCTTTGAAACATTTTGATTTGGCCTTTCAGAACGGATATGTCAATTATACTCACATACAGAAAGATACAGATTTGGATAACATACGCAACGAAAAGAAATTTCAGGAGACACTAGCTAAAATCAGAGAAGAAGGAGATTATCTATATATTCTGCAAAAAGCAGCAGAATATACCAGTACTCCTCCCCATTTCACATATATGGAGCCGATCGATAGTAATCTGATAGGCGTGAAGGAATATTTTAAATTAGATAGCGTAGCTGGCACAGGGGATGAACTCTCAAAGATAAAGAACACGCTGACCTTTATACATAATAAAATCAAACATGACGGTCAGCATGGTAACCCTGAACATCTAAATTCCATTGCCTTGGCAGAAGCCTGTAAAGACGGTTCCCGTGGTTTGAACTGCCGTGGACTGGCCACTGTATTGAATGAATGCTACCTCGCAATGGGTTTCAAATCACGTTTTATAACCTGCATGCCTAAAAAATACATCAGTGATTGTCACGTTATTAATGCTGTTTATTCTAAAACTCTGGATAAATGGGTATGGGTAGACCCTACACAAAATGCTTGGGTCATGGACGAAAATGGTACCATGCTCAGCATACCGGAAGTCCGCGAACGAATGCGTAAAGGCCTGCCACTGGTATTGAATGAAGAAGCTAACTGGAATAATAAACAAAAAACCACTAAAGAAAAGTATCTGGATTCCTACATGGCTAAGAACTTGTATTATATTAATTGTACATTCCATAGCGGATTCGGTACAGAAGACAAAAAGTATAACCCTGCAGACTATGTTGCCCTTATGCCTACCGGTTATTATAATGACATGGAAAAAGGTTCCTACATCACTTATAATGCCGACTGGTTCTGGCAATCACCATACCAAAAATAAAAACAGACCATCTATCTTAAGCAAACAGACCATCTATTCGCAGTGAATAGATGGTCTGTTTGCTTAAGATAGATGGTCTGTTTTTATCGTTTTATATATTGGACAAGATTAGTCTCTGCGTCCCATAAATATCATGATATAGTAAATCAACGTTGCCAGTGAACCCAATGCAGCCACTACATACGTATAAGCAGCAGAACGAAGTGCGTCTTCGGCTTGCTTATGATTGTAAGAGTTCGTAATGCCCGAACGGCTCAACCATACCAAAGCACGTTTGCTGGCATCAATTTCCACCGGCAAAGTGATGAAGCTGAACAGCGTAGTCATAGCAAACAAAATGATACCTGCCAGCAACAACTGCGGGAATGTGTTCAGCAGCAAGATACCACCCAGCAGCAACCAAGTCATCCACTGTGAAGCAAATGACACCACCGGCACCAATTTGCTACGCATCGTCAGCGGAGCATAAGCACGCGCATGTTGCACTGCGTGTCCACATTCGTGGGCAGCAACGGCAGCAGCCATGATACTGTTACTTTCGTATACACCTTCACTCAGGTTCACTGTCTTATTGGCAGGATTATAGTGGTCTGTCAGTTGTCCCGGCGTATGTGTCACCTGAACGTCATAGATTCCATTGTCATGCAGCATCTGAAGGGCAACATCACGGCCCGTCATTCCATTACCGGTAGGGATTTTGGAGTACTTCTTGAACTTGTTCTGCAGGTTCATTTGCACCAGCCAGCTTACTACAGCTATACCAATAAAGATAATCCATTGTATTCCTATCATTCCTTCCATATTCTTTTCTGTTTTTAGTAATTAAAAATGTGTCGTTTGTTATATACAATACAAATTGTTTGCCAAAAATAAAGGGAAACTGTGAGCTTTACTACAGTTTCCCTTATCTTTTAGGAAGAATTAGCGAAAAAGGTCTATTGCCCAACAAGTTGTAACTCTACCACGTAATCCATATCTACAGGCGTTTCCGGCAATTGCAACACAATTCCCTGTCCGGCACGGGCAATGTGCACAGGAGACTGGTCTTTAAACAAGAATGCTTTTTTCACCATTTTTCCATTCAACGGCAGATACAGCGCATTATCCTGCAAATTCAGGATATGAACAAAAAGACGATTCCCTTTTTGTGTTGTCACTCCCCAGTCGTGCGGAGAGACAATGCCGCCACGTGTGCCGTAGATGGTTTCACCGTACACTTTCATCCATTCTCCCATTTCTTTCAAGCGTTGAACAGAAACTTCCGGCAAGCATCCGTCCGGCTGAGGACCGATATTCATCAGCAGGTTTGCATCCTTACCGGCAGCCTTTACCAGATAATGTATCAAAGTCTTTGTAGATTTATAGTTCTGGTCGGTAATCTTATATCCCCACATTCCGTTCATGGTTTCACAAGTTTCCAGTGGTAAATGACTGACATCTTGTCCTGAAAGTCCGGCTCTGTTCTCACCCGGAAGGTCACGTTCGAAAATCTGTATGTCTTCGCCGGGGAAAGGCGTTTGGTGATGGTTATTACCAACCAGACAAGCGGGTTGCAGGCGATGTATCATGGCATACTGTTCGGGAAGCTGCCAGTCAAAATCCGGATTTGCATCCTGATCCCACCAACCGTCAAACCAGATGGCGCCTATCGGGCCGTAATTCGTTAGCAACTCTGTCAGTTGGTTATTCATGAAAGTATAGTAACTTTTCCAGTCTCCTTTCGGATTAGGCCGTCCGGTTCCGCGCCCTGTGCGTCCCCACGGGGCATCCTCACGATACCAGTCTATATGGGAATAGTAAAAATGCAGCCGGATACCTTGTTTATGACATTCATCTGCCAGTTCCTTCACAACATCGCGTTTGAAGGGGGTGGCATCTACTATATTATAGTCAGAATATTGAGTGTGGAACATGGAAAAACCTTCATGATGACGGCTCGTGAAACAGATATACTTAGCTCCGGATGCTTTGATGGCACTCACCCATTCGGCAGCATTGAACTTGGAAGGATAGAAGCCACCTGCCAGTTTCGCATATTCTTTATAATTCAGGTTATTGTTGGTCATGGTCCATTCTCCGGTAGCCAACATGCAATACAAGCCCCAATGCAGAAAGATTCCAAACTTATTATCCTGAAATTCCTGACGGGCTTTCAGATTCTCGGCAGACGGTTCGTAGGTCTGCGCCTTTGCAGGCAGAAAGGAGACTGCAAACAGAAGGGATAAGATAATAGGTGTTTTCATCATAAGTATACGGATTGGTTAGTAATAGTTTGTCTGAAAAGGAATAATTTGTTGTATCCGGTTGAAACGTTTTTCGCCCCTACAAGCGCTATGACATTGCCTGTAGGGGCGAATAAACATTCGCCCGCCCAATAGCAAAACTTTCTTGGGCAGCCTTATAAAAATTAACTATTCCTCTGTATAGCGCTCAATAGTCTGTCCGCGGTCGGGACCTACGGAAACAATCTTGATGGGCACACCAAGTTGTTCTTCCAGGAACGTCAGGTAAGCGTTGAATTCTTCGGGGAATTCATCTTCGCTCTGCATTCTCGTCATGTCGGTTTCCCAACCGGGCAACTCAACATAAACCGGCTCGATGCCTTCATTGATATCATATGGGAAGTAGTCGATTTCTTCGCCATCCACTTTATAAGCCACGCAAGCCTTGATAGTTTCGAATGAATCGAGAACATCGCTCTTCATCATTATTAATTTGGTAACGCCGTCTACCATAATGGCATACTTCAATGCAACCAGGTCGATCCATCCGCAACGGCGCTTACGTCCCGTTACCGAACCGAATTCATGTCCCAGTGTACAAATCTGATCGCCTGTCTTGTCAAAGAGTTCCGTCGGGAACGGACCGGCACCCACACGTGTGCAATATGCTTTGAAGATACCATACACTTCACCAATCTTGTTAGGAGCCACACCCAAACCGGTGCAAGCACCTGCACAAATGGTATTGGAAGAGGTTACAAAAGGATAAGAACCGAAGTCAACATCCAACATCGTGCCTTGGGCACCTTCACAAAGCACTGATTTTCCACTGTTCAGCAAGTTGTTTATTTCGTGCTCGCTATCCACCAATGGGAATTGTTTCAAATATTCGATACCTTCCAGCCAGGTCTTTTCCAATTTTGTCAAGTCATACTCGTAGTTCAGACCTTTCAGGATTTGTTCGTGACGTGCTTTAGCTTCAGCATATTTCTGTTCGAAGTTATGCAGGATATCGCCTACACGAAGACCGTTACGGCTTACTTTATCCGTATAAGTCGGGCCGATACCTTTACCCGTCGTACCTACTTTTGCATCACCTTTCGCAGCTTCATAAGCGGCGTCCAATATGCGGTGGGTAGGCAGGATGAGGTGCGCTTTCTTTGAGATATGCAAGCGCTCTTTCAGGTTAT
Source organism: uncultured Bacteroides sp. (assembly GCA_947071285.1). Classification (GTDB taxonomy): domain Bacteria; phylum Bacteroidota; class Bacteroidia; order Bacteroidales; family Bacteroidaceae; genus Bacteroides. The sequence goes on along the minus strand of CAMTFK010000153.1, from coordinate 6,542 downwards.
GGCCGGATGCCTCCAGTGCTTCTGCTTCTGCTTTGAAGAGAGCCGGGTCGAGCACCACGCCGTTACCGATAATATTCACCTTGTCACCTTGAAAAATTCCCGAGGGAATAGAACGGAGCACATACTTCTGCCCTTCGAACTCGAGCGTATGTCCGGCATTCGGTCCGCCCTGGAAACGAGCTACGACATCGTATCTCGGAGTTAACACGTCAACGACTTTGCCTTTGCCTTCGTCGCCCCATTGTAATCCTAATAGAACATCTACTTTCATTTTTCTTTCTTATGGTTATTACTTTTCTTCTTGCGTTTATTGGCCCGGTCGCACTTGCTGCACAATCCATATAGATAAAGTGAATAGTGCGACAAACTGAACCTGCTTAATTTGGTATTCCCAATGGCGTGCTGCAACTCCTCGTTCTGAAACTCGGTCACCTTGCCGCATTGTGTGCAAATCTGGTGGTGATGCGTATCACGGTTATAGCTCTTTTCGTATTGGGAGGAATTCCCGAACTGATGCTTAATGACCAGACGGGCATTGATGAGAAGGATAATAGTATTGTAAAGAGTCGCGCGGCTTACACGGAAGTTTTCCTGGTCGGCCATCAGTGAATAGAGTGTATCGATGTCGAAATGTCCTTCGATGGAGTAGATAGTATCGAGTATGGCATAGCGTTCGGGAGTCTTGCGATGCCCGTTCGCGTTGAGATATTCAGTGAATATCTGCTTTACCGTATCTTTCACATTCTGACTTTCCATTTTTTGGCGGCGCAGTTTTTTACAGCCAACAAAGTTAAGCCTTTTTTGCGGAAAGCAAATGAGAAAGGGGAAAAAAAACAAAAAAAGAGTGATAGAGTGGTAAGGTGGTAGAGTGATAGGGTGACCGCTGTTTAGTATTTATCACTCTATCACCTTACCACCCTATCATTTTATTCTATTTCTTCTTTTACAAGATTATATAGCAACAATTCGGCTTCCGATTCGGAATGTTCCATCTCTTCCACCCGGCGACATACTTGGAAAGCATGTTCTTCGCTATGCTGCATGAAGCGGCGAATGGCCGCCATAGCTGCATTGCGCACGTGGTAGGAACCGGAAATGAAAGCACAAACTGCCTGGTCGAGAAATTCGTTCGCAGTGCGTTCATTCATATCGCCTTTCTTCATCAGCAAGCGGGCAATGGTGAGGAAACCGCATGTCTGTATATACTCCCGCTCGTCGGCAATCCATTGGAAAGACTTCGCAGGAGCATATGGAAGATGCTGGAACAGATTCATAGAGGTAAGTTCCGCTATCTCGATATTCTGAATGCTTTCCACCCAGATATCGGCAATCTCCGGAAAGAAGCTATCTACCGGCTGTAACAGTCCCGCCATAATCTTACATTCACGGATATCCTCTTTCCACAAGGCTTGCGCTAATGAGTGATCTTTTTCATACCCTTCGGCAATTGCCTTGATACGAGGAAGTTCTACACCGAAATTCAATTTATAGACCAGCCCTTTTTCACGCATACTTTGAGACACAGCCCCGTTCATAGAGAGGCGGAGCTGTGTCTTTATTTCTTTCAGTTGTTCATGTAGATCCACAAAACAATGATTTATAGTTAATTATTAACAGAAGGCAGATTAGAATAATCCTTGCTGTAACGCAACATCTGTTCTGCATAACCCTCGTCATAAGTCACTTTTACATCGGTTATCTTACCGTCTGCATCTGTCACGGCTTCATACTTCGGATTTACAAATCCCTTATATGGAGCCAGATTCAGTTTCTTATAACGTTCCAGAATCTCAGCATGCAAAGTAGGATCTACCTTCACTGCATAGTTTTCCACGATGTCGTGGGCAGCCTGGTAGTCACCTGTAGACTTGATGCGTTGAATTTCGGACAACAACTCACCGAAGAGTTCACGCAACTTTTCGTAATCGTTCACAACAACGTAAGTCTTACCGTCTTTCTTCACCATCTCTACAACTTTATCTGCCGCACCTTTCTCAAACACCCAGCGTGCAATGAGCTGACGGTTACGCATATGGGCCTCTTCCACATTGTTGCCCGGCTCGATACGAACCAACTGCGTCATCAGGCCATTCATCAGATACGTGTAGTATTCGGCTTTGTAAGCATCCGCATTAGGTGTCAGTCCCAACTCTACCAATTTAGGGTCGGCCACATAGTACAAACCAAACAAATCGGCTCGAGCTTCCTCAATCGTAGAACCGTAAGCCTTCAAAGCATCCGGATCAACGCCCGGAAGCAACTTGCCGGAACCATGCCCCAGACATTCGTGCAAGTCTGTGTGAAGTTCGCCCGTAAGGTCGGCATAATTATCTATTAATTTCAATTCAGCGTCGCTGTACACAAATTCTTCATTGAATCCGTTGCCATGAGCCGCTTTATTATAAGCATCCGTAATGTTACCGATAGTAACCGATTTGGAACCATGATGGCTGCGTATCCAGTTAGAGTTGGGTAGATTGATGCCGATAGCCGTTGCCGGATACAAATCACCTGCCAGGATGGCAGCAGTAATCACTTTGGCAGAGACGCCCTTCACTTCATCTTTCTTGAACTGCTTGTCTACCGGAGAATGATCTTCAAACCACTGCGCATTGCCACTGATAATTTCCGTGCGATGCGTGGCTTCCAAATCCTTAAAGTTCACCAGCGATTCCCAACTGGCTTTCATTCCCAGCGGGTCGCCATAGCTTTCTGTAAAGCCATTGACAAAGTCCACAAGTGAATTCAAGTCCTTCACCCACAAGATGGCATAATCATCGAATGTTTTCAGGTCACCGGTTTCGTAATACTCTATCAACTTGGTGATGACCGCTTTCTGTTCCTGATTTTCAGCCACAGTTTCAGCCTTCTTCAACCAATATACGATTTTGTCGATAGCCGGTCCATACAAACCACCCACTTTCCACACCTTCTCCTGTATCTTGCCATTCTCTTTCACCAGACGGCTATTCAGTCCATAAGAGACGGGCGTTTCATCTTTCGGATTCTTCATCGCATTATAGAAGTCCTCAGCTTCTTTCTGCGTCACGCCGTCATAATAATTGCAAGCCGAAGTCAGCACCAAGTCCTCTCCTGCTGCCTGATTCACACGTTTCGGCATAACTGCAGGATCGAAAATAACGGAAGATAATTCATCACACAGTTGTTCTGCGGTTTGTCCCTCAGCCAATGGCAGCGTAGAAGCATCCACACTCAACACAGCCTGCCTGAAAAATTCGGGAGTAAAGCCCGGTACGAACTTTTCCGTACCATAATGATGATGAATGCCGTTGGAGAACCATACACGTTTAAGGTATACTTCCATCGCCTTGAAATCAGGCGCATTTTTGTCTCCTTCATATCCTTTATAAACCGCCTCCAACGCACGGCGAATCCGCAGGTTATACTTTCCGTTTTGGTCAAACAGAATATCACGGCCTTGCAAAGCAGCTTCCGTAAGATAGTACACCAGCTCTTTCTGTTGGAGCGACAAGTTTTCGAAACCGGGAACCCGGTAACGTAGAATCTGTAAATCTGCAAATTGTTCCACTGTATAATCAAATTTATCTGCCTCGGCAGTTGTTGTCTTTGAGCCGCTACAAGCTGTCAGTAGTGCAAAAGCGGCACATGTCATTAGTTGTTTCTTCATGTGTCGGGAGATATAGAGTTGGTATTAAAAAAGACGAAAAGGAAGTATTCCGAAACAAACGCTCCGGAATATTTCCTTATCTATACATTCTTCAACGCAGAATTACTGTTTCTTATCTGCGTGTTTTTTACGATATCCGTTAGGAGTTTCACCTACATTTTTGTAAAATGCAGCGTAGAAAGACTGACGGTTGGCAAAGCCTACCATTGTGCTAATTTCTTCCACATTCTTGTCGGCATATCTCTTGTCCGTCAATAAATGTTTAGCGTCTTTTACTCTGTACTCATTCAACAGGCATGAATAGTTCATACCAAAACGAGAATTTACCACAGCAGACAGATAGCGAGTGTTGGTTTTCAACTCTTTCGCCAAATCTTTAGCTGAGTAATCAGGATCTTTGTACTTCTTCTGCACAACAACGATATTCAATATCTTGTCATACAATTCATCTGCCAATTCCGGACGAATCAATGAACGGTAAGCAGCGTTCTTCTCTTTTTTCTCTCTCAGGTTGTAAGGGCGCTTCTTTGCTGCCGCTTCCTGATTCTTGTTTTCTAAATCACTCATTGAATTAACTGGTTAGGGTTTGTTAAAATATGCAAGCCCGAAGGATTTTCCTTTAGACTTTACAAAAGTCTGACATTTTTTTCTAATACGCAACTTTTCTCGTACATATTTTTGATTCATAAACAACGAAAAAGGTTGAAAAGTAGCATTTCAGCCGTTTTAATAAGAAACTTTAACTCTCGCAAAAGAAGTTATGATATAAAATGAATACGTTTTCTGATTTGTATCATATACAATAATTAATGTACCTTTGCAAGATAAAACTTCATCATTGAAAATGATACAGACGCTCAAAAGATATTTTGGTTACGATACTTTCCGCCCTTTGCAGGAAGAGATTATCCGCACATTGCTGGATGGCAGAGATGCCTTGGTACTAATGCCTACCGGAGGTGGAAAGTCCATCTGTTACCAGCTTCCGGCTCTATTGAGCGAAGGAACTGCCGTGGTTGTTTCCCCTTTGATATCCCTGATGAAAGACCAGGTGGAAGCACTTTGCGCCAACGGTATTGCCGCAGGAGCACTGAACAGCAGTAACGACGAGACGGAAAATGCCGCCCTGCGCCGCTCCTGCATGGAGGGAAAGCTGAAATTACTCTACATCTCACCTGAGAAATTAATAGCAGAAGCCAACTATCTTTTAAGAGATATGCACATCTCATTATTTGCCATCGACGAGGCGCATTGCATCTCACAGTGGGGACATGATTTCCGTCCGGAATATGCACAAATGGGATTTATGCACGAGATGTTTCCAAATATACCTGTCATAGCCCTTACAGCCACAGCAGATAAAATTACACGTGTAGATATCATAAAGCAGTTGCATCTCAACCAACCAAAGGTTTTCATCTCATCTTTCGACCGCCCGAACCTCAGCCTCACCGTGAAACGGGGGTATCAGCAGAAGGAAAAGAGTAAAGCAATTCTTGATTTCATCGCTCGCCATCCGGGCGAAAGCGGCATTATTTATTGCATGAGTCGCAGCAAAACGGAGACCGTGGCACAGATGCTGCAAAAACAGGGCCTCCGTGTAGCTGTTTATCATGCAGGACTCTCTTCTGCCCGACGGGATGAAGCACAAGATGATTTTATTAACGACCGTGTACAAATAGTTTGTGCCACGATTGCATTCGGTATGGGAATTGATAAAAGCAATGTGCGATGGGTCATCCATTACAACCTACCCAAGAGTATAGAGAGTTTTTACCAGGAAATCGGACGTGCCGGCCGTGATGGCCTGCCAAGTGATACGATGTTGTTTTACTCCCTGGCCGACCTTATCTTACTTACGAAGTTTGCGACGGAAAGCGGGCAACAAGGTATCAATCTGGAGAAACTGCAACGCATGCAGCAATATGCCGAAGCTGATGTTTGCCGCCGCCGCATCTTGTTGAGCTATTTCGGAGAGACCACTAGTGAGGATTGCGGCAATTGTGATGTGTGCAAAAACCCACCCCAGCGTTTTGACGGAACCGTCATTGTACAAAAAGCTCTAAGTGCCATTGCCCGCACAGAGCAACAGATAGGAACAAGTATTCTTGTGGATATTCTGCGGGGGAATATAAGTCCGGAAATATCTGAGAGAGGATACCAGCAACTGAAAACCTACGGTGCCGGACGCGAAATACCTGCCCGCGACTGGCAGGATTACCTGTTGCAAATGCTGCAAATGGGTTATTTTGAAATAGCCTACAACGAGAATAACCATCTGAAAATAACGAGTAGCGGCAGCGATGTTCTCTTCGGGCGGGCGCAGGCACAGCTTGCTGTGATTCGCCGTGAAGAAACCGCCCCTGCCAAAGGAAGGAAGAAGAAATCCACCATTCCGGTCAGGGAGTTGCCTTTAGGATTACCGAATACGGAAAGCGAAGAACTATTCGAAGCTCTGCGTGAATTACGGAAACGGCTCGCATCCCAGGAAGCACTTCCTGCTTATATCATCCTGTCCGACAAAGTATTGCACCTGCTCAGCATATCTCGTCCCACAACATTGGAGGCGTTCGGAAATATCAGTGGGATTGGCGAATATAAGAAGAAGAAATACGGGAAAGAATTTGTCGATTTAATCCGGAGGTATGTGTAAGATTATACTTTTTCTTTCGCTTGCCCGAAAGAAAAAGTATCAAAAAGAAAGGGCACGGGCTCAGTCTACAGTGCTACTCCGACACTGCCATGCGCAGACGGGGCTCGAACTCGCTTCGCTCAAACAATCGCCCCTTACCTGCGCCTGACAGTGCCTCCGCTGACGCACCTACGCCTATGCCCGAAGGCTGCGCGGTGCAGGCGGCTGCGCTGTAATACATTTTACGTTGCACTCATATAC
>CAMTFK010000152.1 GCA_947071285.1 uncultured Bacteroides sp. | reverse complement strand
TTATATGTTAATATGCCTGCAAAGGTATGCGAAAGGAGTATACTACCGGGTGAAAACATAGTTCCAAGAACGATACGAAATTGTATCCTATTTGGATACACTGGGGAAGCTTCCGGTGTTGATACTGTCAGACAGATCGCGGAAGAAATCGTGGCCGAGGATGTAGGAGATGCGCCAGAGCAGGTGGATGTCGATATTCTCTTTCCGGAATATCTTGTAAACATTGGGGCGTGTGCAGCATAGTTGGGTAGCGAACCAAGTGACGGTGCGTCCCTGTTCGTGAAGCGTGCGTTCAATAAGTTGTCCTGCATGAATCATGTGCCTATTCTGCTTATGTGTGTCCCCCGGACTCCCGTTGGGCGGACAATTCAATCTATTATTGACAGGAATATATAGAAATGGCGTGGGAATCTCTCACCTTCGTCCGTTCCATGTTCAAGGCCTTCGCAATGCCAATTATCGGGAACGAACAACGCAGAAAGCCCACGCCGATATGTACAACACCCGTAGCCTCCCTTTGTTTTCCAAAGTGAGGCACGGATGTATATAAATACACATCAGGAGGACGTCTTTGTTGCTGTTAGTCATTCCGATAGGTCAAAGTTTGCGAAGTTCTGAACACAAATGACAAACGCTTGTAAACGTCTTCTCAATATAAACGTCTCTCCCTCGCCACCCGGAGGCTTTCTGCGGAAGAGACCGTTGCAAATGTATAAAAAAATACGGTTGGAAATGGTAATGTGAATCAGAAACTTTTTGAATATCGGTTATTTTGCCCTCTTTTTTCCCTTTGCCGGGCGAAATGCGCTTATACTGACATCTTATAAGAAAGAGGAGTGATCTCCCAATTTCGGGCACGAAACAGGCCTTAAACTACAAAAGCCGGGGCGTAAGACCTCGGCTTATATTTTTATCTTCTTATCAGGGAGCTTTTGGGCTCATTGGAGATTTTCTATAACACCTTGAACTCATACCCTTCCTCTTTCAGGAATTCAATGGCACGAGGAAGTGCATATTGCAGGTTACCATTATTCCAGGACTTCAGTGAATCATGGAAAGTGATGATGGAACCGTTGCGTGCATAGCGCTTCACATTGTTCAATACCTGTTCCGGGCGCATCCGTTTACTATAATCACGAGTCACGAGATCCCACATGATAATGCGGTAATGATAGCGCAAGGTATAATACTGCCGGAACCCCATGTGTCCGTGTGGCGGGCGGAAGAGATCGGAATGAATAATTTCGTCTACCTTTCTGGCGTTTGCGAGGTAATCCGGATTAGAATATTCAAATCCACGGATGTGGTTGAAGGTATGGTTACCGATGCGGTGTCCGTGTTCTACCACCATCCGGTATTCATCCGGGTGCTTGCGTATATTGTCGCCTACCATAAAGAAGGTAGCTTTAATATGATGCTTTTCCAATACTTCCAGTACCCAGGGAGTTACTTCAGGGATGGGACCGTCGTCAAAAGTCAGATAGACTGCCCGTTCATTCGGATCCATCCGGAAGATAGCTTGTGGATACAACGCCCGGAAAAGCCAAGGTGGTTGTTCTATAAACATGAGAGTCTGTGTTAAACAAGTATTAAGTAATAAGTATTAAGTATTATCCATGCGGAAAACATATCGGAAGCTATGGTAATACTTAATACCTGATACTTAATACTTACTATTTATTTCCCTTTCATTCTTGTCACGTACTCGTTATAAAGTTGGTCGAGCTGCGTGGAGTAATGTTTCGCGAGTTCTTCTGATTTGTATTTTTCCATTAAGCGGACTTCGGCGTCAAGCAAGCTGGCGTTGTACACGAAGTTTTCGCCGGCGATGGCAAGCTGGTTATCGTTCAGGCTAAGATACCAGATCATGTATTCGAGCGATTTGTTGGCAAGCTCGTCAATGATCTTGTTAGCTTTCTCGTTCTGTCCCAGTTGGTAATAAGATTCTGCCATTTGGAAGGCGCCGTTTGCCCAGTCGTACGGTACGTTGTATGACGGAATCATCTTTTCGGCGTAGTCGAGTGCGGCGAGTGCCTTATCCTTCTTGCCTTCTTTGATAAGCTGGCCTACGAGTTGCGTGAAGATACGGCGGTGCGTGTAGCACATACGCATCACGTTCTCATCGATATAGATACCCGGTTTGTCGATACCGCCGAACTTGAACTTGTTCATCAGGTTGTCGTACATCTTTTCGCTGTCTATCTTGCTGTCCAGTTTGTCCGTATTGAACGGTGTGAAACGATAGGCAAGACCTTCCTGCATAAAGTGGTTGCCCATGCCCAGATGGTTTTCGCTTCCTACGGTGATTGCCATATAGATAGGACGTTCCCAGTTGGCATTGGCAAGCATTTCAAGCATCATCAGTTCACTCTTGTAGAGGGCGCGTTTCGGGTTGCCGTTGGCGTCTCTAAGGGTGATTGTCATGTATTCGGGGATAGAGTCGCCCAGAGCTTCCGGTATCTTCATGCCGGAGCGGCGTACGGCTTCTTTGTCCACCTTCATTACGATGCTGTCCGTAGGGATAAGCGGCAGTTGGATATCTTTTCCAGTCTTTTTGAGAAGCTCTTTCAACTGGTCGTTCTTACCGAGCATCCAGCGGTTGATGATTTCCTTCAATTCGTATGGATTCTCACCAAAAATGGAGTGAACGAGTGATAATATGGTAGTGTCTCCCTGTGCAGCCAGTTCGTTTGCCTGTTTGAAATAGCTGTCGATAAAGGCCTTCATTTCCGTACGGATAGGGATATATTCATTTTGTCCTTCCACATATTCCACACGGTCCCAAGTGATAGGAAGCGACGGGGAATCGTAGGCCGGACGTTTCATTTGGTCGATGTACCAGTCTGTTTGCAAGTAACTTAGGTTACAGGTGCGGGCATCTGTACGGAAGCCTTCCGTTTCCTGGTTGTACCACAATGGGAAAGTATCGTTATCACCATTGGTATAGATAATCGGATTTCCTTTTTCCTGTAAGGTCATCAGGTAGTTCTGTCCGAAGTCGCGGGCAACGAAGCGTCCGCTACGGTCGTGGTCATCCCAGGTCTGTCCCGCCATCTGGATGGGGACGAACAAACAGAGCACTGAAGCCAGTGCGGCTGCCGGAAGTTCCTGCATCTTACAGTATTCTCGCAGCATACGGATGATACCTGCCACTCCCATACCTACCCAGATGGCAAAGGCGTAGAACGAACCCGCATACGCGTAATCTCGTTCACGGGGCTGTGCAGGGGTTTGGTTGAGGTAGAGCACGATAGCGATACCTGTCATGAAGAACAGGAAGAAGACCACCCAGAATTGCTGGATACCCCGCTGGCTATGATAAGCCTGCCAGAAGAGTCCGATTAAGCCGAGAATCAGCGGCAGACAGTAGAATACGTTGTGTCCTTTATTGTTTTTGAGATCCTGCGGAAGCAGTTCCTGATTACCTACCAGTAAGTTGTCGATAAACGGAATACCGGTGATCCAGTTGCCATGTTCAATTTCTCCGCTACCCTGTATGTCGTTCTGCCGTCCGGCAAAGTTCCACATGAAATAACGCCAGTACATGAAGTTCAACTGGTAGGAGAAGAAGAATTTGATATTTTCCCATTGGTTAGGCATGTTCACCATTACCATTTCTCCACACTGGTCGTAAGGAACGTCGTGTCCTTTGATGTCTACCCATTGCTTGTAGAGTGGTGCGTGTGACGAGCTGTACATACGCGGGAAAAACATATTCTGTGCATATTCGTATTCCACACGTCCGGGAAGTTCGATATAAGAGTCTTTTTCGTCGGGCGAAGTCTTTTCCTTGCGGACAAACTTACTTCCTGCTTCCGATTGGCGCGGAATACAATAGCCGTCTTTTACGTCAAGTGCCACTTTCGAAGAGAAAGCAGGGCCGTAGAAGAGCGGACGGGTTCCGTATTGTTCACGGCCGAGGTATTCGCCCAGGGTGAATATATCCTCCGGTGAGTTTTGGTCCATCGGAGTGTTGGCAGTAGAACGGATAACGATCAGTGCGTAAGAAGAATACCCGATTACGATCATCATGGTGCACAGTAATGCTGTGTTCATGGTGCGGGCGGTGATACGCCATCTCTCTTTGATTTTAGCCTGTACACTCGGAGCAAGATAAAGTCCCAGTGCGGCAATAACCAAAATACCGATGATGATACTGCTGGCTCCGTGTCCGTAGAATGGGATACCCAGCAAAGCGATCGTCAGGATAAAGGAGATAGCCATGCGCGCTTTGTTCTTTTCGGTGTAACTTTCGTATACACCCCAAATCAGAGCGGCCGCAAGCAGAATGATATAAACCACTACGCCCGAATTGAATGACATTCCGAGTCCGTTGACGAACAACAGTTCAAACCAGCCACCTACTTTCACGATACCCGGTACGATGCCGTAAAGCACGGCTGCAACGAGCACCATTGAACCTAATAGCGCTATTAACGAACCTTTGGCGGTAGCATTCGGCGTTTTTTTGTAGTAGTATACCAATACGATGGCAGGCAGACAAAGCAAGTTCAATAAGTGCACACCGATACTCAATCCGGTCAGATAGGCGATGAGGATAATCCAACGGTCGCTGTGCGGCTGGTCGGCTACGTCTTCCCATTTCAGAATCAACCAGAAAACAACAGCGGTAAACAGGGAGGAGAAGGCATATACTTCACCTTCCACGGCCGAGAACCAGAATGTGTCACTGAATGTATAAACCAGTGCACCGATCAGTCCGCTACCCATCACTGTGATAAGCTGTCCTTTGGTGATATTGTTTTCGTCAGTGATAATCAGTTTGCGTACCAGGTGGGTGATGCTCCAGAAAAGGAACAGGATACAGGCGCCACTCATGAGGGCACTCATGTAATTCACCATTTTAGCAACAGTTGTTACGTCGGAAGCAAATTGAGAAAACAGATTCGCCACTAGCATGAAGAAAGGCGCGCCGGGCGGGTGTCCGACTTCCAGTTTATAGCCGGTGGTTATGAACTCCGGGCAATCCCAGAAACTTGCGGTCGGTTCTATTGTCAGGCAGTAGACGGTTGCCGCAATGATGAATGTAAGCCAACCCATAAGGTTGTTTACGGTTCTGTACTGTTTCATTAGCACTATCGTAGTTTATTCGTTAAAAACAAATTATGAGGTCGCAAAGATAGTGATTTGTAAGGATAATGAGGAAGAAAGTAAGAAATATTAAGTAACAAAGGGGTGATTTACTATCTCTTTCACTCTTCCGGAAGGCAGCAGAGAGGGAAGATACATTTTAAAACAAGGAAGCCGTATATCTATATAGAGTCTATGGCAACTTTAATGATGGTGATGATGTTCTCCTAAAACCCGATGAGGCAATGTACCGTGTCCCAATAGCTCGATAGGGCAGTTGAAGTTCCTTTCCAGCCATTCGGTAGTAACGCCTGTATCCGGATGGTAATCCAGCGTTTCGTTGACGCAAGCGATAGATTTTACTTGTTGCAATACAGTGCCGATGTCGTGACTGACAAGGATAATGGCACATTCTTTATTGATTTCAGCCAATAACTCATAAAGGCGTGCTTCGAAACGCTTGTCGATATACGTGCTGGGTTCATCGAGAATCAATACCGCAGGGTCGGAGATGATGGCACGTCCCAACAGGGCACGTTGCAGCTGCCCGCCGCTTAATTGCCCGATAGAACGGCTTTCAAGCCCTTCAAGCCCCATGCGGGCAATAATCTGTTTACCTTTCTCTTTCTGTTCGGGAGTAAATCGTGAAGTGAGCGATTTTTGTATGCTTAATCCGGATAGGATCACTTCTTCCACGGAAATAGGGAACTTCCGGTCTATACTGTTGTATTGAGGCAGATAACCCAGGAAAGTAGAAGTGGTTTTAGTAGATGCTTTTTCAGGAGTATGGAATATAATTTCCCCTCCGGTTGGCTTCAACAGACCGAGGATGCACTTTATAAGCGTCGTTTTGCCGCCTCCGTTCGGACCTATAATACCTAGAAAATCCCGTTCGTAGATGCTTAGATTAACATCGTGGAGAACAGTGCGACCGTCATATCCGGCGGAAAGATTCTTTATTTCGATTATTGGTTTCATCATTGGAAAGGGCTTGATTGGTTCTTTCTTTATACGTTTATTTGGTGGCAGCTTGCGGCGCAAGGGCTTTGGCTACATTCAGCATTTCTTCCTCCCAGTCATAACTTAACGGGTTGATAGGGATCACTTTCGTTCCGGTTTGCTGCGCGATGGTTTCCGCATTGCGTTTGTCAAACTCCGGTTGAACGAAGATAACGCCTACATTTTCCGCCTGACAGACGTCTATCAGGGCTTTCAGATGAGCGGGAGAGGGTTCTTTGCCTCCTTCTTCGATTGAAATTTGATGCAATCCGTAGTCGCGGGCGAAGTAGGAGAGAGCCGGATGATAAATCATGAAGGCTTTGGCTGCTTCGGGAACGGAGAGTTGACAGCGAATCAGGCTGTCGGTGTGCTGGATGCGCTGGCAGAGCGAATCGTAACGGTTTCTATAGTATACCTCATTTGCCTTATCCAGTTGGCTAAGGGCTTTGTAGGTGTTTCCTGCAATGATTAAAGCATTACCGGTAGAATTCCATACGTGCGGCTCTACGGCGTGGATATGCCCGTCGTTACTGTTATGTCCGTGGGCATGGTCGTGGTCATCATTGTTGAGTATGAGGTCGATTCCTTTGGAGGTGTCGAACACTTGAATATGGGGGGTATTGTTCATTAAGCGATCCATCCAGGTCTGTTCGAAGCCGATGTATCCGATGCGGAAATAGGCTTTGCTGTCTCCCAGAGACACGAGTTGTTGGGGGACAGGATCATAGGTTTCCGGGCTGGAACCTTTGGGGACCATGCTGACTACTTTGAATTTATCTCCGGCAATAGCTTCCGTGAAATAACGTTGCGGTTCCAGGGTGACGGTAATCACCGGTTTTGCTTCGTCATCGTTGCTTGCTTGGGAAGAGCGTCCTGTGCAGGCTGCCATTAGGAGGCAGGCACTAAGGAGGAAAAGGGTTCTCATATCTTTTAGTTGTTTTTTCATGACTTCTTCTATTTCGGGGTTTCTTTCTTATCTTGTTCCTATTTTTATTTTCGGGCCCGTAATATTTCCCGTTTACCACCCGGAGGTCCGGGCAGGCGTTCTACTGTGAATCCGGCTGTCTGTAACATCCGGCGGACGACACCTTTGGCGCAGTAAGTGGTCAGGATGCCGTCTCTATCTAATAAAACGTAGAGGCGGTTGAATAGTTCTTGCGACCACATTTCCGGTTGCTTTTCCGGTGCAAAGGCATCGAAGTAAATGAGGTTAAATGAAAGATTCAGGGCAGGTGATTCGGCGTTGGTTACGCTATCATTGATATTGCTCATTGTTCGTTCTCTGTTCTCAACCCATTTGTTTACATCTGTCTCTACTTTCCGTAGGGTGAAGTGTGGAGTGAGTTGCACGTCTTTCTCCCAAGGTGATGTATGAAGTTGCTTAAACAATTCGATAGCCGGTTGCTGCCGGGCGGTCGTCGTTAATTGTTCATCATTGGAGATATATCCTAATTGCTCTATCGTCTGCCATTCCAGTGGATAGAGTTCCAATCCTGTATAGAGTATATTCCGTCTGCTTCTTTCTGCTTCTTCAAGGGTGAGCCAGGCGTTTAGCCCTGTCCCGAAGCCGATCTCAAGAATACGCGGAGTAGTGGCGGAAGAGGCTTTAAGTCCCATATCGATGAAAATATGTTGAGACTCCGTGCGTGCCCCTTTCGTTGAATGATAATGTTCATTCAATTCCGGAACAAACAGGGTAGCGCTCCCGTCGTCGGTTTTCTCAATAATCCTTTCCATCATACAATCTCTAATGCTTACTGTCTAACGTCTAATACTTTTTACCTGATATTTAAAATCCTTACCCTGCTATAGCGTCCCAGGCACTTTCGAGTGCATACAGGAGAAGAATATAACGTATCAGTTTGCCGACAAACATGGAAACTATGGTGAGCCATGTGTTGCTTCGCATAAATCCCAGTGCAATGGCTATCACTTCCCCAATAGCGGGAAGAAAGGTGAAGAAGGCCATCAATGCTCCTTTTCCTTGCAGGAATTTCACCATTTTGTCTACTTTCTCTTTCTTTACCTTGAAATATTTCTCGATCCAACTGATTTTGCCCAGACGTCCCATGTAGTAGCAAGTCATTCCGCCTACTGTGTTGCCCAGAGTGGCGGAGATCAGACAGGCTATCGGGGGCAGACCGAGTTTCACCAGTGCCACCAGTACCAGTTCGGAACTGAAAGGCACGATGCTCCCAGCCAGTAAAGCCGAGATGAATAATCCCGGGAGTCCCCATTCTATGAGGAGTTGTATCGTTGAATCTATAAAAGCGTCCATATATTAAAAGCGAATAAGAGGATGAGACCGACCAATGAAATGATGAAAAACACATTCGAACTTTTACTATTGGTCAGTACAAAGAAATGTCCGATCAGGATGCTGTTGCTTATGATAAGCAAAGGCAATAGGGCACTGCAATATATCGGTTGCAGGGCAATCAGCAGGAACAGGAAAATCGTCAGGTCTATCAGGAATTGGAGATAGGCGCGTGTGCGTATCTTATCCTCAAATCCGGCGGCGATGCAATGGACGGCACTGACGATGAACATCACCAACAGATAGCCGAGTATTGCCAGTTCCCAAGGCTGGAGGATTTGCAGGTTGAAGAATTCCCCGATAGTTAGTAGCTGATTGAAAGGGCGATAGAACAACTCCATCTCGTTGTAGAAGAAGGCGTGTCCGAACAGCATCCAGTATGGCAGCATCCATCCGAGCAGCGCACCGCAGAAACTACGCGGAGTGAGCGACTGGAAACGGTAGGCTTCGAGCAACCAAAGCACCGAGAGGATGGTGAACTGTGGGAACAGAATACTTCCCGCTCCGATAAAGAAGAAGGAGTAGAATAAATAACCCGCAGCTTGAGTTTGCTGATAGCTTTTAAACAGAAAATAAATGGAAATGAGAAAGCCCAGGGCAACAATATCTCCTGTATATAGGTAATGCATTTTCGGGCAGACGGTGACCAGCAGGAAATAGATAGCTGTCTGCATGGAAGCCCTCATACGGATAATGCTGAACTGATTGTTCAGCTCTATCAGAAAGTAACCGATGGTTGCATAAATCAGGAAGCTGACAATCCGGTCTGCCCACCCCGGAAGCAGAAAATCGCGGGCGGGTTGCCAGGCAGAAGGGCTGCCTTCGAGTACGGTTGAGGCTATGGAACCGGGAAATAAAAAGTAAGTCAACACCCAGCACAGGGCGCAGATAAAGATAACGGCAGGCAGGGTCCACCGTCCTGCCGTCACTTGACTTTGTAGTCTTTTATTTCTCATGAGTTTATTACTTGTTATCTCTTGATACTATAGGTACATTCGGTTGATATTCCGGATATTAATATCCTGCATGCTTGATGTTAACAACCATCCTGTCAGCTGTTAATACCTGATTCCTCAAGTATTAACAATTGTCGTCTAAACTATTAATACTTGATAACTCAACTATTAATGCTTGACAAGTCATGGTGTTCAACGCTATGCGGAATAGGGCTACTTGCGTGCGAAACTTGAATTACAAATCGAATCCGATATCGCGGCGGAAATACTTCTTGTCGAAGTCGATCATGTCTGCCACTTTGTAGCTCTGTGCCAGTGCCTCTTCTTTCGTTGCACCGTAAGAGCAAACGGCAATCACACGTCCTCCGTTCGTCACTACTTGTCCGTCTTTCATGGCTGTTCCGGCATGGAAAATGATGCTGTCGGTAGCGGCAGCCTGTTCCAGTCCGCTGATAGGGAATCCTTTTTCGTAGGCTTCGGGATAACCGCCGCTGACAAGGATGACACAGCCGGCTGAACGTGGGTCCATCACCAGTGTTTTTTCGTTCAGGTTGCCTGCGGCAGTACCTTCAAGCAGTTCTACGAAGTCGCTCTGGATACGGAGCATCACGCTTTCTGTTTCCGGGTCGCCCATGCGGACGTTGTATTCGATCACCATCGGTTCACCTTTCACCTTGATAAGACCGAGGAAGATGAAGCCTTTGTAAGTGATGTTTTCTTCTTTCAGGCCGTTGATGGTCGGTTCGATGATGCGTGTGCGTACTTTCTCCATAAATACTTCATCGGCAAACGGAACGGGGGTTACGCTACCCATACCGCCTGTATTTAGTCCTTTATCGCCTTCACCGATGCGTTTGTAGTCTTTGGCTACGGGGAGGACTTTATAGTGTTCTCCGTCTGTCAGTACGAATACAGAGCACTCGATACCGCTTAGGAACTCTTCGATTACAACGGTTGCCGATGCAGAGCCGAACATGCCACCCAGCATTTCTTTCAGTTCTACTTTAGCTTCGTCCAGTGTAGGGAGGATAAGTACTCCTTTTCCGGCACAAAGACCATCAGCCTTCAATACGTATGGAGCTTCCAGCGTTTCGAGGAAAGCGAGACCTTCTTCGAGGTTTGCGGAAGTGATGCTTTTGTAGCGGGCTGTCGGGATGTTGTGGCGCATCATGAAGCCTTTGGCAAACTCCTTGCTTCCTTCCAGTTCTGCTCCTTGAGCCGAAGGACCGATAACGGCAATATGCTTTAGCTCCGGACGGTTCTGGAAGTAGTCGTAAATTCCTTCTACCAACGGATCTTCGGGGCCTACTACTACCATTTGAATGTTCTCTTTCAGAGCGAAAGCGCTGATGGCTTCAAAATCGGTTGCTTTGATGTTGACATTCTCGCCTACGGCAGTTGTTCCGGCATTTCCCGGAGCAATGTATAGTTTTTCAACTTTCGGACTTTGGGCAATTTTCCATGCCAGTGCATGTTCGCGGCCGCCCGAGCCAAGTAATAATATCTTCATCTTTGTGCTATTATAAGTTATACTGTTATATATGATTCGTATAGATGCGGTGGACTTCACAGGTTTTATAAGTTCTGCTCAAAGTACCGGGTGATTTTCTCGTGCAGATGTACACGGTCGCGGCCTGCTACGTTGTGCTTGTGGCACGGGTAGATAAACAGGTCGGGATAAGTGCGGG
>CAMTFK010000151.1 GCA_947071285.1 uncultured Bacteroides sp. | reverse complement strand
AATACGACCAGTTTCTTGAATGATAAGATGAAACTGGATGTAAGTGCAAGCTATATTCTTCAGAACGACCGTAATATGACTAATCAGGGGCAGTACTCCAATCCGTTGGTTTCTGCTTATCTTTTTCCTCGTGGGGATGATTTCTCTATAGTGAAGAATTTCGAGCGTTGGGATGAAGCCCGGAAAATTAGCGTACAGTTTTGGCCGCAGGGCGAAGGTGACCTTCGTATGCAGAATCCTTACTGGATTGCTTACCGTAATCTCCGTCTCAACAATAAAAAACGCTATATGGCTTCGGCAGGTTTGAGTTACCAGATTCTTGACTGGCTGAATGTGGCAGGGCGTGTCCGCATCGACAATACTCATAGCGAATATGAAGGCAAGCTTTATGCAAGCAGTAGCAACACGCTGACTGACGGTAGTTCACAAGGCCATTATACAGTAAACAACGGACAATATTCGCAGACTTATGCCGATGTGTTGGTGAATATTAATAAACGTATTCAGGATTTTACGATTGTAGCCAATATCGGTGCCAGTTATAGTGGAGTGACTAGTAAGGAATTGGGTTATGCGGGGCCTATACGAGAAACAGGTATTCCTAATCTGTTCAATGTTTACGACCTTGACAACGCAAAAAAACGTGCTACGCAGGTGGGTTGGCGCGAAGCGACCGAATCTATTTTTGCCAGTGCCGAAGTAGGGTGGAAAAGTATGCTTTATCTCACCGTTACAGGACGTAACGACTGGGCTTCGCAGCTGACACATTCTCCGCAGGCTTCATTCTTCTATCCTTCCGTAGGGCTTTCGGCTGTCATCACTGAAATGTTGAAACTGCCTGATTGGGTGGATTATCTTAAAGTACGCGGATCGTTCAGTTCCGTAGGTAATCCTTATCCTCGTTTTCTTACCTATCCTACTTACTCGTATGATGCCAATAAGCAGGACTGGAAATCGCAGACGAATTATCCCATTGGTAAACTATACCCCGAGCGTACTGACTCATGGGAAGTAGGTCTGGATGCAACCCTGTTTAAAGATTTCAAATTGAGCGGATCTTTCTATTACGCCAATACTTATAATCAGACATTCGATCCTCGGCTTCCTGTATCATCGGGATATGACAAACTGTATGTACAGACCGGATATGTACGTAACTATGGTTTCGAGGCTATGTTGTCTTATGGACATCGTTGGGGAGATTTCGGTTGGGACAGCAGCTTTACTTTCTCGGCCAACAAGAATGAAATCGTCGAACTAGTGAAGGATTATGTTCACCCGGAAACGGGCAAAACTTACAACGTCGATAAACTGGAACTCAAAACCGATGAAGGCCGCGGATTCGGAAAGGCGAAATTTATCCTGAAGGAAGGTGGTACGCTGGGCGATCTTTATACCCATGCCGATTTGAAGCGTGATATTAACGGTAATGTCCTGATTGACGATAGCGGCAATGTGACAGCCATCGACAATGCCGGTGACATAAAGTTGGGAAGCGTACTTCCTAAGGCAAATTTAGCCTGGAATAATAGCTTCTCTTATAAAGGTATCAATGCCGGTTTCTTGTTGACAGCCCGTTTGGGCGGAATCGTTTATTCGGCAACACAGGCTTATCTTGATCTCTACGGAGTATCTGAAACATCTGCTGCCGCGCGTGATGCCGGAGGAGTATGGATAAATGGCCGTAGCCGCGTGAATCCGCAAAGCTTCTATGAAGTGGTAGCATCGCAGAGCGGATTGCCTACCTACTATACTTATAGTGCTACCAACCTGCGTCTGCAGGAGGCACATATCGGTTACACCGTTCCGCGCCGCTGGCTGGGCAATGTTTGTGATATCAATGTATCCCTTGTGGGCAGAAATCTCTGGATGATCTACTGTAAAGCTCCTTTCGATCCTGAAGCAGTAGCTACTACGAACAACTATTATCAGGGAATCGACTACTTCATGATGCCGAGTACCCGGAATATAGGATTTAACATAAAGATTAACTTCTAAATACTATGATGGACATGAAACGAATATATAACATTCTTCTGATAATGATCCTTTCATTATTTCTGCTTCCGTTGGGCGGTTGTTTCGACAGCGACATCAACCGGAGTATGTACGAAGCGGACGGAGAAGAAATGCAGCGTGAGAATCATATTGTAGGTGCTACGCTCAAAGGAATGCAGGGATTGGTGATTCCTACACGTGAACACCTTTACCAGTTTATGGATGCCATGGCAGGAGGAGCATACGGTGGTTATCTGGAAGGAATTGTAGACACTTGGGTGATGAAATTCTCTACTTTCAATCCCGAACAGGGATGGCTCAAATCCCCGTTTGCCGATCCGATTAAAGACATGTACCCGCAGTACCGCGATATGATGAACAAGACGGATGACCCTGTGGCTTTAGCTTTTGGTAAAATTCTCCGGGTGTGTATCATGCATCGTGTGACGGACATTTATGGTCCGATTCCTTATTCGAAGATGATGGATAATGATAATTCGGGTGAAGACCTGGCTGTCCCTTACGATTCGCAGGAGCAGGTATATACACAGATGCTGAAAGAACTGGAAGAAGCGGATAAAGTGTTGGAGGAAAACAAAGACCTGTCGTCCGAGGCTTTCCGCAAACTGGAAGACTTGTATTACGGAAATATTTCCAAATGGCGTAAGTTTGTACATTCCATGCAACTTCGCATTGCCATGCGTATGAGCTATGTCAATCCTACCGAGGCGCAACGTATTGCGCAGAAGGCTGTGGAAGCGGGAGTGATTGAATCGAATGAGGACAACGCCATGCTTCATGTGGCGGAGAACCGTTCGGAGTTGCTATTTAATAACTGGAATGACTACCGTATCAGTGCCGATTTAGTTTCTATTATGAAAGGTTATGAAGATCCGCGTTTGGATAAGATGTTTGTCAAAGGTGTGCAGACAGTCGATCAGGATGGCGAGAAAGTCGATGTATACGATTATTACGGTGTACGTATCGGCATATTTACCCAGAAGAAAGACGACATGATTAACCTTTACTCAAAGCAGGTGATTTCCAGCACCGATCCTTATCTCTGGATGAATGCGGCGGAGGTGACTTTCCTTCGTGCCGAGGGCGCGTTGCGTGGTTGGAATATGGGAGGCGATGCGCAGGCATTGTATGAAAAGGCTATTGCCCTTTCATTCGAAGAGCGTGGCGGAGCCACCGGAGCGGACCAATATGTGAAGGATGCGACGAAAAAGCCTATAGACTATGTGAACCCGATGGACGGGGCTGATATTAAGTATAGCCATCCGGCGGTAAGTACCATTACGATTGCCTGGGAACCTGGAGCGGAGTATTTCGAACGGAACCTGGAGCGTATCATTACTCAAAAATGGATTGCAATATTCCCGCTGGGGCTGGAAGCATGGGCGGAACATCGTCGTACGGGCTACCCGAAGTTGTTGCCTGCCGTGGAGAATAAAGACCCCAATAATAGTGTGAATGTAACAATCGGTCCCCGTCGTCTGCCTTTCCCTGCAGATGAATATACGGGAAATCCGAAATACATCGATCAAGCTGTAGAAATGCTGAATGGTCCCGATGCCGCAGGAACTAAACTTTGGTGGGATAAGAAAGACCATTCCATTGAGAATAGTCAATCTTCAAACTAGAACGAACCTTTAAATCAATGAGATTATGAAATATAAATCAATTTTTAAGTTATGCCTACTGACTACTTTCCTGTCGGTTGCCACCATCAGTTGCGACGACTGGACGGAAATGGAAATACACGATAGTCAGGTGAATGGGTTTAAGGAACAGAATCCGCAAGAATATGCGGCATATACGCAGAATCTTCGTGCATATAAAGCAACGAAACACGCTGTCGTTTATGCCCGGTTGGATAATGCTCCGGAAGTATCTACCGGTGAGAAGGACTTTCTCCGTGCGTTGCCGGACAGTATCGATATAGTGACGATGCGTAATGCCGACCGTCTGTCCGAATATGACCGGGAGGATATGAAGTTGGTACGTGAGGATTATGGTACGAAAGTGCTTTACTATATAGATTGCACGGCTAAAGATAAACTGAATACCTCTATTACTTCTGCTGTTGAGGCAGTGCGTACAGGGACATTTGACGGGCTTGCCCTCGGTTCGGAAGGCTCTGCGGTAGACGTCTCGGCGTTAAAGTCGCTACTGGATGCTTTGGGACAGACACCGTGTCTGTTAGTTTTTGAAGGTACCCCTTCCTTGTTGCCGGAAGCGCAGCGCAGCCTTTTCAACTATTTCGTACTTGATATTTCCGGTGCATCCGATGAATATGATATAGAAACCTCCGTATTTTATGCCACCGGATATGGCAAGGCCGCTCCGGACCGTCTGTTGTTGGCTGTCACTCCTGACGGTACATTGACCGACTATAACGGAGTGACGCGCAATGCCATCGCCGGTGCTGCTTACGGTGCTCTCAATATGGAAACACCATTGGGAGGTATTGCTATTTACAATATCTCTGCCGATTACTACGATACTGATATTATTTATAAACAGACCCGTGGAGGTATTCAATTCCTGAATCCTGCTTCGGCTCACTAAACGATGTAAGCTATGAGAATACATAAACTTTATCAGTGCTTTGCAGCCGCAGTTTTGTTATTTCTGCCGGTTGCCTGTGATAATACGGATTACAGCGAAAAGTCACCGTTCGATAATTCGGCATACTTGAATGTGGCTGCCAGTAAAAATACGGAGGCTTTCACTTTTAACCGTAAGGTGACAAGCCAAACGAAGACTTTTGCGGTGAAATTGTCTTATCCGGCGGGGGATGATGTGAAGGTCAGCTTGAAGGTAGACGCTTCGTTGACTAGTGAATATAATGCAAAGAACGACACGCATTATGAAGTGCTGCCTGAAACATATTATCAGCTGTTGAAAACAGAAGTGGTGATTCCTGCCGGAAAGACTACTTCCGAAGAAGTAGGCATTAAATTCTCCAAACTCGATGAGTTGGAGATTGACGTAACTTACCTCTGCCCGCTTTCCATTGGAGGAGCCGATGGAGTGGGAGTAATGGACGGTTCGCGCACGATGTATTATTTGGTACGCCGTTCCAGTGCCATTACTACGGCAATGAACTTAAAGAATATTTATGTTGCTGTGCCTGGGTTCGATAAAGGAAGTTCGACGTCAGATGTGGTGAATAACTTGAGTGCGGTAACAATGGAAGCTATTATACGAGTGAACAGTTTCCAGCAAGAAATATCCTCTATAATGGGCATTGAACAGTATTTTCTGATGCGTATTGGGGATAAAGAATTTCCGAACCGACAGTTACAAACACAGACTACGTTTGGTAAATTCCCCGAAATCAATAACCAGAAATTACT
Source organism: uncultured Bacteroides sp. (assembly GCA_947071285.1). Lineage (GTDB taxonomy): Bacteria > Bacteroidota > Bacteroidia > Bacteroidales > Bacteroidaceae > Bacteroides. The sequence continues at coordinate 5,729 of CAMTFK010000151.1, read as the reverse complement.
GTTGGCAGGTGAGTGGTATCATGTGGCATTGACATGGGATATAGCTACTGCGACTATTGCTTTCTATGTAAACGGACAATTACAAAGTATAAGTACCAGTCATGGTAAAAGTGACTTGACTAGTATCAGTTTGGGAGATAAGTTACCTGATGATGAATTTGGGAATGGGGGTGATTTTAACTTCTATTTTGGGCGTTCTTATGGAGAGTCGCACGATATAAGCCGCCAGTTTGATGGTGAGATATGTGAAGCTCGCATTTGGAATGTAGCCCGTACACAAGAACAGATTTATCAGAATATGTATGAAATCTCTAACCCGACAACCGAACCGGCTTTGTGTGCTTATTGGAAGTTCGACGAAGGGACAGGCACTGTCGTGGCAGACCGAACCGGGCATGGGAACGATGCGAAGGTAGTACCTTACTGGAAAGGTAGTGACCATCTCGAAATGTACAGTAAAACCGATGCGGAATTGTGGCCGAGCGGAATCGAAGTACCGAAAGTGAATCAGGAATAAGTGTGTAGAACTTTTTAAATAATCTATATATGAAACGAATAATACGAAATATATCTTTGTGTGCGTTGCTAGCAGTGGCAATGGGAGCCTGCGAGGAAGAGGCTGCATTGGTGAACCCAAGCGTTGCGCATGACAAATCTACACAGTCACCGGAAGAAGTTGTTGAAGCCGCTTCCTTGCAAAGTGCTTCAGCACCGGGAAGTGGACTTATCTTCCGTGACTTTGTGGTACAGACAGGTGATGAACTATATGTGGAATTGGCGAAACCGGCGGAGCACGACATGACTTTTACCATAGGTTTGAATATTCCTTTAAGTAACGAGGAGTTGAAAGCTTTGCCAGCAAAGTATTATAATATATTTATAGAAAACGTGATAGAAGAACCGGGAGATAAGTTAACTATTACCAACGAGGGAAAAGTAACGATAGCTAAAGGCGAACGGAAATCGACGCGGGTAAGCTTTGCCTTATCAAGAATGACTGTTGATGCTTCAATGGCTGGGTCTCAATATCTGTTACCATTGGTAGCGATGGACGAGGATGGCAATCAATATAAGCTTTTCTATTCTATCACGGAACGAGATGAGGAATATCAGGATAGAACTAAAAAAGATTATAAAGTAGTAGCGTATATTGATACGGAAGTGATGAATCCTTTGATAGCTGACAAAACTACAGCTAAACTAGAGTATCTGAGATCTCGTAGAGACAGAGAAACGATTTATGAAAATGTACCTGTTGTTGATATTGTAAATGTGCGCAAAGCCCTTTTGGGATATGATGCTTCCTCTCGGAGAGTAATTTTGAAGTATACACCAGATATGGAATATGTGCTGAAGCACAATGTTCAGTACATTCAACCGTTGAGGCGGAATGGTCTGAAAGTGTGTCTTTCTATCGAAGGAGGTGGAACGGGAATAGGCTTCGCTAATTTGACAGATCCTCAAATAATTGATTTTGTGGCTCAAGTTAAGGTAGCTGTAGAACTGTTTCAGTTGGATGGTATTCATTTGCGTGATGAGGGAGCCGGATATGACAAGGCCGAAGCACCGACTGTCAATGAAACTTCGTATCCGAAATTAATCAAGGCTCTGCGTGAAGCAATGCCGGATATAATGCTCACTCTTGCAGATGATGGCGGTACTACAGCCACAATGAATAAAGAACAAGAGGGCATTGTAGTGGGCGATTATATTGACTTGGCTTGGAATGTAATCTGGGATTCTCCGGTAAATCCTTGGGCGGATGGTTCGGAACGCAAACCCATTGCAGGGATGACGAAAGAACGTTATGGTGGAATTGCGCTTTATATTAAAGAACGGACCCCAGAAGACATGGGATTTTTTGAAGAATTGCAGGCAAAAGCTAGAGTAATCACTATAGACGAAGGACTTGGAAAAGTTGCGGTTGTAGAAAACATTCCTTATAGGCAGTATAATTTAGAAACGATGGTTGTTGATGGATTTAAGAATCTTTTGATGTGCTTCCATGACAATAATGATGGGAATTATCCTAAATATAGTGCAGCTGTACAAGAAGCTCGAGTTGCGACGCAATTTTATGCTTTCCGCAAAGACTGGTAAGGGAATAAAATAAGGAAGAGGTTGCCCTGTAAGTCTGATAAGTATATCATTCTGTCATTCAGAATGTAGTAAAGAATCTTTTCTTTGTATATTCGAAAGAGTAGATTCTTCGCTTAGCTCTGAATGACAGAGTTAAATGATAGCAAACAATATCTTTTCGGACTGCCTCAATCCGGTAAACTTTTTATTGATATTCTTTATTTTTTCGTTTAATAATATTCATAAAACCAAGTAGAAACAACATCATAATGAAGAATGTATTGAAAATCTGGTTAGTCGACAACACTGTAACCGTCGACAACAAAGACGATAAGATCGGTCAGCTCGAATCGTCCGGTAATCTTTCGTTGCAGGATATACTCGATGAGATGCACAAGGAAGACACCGGGCTCCGTCCCGAAACCATCGAGCACGTCGTGAAGCTCTACAACCGTGTTGTGAGCGATCTCATCCTTAGCGGATATAGTGTCAACACCGGTCTTTACCACGCCGTAGCGCAACTCCGCGGTGTTATCGATGGCGGAAAATGGAATCCCGAGAAGAACTCCGTCTACGTCTCCTTCACCCAAGACAAAGAACTGCGTGAAGCTATCGCCCAAACCTCTATCAGTATTTTGGGCGAACGCCAAAGCGTGATGTACGTTGCCGGATTCTCACCTGCCACCGCCATTGCAGGCCGTCCGTTCACAGTCAATGGCCGTATGTTGAAAATTGCAGGTACGGATTCTTCCGTCGGCATCACTATCACCGACAGCAAAGAACAAACCACACCTGTCGACCTCAATATGTTGGCCGTCAACAACCCGTCACAACTCACATTCATTGTTCCTGCCGGTCTGGCCGATGGCGAATATACCCTCACCGTCACTACACAGTATGCAGGAAGCACGCTCCTGAAGACACCCCGAACCGCTATCGCTACTTTCTACGTCGGCACGAAACCCGATGCAGGAGGCGGCTCCGGTTCCGGTGGTAGCGAAGGCGGCGGAGGAGAGGCGCCCGATCCTGCGGCATAAATGTTCTCTTGGCCTGGCGGAGCAATGTCCCGCCAGGTTTATGCAGAGAGGCTGCATAGCTCTATACACGCATCATGTATAGAGTTGTGCAGCCTTCGTGTATAGGGCTATACATGCTAAATGCATAACTTTGATCTTTTTCTCTGTTTTGCCCTCTTTTTCATCAAAGACTTATGTATATAGCCATAATTGAGCTTGGTATTTATTTATCTTTTTCGCATTATCTTTTTTATGGTACTAATTTATTAGTACTTTTGTCTTTACCGAAAGAAAAGATCAACGATTATGGCAAGAATAACGATTCCATACGCAGTGGCCGACTTCGCAGAAATGCGTGAACGTGGCTTTTATTATGTTGATAAGACAAATTACATTCCGGGGCTTGAAGACTATAATGCTCCCATCTTTCTCCGTCCCCGTCGTTTCGGGAAAAGTCTGCTCATCTCCATGTTGGCCCACTACTACGACCGTACGAAAGCGAATCGTTTTGAAGAACTTTTTGGCGGCACCTGGATTGGCGAACATCCTACGGAAGAACATAATCAATATTTGGTGATTCGTTATGACTTCTCGGCTATGGTGATGGCGGATGATATGGAAGGGGTGGTACAGAACTTCAATGACCTGAATTGTGGACCCGTGGAAGTTACGGTAGAACATAACCGAGACCTGTTTGGTGATTTTCAGTTTACAACTCGAGGAAATGCTGTGCAGATGTTGGAGGAACTTTTGGGTTATATCAGCTCACATGGATTGCCTAAAGCATATATATTGATTGACGAATACGATAACTTCACCAATCAACTGCTTACTTCCTATAATGACTCACTTTATGAGGAAGTAACCACTAGTGATAGTTTTCTTCTCACCTTTTTTAAAGTTATCAAAGCGGGTATCGGCGAAGGCACGATTCGCACTTGTTTCTGCACAGGCGTATTGCCTGTCATCATGGACGACCTGACCAGCGGGTACAACATTGCGGAAATCCTCACATTCAAACCCGTTTTTTTGAATATGCTCGGCTTCACCTATGAAGAAACGAAAACATACTTGCGCTATGTACTTGATAAATATGCTCCCGGTGCAAGCGAAGAACGCTTCGAGGAAATCTGGCAGCTTATTGTGAACAACTACGACGGTTATCGTTTTAGCCCTGTCGGTGAACGTCTTTTTAACTCCACTATCTTAACTTATTTTTTTAAGAAATTTGCCGCTAATGCCGGAAGTATTCCCTCCGAACTGATCGATGAGAACCTGCGTACGGACATCAACTGGATTCGCCGCCTGACTCTTTCGCAGAACAACGCCAAAGAGATGCTCGATGCCCTGGTGATAGGCGGTGAATTGTCATACAACGTCAGAGATCTGTCCGGCAAATTCAACAAGAAGAAATTTTTTGAGAAAGAATTCTATCCCGTCAGCCTGTTCTACTTAGGTATGACTACCCTGAAGAGTGCATACCGCATGGTGCTCCCCAACATGACCATGCGCAGCATCTACATGGATTATTACAACCAACTGAACAAGATCGAAGGTAACGCCAGTCGTTACGTCCCGGTTTATGAACTTTATGATTCCAATCGTAGTTTTGAACCCCTTGTGCAGAACTATTTCGAGCAATATCTGGGACAATTCCCCGCACAGGTTTTCGATAAGATCAACGAGAACTTTATCCGTTGTTCTTTCTACGAGCTTGTCTCCCGCTATTTGAGCCATTGTTACACTTTTGCCATCGAACAAAATAACTCCGTCGGTCGTTCGGATTTTGAAATGATCGGCATCCCCGGCACGGATTATTACACGGACGATCGCGTGGTGGAATTTAAATACTATCGTTCCAAAGATGCCGACCGTATGCTTGCGCTCACCGAACCGCTGGTAGAACACGTAGAGCAAGTGAAAGGTTATGCCGCAGATACAAAAAGAAAATTCCCCAATTACCATGTTCGTTCGTACATTGTGTATATCTGTGCCAACAAAGGGTGGAAGTGTTGGGAGGTTTAATATGAATCATTTGTAGATAAATATGAGGAAGAAGTAATTATACTCTCTTATTCCTCGGGTAGCCATCGACTGACATTTCGTGTGTCAGTACTGAATTCTATTCCAACCTTTTTGACTTCCCGTTCATCTGCCTGATAAGGGATAAGATATCCTTTATCTTCGATTTGCTGTAATGCTTGCTCGGCTGTGCCATTTAGTTTGAATTCGAATACATAAATATACTTCGGTGTTTTGACAACTGCATCAGCCCGTCCTTTTGCACTGCGTACTTCTGCTTGTGTGAACTGTCCCATGAGTTTGAATATCAGATAGAAAACAGTCTGGTAATGCCGCTCTGTCTGGTCATTCAGTTCGTAAGGTATATCGGCAAAGAAGGCTTGAAGGCGGGTTAGAAAAGCATTGATATTGCCACTTTCCAACTCATGGACAAATTTGCCAATATAGAAATCTTGCTCATTATCGGGAATATTAGAGTAGAATGGCAGAAGGAAATTCATAAAGCCATATCTCACTTCATCATTGGGAAAAGCAAGTTGATAAGTCTTGAAACGAGGGTCGTATTCTTTAATCGTCAGATACCCGCTTTGATAAATCAGCGGAATAGGATTC
>CAMTFK010000150.1 GCA_947071285.1 uncultured Bacteroides sp. | reverse complement strand
ATGGGCGCAGGACGGTCGGAAGCAGGAAACGGCACAGAAAGAGCAGCCGTCTTCTACAATTGTACTGACTGTTTCGGCGGATAACCAGGTGCGCGTGCAGAATGCAGAACCCGGTTCCCAAATGGAAGTCTACAACATTGTAGGCGTGAAACTTACCACTATACGCATTGACTCTACGGATGCCACGGTTCAGGTGAATTTACCTAAAGGTTATTACATCTTTAAGATTGGAAATGTCGTGCGGAAAGTGGTAATCAAATAAACAAAACGGAATAGATACTTATGAATCCTTCCTATAATGAACGCGAAGTGCTGGAACTTCTACAAGAGGAAAGTACACAAAAGCGAGGATTTGAGTTGATTGTTGCGCAGTATAGCGAACAATTATACTGGCAAATCCGTCGTATGGTGCTTTTGCATGAAGATGCCAACGATTTACTTCAGAATACCTTCATCAAGGCATGGACGAATATTGATTACTTCCGCGGAGATGCGAAGCTTTCTACATGGCTCTATCGCATTGCTTTGAATGAATGTTTGACTTTTCTGAATAAACAACGTGCTGTGTCCACAGTCTCTATTGATGATGAAGATGCTTCTGTGCTTCAAAAGTTGGAGAGTGATCCTTATTTTTCGGGTGACAAGGCACAAAGATCCTTGCAAAAAGCATTGCTTACTTTACCGGAAAAACAACGTATGGTATTCAATCTAAAGTATTATCAAGAAATGAAATATGAGGAGATGTCCAACATCTTCGGCACGTCTGTCGGTGCTTTGAAAGCCTCGTATCATCATGCAGTTAAAAAAATCGAGAAGTTTTTAGAGGGAGAGGTTTAAACCTTTACTAAAAAACGTAGTCTAACCTAACAGAAAGGAAAAAAGCTTATGAAAGAAGAAGATAACATCTTGAAGAAGGTAGGAAAGGAAAATATTTTTCGTGTTCCTGACGGATACTTTGAAAATCTTACTTCAGAGGTGATGAGCCGGCTTCCGGAAAAGGAGACCCCTGCATTTATTAAAAAAGAACCTACGAAGTGGGAGAGAATTAAGCCGTGGTTATATATGACTGCCATGTTTGTCGGCGCAGCATTGATTATCCGCGTTGCTTCTGCTGAACGTACACCTGCTACTGACCAGATTGCGATGGATGATACTGAAACGGAAGTGGTTTCGGATGAATATATCAGTACAGTATTGGATAATTCCATGCTGGATGATTATTCGTTGTATGTCTATCTCACAGATGCCAGTGTAGAGTGATGTGAGTGCAAACAACTTAATTGTATTGAGAAGAAAATGAAAAAACTAATTGTTTTACTTATTGTGATGTGCAGTTTCACACCCCTGTTGTGGGCCATGGACGGATGTAACCAGCATTTGTCTCCAGATGAATTCCGTGCTAAGCAGAGAGCGTATATTACGGAGAAAGCGGAACTGACCAAGGAAGAAGCTGCCAAATTCTTTCCTGTTTATTTTGAATTGCAGGATCGTAAGAAGCAGTTGAATGATGAAGCGTGGAACTTGCTTCGTAAAGGAAGGGACGAAAAGACTACTGAAGCGCAATATAATGAGATTTTAGAGGGAGTATATGATGCCCGTATTGCTACCAACCGTCTGGAGAAAACCTATTTTGAGAAGTTCAAGAAAATTATTCCGAGTAGAAAGATATATATGGTGCAGCGTGCTGAAATGCGCTTTAACCGTGAGTTGTTGAAAGGAATGCATAATAAGAAAGGTGGAGAGCCTCAGAAGCCACAAGGAAAGAAGAAATAGAATCCGTCCGGATGCCATAGTTAGAACCTTATGAATATTTCCAGGAGCAGTCAATGACTTACCTGGAAATATTCATAAGGTTTTTTATTTTTCCAGTTTTTTAGCTTCATTCCAGATGGCATCCATCTCTTCTAAAGTCATATCGTGCAGGTTCTTGCCCTCTTTGATGGTATGCGCTTCCAGATAGTTGAAGCGATTGATGAACTTTTGATTGGTACGTTCCAATGCGTTATCCGGGTTGATTTTGTAGAGGCGGGCAGCATTGATGAGGCTGAACAATACATCCCCGAATTCAGCTTCTGCCTTATCCTTATCCATATTGGCGACTTCTTCTTGGAATTCCTGAATTTCTTCTTTCACCTTGTCCCAGACTTGTTCGCGTTCTTCCCAGTCGAAGCCGACATTGCGGGCTTTATCCTGGATACGGTAGGCTTTGATTAGTGAGGGCAGGGCAGAGGGTACGCCACTCAGGACACTTTTGTTTCCGCCTTTTTCTCTCAGCTTCAGTTGTTCCCAGTTTTCAGAAACTTGTCCGGCAGTATCGGCCTTTACATCACCGAATACATGGGGATGGCGGAAAATTAGCTTTTCGCACAGGCGGTCGCACACGTCCTTCATGTCGAAATCGCCTTTCTCCGAACCTATTTTGGCATAGAAAGCCACATGGAGCAATACATCGCCCAGTTCCTTACAGATGTCGTCTTTATTATTGCGTATCAAGGCATCGCAAAGTTCATAGGTTTCTTCAATGGTATTGGGACGCAGACTTTCGTTAGTTTGTTTGCGGTCCCAGGGACATTTCTCGCGAAGTTCGTCGAGTATGTCGAGGAAGCGTCCGAAGGCTTCCATTTGTTCTTTTCTTGTATGTGACATGAGTTTTAATTATTAATTTTTAGTTATTAATTCTTTTTCCAGGCTTCGTAGGAAATAAGTAATCCCACTACTTCGGAGTAGTTCTTACGGCCACTTTGTATTTTGTTTCCTTTCAGATACAGGTCATATACCCAGTCTTGTATATCTCCGATAAGGGGACTGTATTTTTCCATCCAGTATGTATGGTTCTTCTGAGACAGTTCTATGATTTCAGGGCGTATCTTGTTGAAAAGTTCTTTGTACTGTTCTTCATTCATTAGTCGGCGGGCGTTGACAAGTACATGTCCCAGTACGGAGAAGTAGCCGCTAAAACGGATGCCTCGTGCCTGCGAACGAGTGCATACCTGATAAGCGTAGAAGTTAGCTTCCGCTTCGCTGGAGATACCTAATAAGTGTGCCAGTTCATGGGCGTATGTAGCAGGGTATTGTGAAGGGAGTAAATCACCGTTCAAAGTGAATTCACAGAAGAATGGCCCCATGCTTCCGGTGACCCCGACCATAGATATCAACGGGGTGAAAAGCATCGTCTTTACCCGGGGGGATTTGTGGAAAGGCCGGTGTACGCCCAATGTGTCGCTAATCAGATTGTAGCCGCTAACAGTTTCCCGGCGGATGAGGTCTTTGTTGATTGAAGTCACATTTACGTAGGATGCATTCAGCTTTTCAACATAATCATCAACAAACTCCTGAAAGTTATCCGGCGTGTATGCAGTGTAGGGGATACTTGTACGCTGATAGAAATTGGGTTGGGAGTAATTTAATCCCCATGCAAGATAGAACCATACGTATATCCATAATAAATATTCGACATCGTTCAGCAGAATACGTTTCCATTTTTTCTTTTGAAAACATCGGGCATAAACAGGGTAGAGAAGTACACCCGCAATGCTGAGAGCTATGAATAAATCTCCGATAGCAAAGGGAATCAACCGTGAGAAGGAGGATAGGCAGTATGCAATGACCGGATATATATCATGGGCATATACTTTCCCTATAGCCGGGATGAGTTGCGTGCCCCAAATAGTCAGTAACAGTACACATAGGGCTATATAACGAATCTTTTGCTTGTATTCCATTCTCAAATCGTATTTGAGAGGCAAAAATATACATTTATTAAATGTCACGCAGGAAAATAGCTTTATATTTGCACAAAAACTATTAATTAAGTAACAACATTAGACACTGTGATTATGACTGAACAGAATGACATTGAACGCTATTGCCGTAATTGCGTTTCACGCGGTTTCGTAAATGGAAGAGGACTGGTTTGCAAACGTACAGGAGCTATCCCTGCTTTTCAGGGAGAATGCGAGAGCTATCAGAAAGACGAAGAGCTAGAGAGGATGGCTCCCACTCCAAAACCGGAAGATTATTCCGCATATGTGGACAAGGAGAAACTGCTGGCCGAAGAGAACCTGCCGAAAGCGGTATTGCTCGGATCGCTGGCATGTGTTGTGGGAGCTGTGGCTTGGGCCTTGATATCTATTTCTACCGGGTATCAAATAGGATATATGGCTATTGGTGTAGGTTTCCTGGTGGGGATAGCGATGCGTCAAGGAAAGGGAATACGTCCTATATTCGGCATTATTGGTGCTGTCTTGGCTTTGGTGAGCTGTGTCATGGGCGATTTCTTCTCTATCGTAGGCTGGGTGGCAAAAGATAATGATGTTTCCTTTATGGATGTTCTCCTGAATGCCGATTATGGTGAAATAATGTCTGTGGTGGTGGAGAATATAGCCTCTATGACAATCGTATTTTATGGAATAGCCCTTTATGAAGGTTATAAATTATCGTTCTCCGCACAGAAAGCGCCGGAGGGTGGTAAGATTTGAATTTAATTTAGTAATTTTGTGCCCGTTATTCACGATACACTAATTATATACAGATTTAAAGATATGGAATTAGCAAGTAAGTACAACCCTGCTGACGTAGAGGGAAAGTGGTATCAATATTGGTTGGACCACAAATTATTCAGTTCAAAACCCGATGGTCGTGAGCCTTATACCATCGTCATCCCACCTCCTAACGTCACTGGTGTGTTGCACATGGGACACATGCTTAATAATACCATTCAAGATATTCTGGTACGCCGTGCCCGCATGGAAGGCAAGAATGCCTGCTGGGTACCGGGTACTGACCACGCTTCCATCGCTACTGAGGCTAAAGTGGTGAATAAACTTGCTGCTCAGGGCATCAAGAAAACTGATCTGACTCGTGACGAGTTTCTGAAACATGCCTGGGACTGGACAGATGAACATGGAGGTATCATCTTGAAGCAACTTCGTAAACTCGGTGCTTCCTGTGACTGGGACCGTACTGCCTTTACTATGGATGAAAAGCGTAGTGAAAGCGTGCTAAAGGTATTTGTAGACCTCTACAATAAAGGTTTGATTTACCGTGGAGTGCGTATGGTAAACTGGGACCCGAAAGCTTTGACTGCTCTTTCTGATGAGGAAGTTATCTATAAGGAAGAACACGGTAAACTGTATTACCTGCGCTATAAAGTGGAAGGTGATCCGGAAGGACGCTATGCCGTAGTGGCTACTACCCGTCCTGAAACCATTATGGGTGATACTGCTATGTGTATTAATCCGAACGATCCGAAAAACGAATGGTTGAAAGGCAAAAAAGTAATTGTGCCTTTGGTTAACCGTACTATTCCGGTGATTGAGGATGAGTATGTAGATATTGAATTCGGTACCGGTTGTTTAAAGGTTACGCCTGCCCATGATGTAAACGACTACATGCTGGGTGAGAAATACAACTTGCCGAGCATCGATATTTTCAATGATAATGGTACGTTGAGCGAGGCTGCCGGTCTTTATATCGGTATGGATCGTTTTGATGTACGCAAGCAGATAGAGAAAGATCTCGAAGCTGCCGGCCTGTTGGATAAGGTGGAAGCCTATACTAACAAGGTAGGTTACTCTGAACGTACCAATGTAGTTATCGAGCCGAAGCTCTCCATGCAATGGTTCCTGAAAATGCAGCATTTTGCAGATATGGCTTTGCCGCCGGTAATGAATGATGATTTAAAATTCTATCCCGCTAAATATAAGAATACTTATCGCTACTGGATGGAGAACATCAAGGATTGGTGTATCAGCCGTCAGTTGTGGTGGGGACACCGCATTCCGGCATATTTCCTTCCGGAAGGAGGTTATGTGGTGGCTGCCACGGAAGAAGAAGCTCTGAAGTTGGCGAAAGAAAAAACAGGTAATTCCGCTTTGACGATGGAAGATCTTCGTCAGGATGAAGACTGTTTGGATACTTGGTTCTCTTCGTGGTTGTGGCCTATTTCTCTGTTTGATGGCATTAATAATCCGGGCAATGAGGAAATTGATTATTATTATCCCACAAGTGACCTGGTAACTGGCCCGGATATTATTTTCTTCTGGGTAGCCCGTATGATTATGGCAGGATATGAATATGAAGGAAAAATGCCATTTAAGAATGTATATTTTACGGGTATTGTTCGTGATAAGCAAGGACGTAAAATGTCCAAGTCTCTTGGTAACTCGCCCGATCCGTTGGAGTTGATTGAGAAGTTTGGTGCCGATGGCGTGCGTATGGGTATGATGTTGGCGGCTCCTGCCGGAAATGATATATTGTTTGATGATGCGCTTTGCGAACAAGGACGTAATTTCTGCAATAAGATATGGAATGCTTTCCGCTTGGTAAGCGGCTGGAAAATCGATGATAGTCAGCCTGTGCCTGAAGCTGCAAGGCTGGCGGCGTTCTGGTTTGAATCCAAACAGAATGAGGTGGCTGCTGAGGTAGCTGACTTGTTTAGTAAATATCGCTTGAGCGAAGCTCTTATGGCTGTTTATAAATTGTTCTGGGATGAATTCTCTTCTTGGTACCTCGAAATTATTAAGCCGGCTTACGGACAAGGTATCAGCAGTTCAATTCATGGTGCTACGATTGGCTATTTCGATAATCTGCTTCATTTGCTTCATCCGTTCATGCCGTTCATTACCGAAGAACTCTGGCAACAGATGTACGAGCGCGAAGAAGGTGAAAGTCTCATGGTATGTCCTTTGACTATAAATAGCTATGTAGACGGTGAGACTATTCGGCAGTTTGAGGTTGTGAAGGAAGTTGTCAGCAACGTCCGTTCCATCCGTCTACAGAAGAATATCGCTCAGAAGGAAGCGCTGGAATTGCAGGTGGTAGGTGAGAGCCCGGTTGCTGCATTCAACGCAGTTATTGCAAAGATGTGTAACCTTTCAGCTATCGAAGTGGTGGATGCCAAAGCAGATGGGGCAGCTTCATTCATGGTGGGGACAACAGAATATGCTGTGCCTTTGGGTAACATGATTGATGTGGAAGCTGAAATCATCCGTATGGAAGCCGAGTTAAAACATAAAGAAGGTTTCCTGCAGGGTGTAATGAAGAAATTGAGCAATGAGAAGTTCGTGAATAATGCTCCTGCTGCTGTTCTTGAAATGGAACGCAAGAAGCAGGCAGATGCAGAAAGTATCATCAACTCTTTGAAGGAGAGTATTGCTGCATTGAAGAAAGCGTAAAAGCTTAGCCTATACAAAAAACAATTAGCCCTTGCAATAATCAATTATTGCAAGGGCTAACTTTTTTATGCCAGGAGCAAATCTCCGGCAACTATTTTGATAGAATTATTTTTCCAATAAATCTTTCAGGAAAGCATCCAGCTCTTCATCCAAGCCTTTCAGCAGTTCCTCGTTGACGAGCAGTGTATCATCATCCATTAATAACAACTCGGCAACGGTTTCTTTCTCATCATCCACCAATACGAATGAATAAGGTTTCAGAATGGACAGTCTGTCGAAGTCACCACCATTCTTCATGTTATTGAGCAAAGTGGCGAGAGTGCGTTCTACGTTTTCGTAGAAGTCGTCTCCGTCATAAGTCAGCCATTCTTCAATGATTATGTTTGCCAATTCTTTGTCTTCATCATCAAATATGGTCAACTCACCGGAATTCTGGTTGGCCTGCAGATGGATGTCGGTCACAATGGTTTGCTCACAGCCGCAAATATACTTGCCGACTGAATGTTTAATGGTCGTTTCGAGGAGCGATAAGGATGCTTGGCTCAGTTTCATAATGATATTCTTTCTTAATGGATGTTCAAAGGTATAAAAAAAATAATTACCTCTGCATCATTTGACTAAAAATCGTTGCTAAATCGTTGCATTTGGGCGTTCAGACGAGTCATCCCTTCCTTTCGTTCCTGCAATGTATTCAAATAACGGGTCGCTTCAAAGTAGTTGGGGACATCGCTGAAATCTACACTGACCTGCTTTTTCTTCTCTTCTATTTTATCGATGTCATATGCCTCCTTCTGCGCTTTCAATGCCCACTCTTCTGCTTGGTGAATGCTGTCCTGCATTTCATATCCTAAGGCAATATTATAGGCGGCATACATTTTCTGCTTTCCTTTTTTCTTTTTCTCATAAGTCTGCTTCCAAAGTTCGATTGCCTTTTCCCAATTATCCTCGCGAACATAAACAGCAGCATCACGCATGTTCACAGAGCCACCTGTAAACAGGTAACGGGAAGCTGTGGTCCAGTATGGCAGCATGTGCTTGACGGGGACAGTACCTGCAAATTCGGATGCTTCTTTCAACATGTCCTCATCGCTGATAAGACCTGAGCTTGCCAAAGTCATATTTGCGCTCGTATGCTCCCAGAATATACTGTCATTAGCGTTGACGGTCACCATTGGACCGCTTCGACTGGGCAGATACACTTTTACAGTAGGATACACTTTGGCGTCCAGCGTTCCTACATATATTCCCCATTCCGGCAAATACTCTATTTTGCGAAGAGAACGTATTTGTACGTTCTCCAGTGCTATCAGGAAATCTACACCCAGACTTTCGGTAAGCCTTGCCACCTCGCTTCTGCTCAATGTGCTTTCACGCGGAATCATGTCATTGGCACGTAAGGCAGAGTCGCAAATAATAACTTCGTCGAAGTAATTTTCATGGGCAATCGCTTCGGCCAGTGATTCTGTGGATATTTTGGAATCCCCGTTGAAGTAGGTTGTTTTGCGAGCTACTTCTGTTTGGTCTTTTTTCTTCTCATCAGCTTCTTCCACAATCAATTGATTGTCTGGGATGGGTGGCATATTATTCACTACAGCTACACGCTTGAGACTGGCCGGAAAGCTGACTTCCGCCGGCAACATATAGTCAATGGACAGTTGCTCTATGCTTTGGCAACCACCAAAGAGCACAGCACAGCAGATTAATAGGGAGTATGAATATTTAGTCATAAGCTTCTTCTTTCTCTAAGAATAACAAAAATACGCTTTTGTATGGATATATAAAAGCCTCAAACAGTTTTTAACCGTTTGAGGCTTTTATTAGGTCTTAGTGATTACGCATTCTTTCCATGACAGTTCTTGAACTTCTTACCGCTTCCGCAAGGACAAGGATCGTTACGTCCTACCGTCTTTTCCGCACGCATCGGTTCACGCTTCACTTCGCGCGTGTCGTGTTGGGCAGCTTCCTGCTGATTCGGGTCACTCAGGTCTGCCTTTTGTTCGCGATACTTGCTCATGTCCTGTTTCTCTTCGGGAGCAGCCTGGCGTATTTCCTGCGGCTCCTGCACCGGAATCTGTCCGCGCATCAGGATAGAGATAGTCTGATTATTGATTTTGTTGACCATTGCGTCGAACAGGTTTACAGACTCCAATTTGTAAATCAACAACGGGTCTTTCTGCTCGTAACTTGCATTCTGCACAGAATGTTTCAGCTCATCGAGTTCACGAAGGTTTTCTTTCCATGATTCGTCGATGACGTGCAGCAGGATTGACTTTTCAAAAGCTTTCACCACTTCCTTACACTGGCTCTCATAAGCGGCTTTCAGGCTACAGGAGATATTGTACATGCGCTTACCGTCCGTAATCGGGATAAGGATGTTTTCATACATATGTCCTTGAGTCTCATAAACCTGCTTGATGACCGGATAAGCGATTTGTGCCATGCGGTCCGTTTTCTGTTTAAACAGCTCCATTGCCGCATTGAAGGCATTGTCTGCAAGCTTCTCTTTCTTTTCATTGCGGAATTGTTCCTCGCTGAAAGGAACCTCCATGGCAAGTGTCTGAAGGAAGTCCATTTTGCAGTTTTCGTAGTCGGGTGCTTCAACGGCAGCGGCAACGCGGTCCCAAATCATGTTGACGATATCCATTCCGATACGTTCACCCATCAGGGCATGACGGCGTTTGGTGTACACAACGGTACGCTGCTTGTTCATCACGTCATCATATTCCAGCAAACGTTTACGTACACCGAAGTTGTTTTCTTCCACCTTCTTCTGTGCACGTTCGATGGAGTTGGAAATCATCTTGTGCTCAATCATTTCGCCTTCCTTGAAGCCGAGGCGGTCCATAACACCTGCGATGCGGTCGGAAGAGAACAGACGCATCAGGTCGTCTTCCAGTGACACGAAGAACACGGAAGAACCCGGGTCACCCTGACGTCCGGCACGTCCGCGCAACTGGCGGTCTACACGGCGGGATTCATGACGCTCGGTACCGATGATGGCCAAACCGCCTGCAGCTTTCACTTCCGGGCTCAGCTTGATGTCAGTACCACGACCTGCCATGTTGGTAGCAATGGTTACTGTTCCGCTGAAACCGGCTTTCGCTACGATGTCTGCTTCCTTCTGGTGCAATTTAGCATTCAAGACGTTGTGCTCAATCTTGCGCATGGTCAACATCTTGCTCAGCATTTCGGAGATTTCTACTGATGTAGTACCTACCAGAACGGGACGTCCGGCTTGCACCAACTGTTCGATTTCTTCGATAACTGCTTTATATTTCTCGCGTTTCGTCTTGTAAACGCGGTCGTTCATGTCTTTACGGGCAATGGGGCGGTTGGTGGGGATTACCACTACGTCCAACTTGTAGATGTCCCACAACTCACCTGCTTCCGTTTCGGCAGTACCGGTCATACCCGAGAGCTTGTGATACATGCGGAAGTAGTTCTGCAAGGTAATAGTGGCAAATGTCTGCGTGGCAGCTTCCACTTTTACGTTTTCCTTGGCTTCGATGGCCTGGTGCAAACCGTCGGAGTAGCGACGACCTTCCATGATACGTCCGGTCTGCTCGTCCACAATCTTCACTTGACCGTCGAGAACCACATACTCATCATTGATCTCGAACATGGTGTATGCTTTCAGCAACTGGTTGATGGTGTGCACACGCTCTGACTTGATGGCATAGTTGGTCATCAGTTCGTCCTTCTTAGCCAGACGTTCTTCGTCGGTCAGATGCGTTTCATTTTCCAGTTCGGAGAGTTGTGCGGCGATGTCGGGCAATACGAAGAGGGTAGGGTCTTCCGAGTTACCGGTAATCAAGTCCACACCTTTATCTGTCAGGTCTACACTGTTCAGTTTTTCCTCGATGACGAAGTACAACGGGTCGGTTGCTTCGTGCATGCGTTTATTGTTCTGCTCCATGTAGATTTCCTCAGTCTTCAGCATACCGGCTTTGATGCCTTGCTCACTCAGGTATTTAATCAAAGGCTTGTTTTTAGGCAATGCCTTATGACTGCGGAACAGGGCGAGAAAACCCTCTTCCTGGTCTTTCTTGTCATTGGAAGCAATGAGACGCTTGGCATCGGCCAGATATTGGGTAGCCAGTTTCTTCTGAGCTTCCACCAAGCGCTCTACGAGCGGGCGGAGTTGTTCGAACAACTGATCTTCACCTTTCGGCACAGGACCGGAAATAATCAATGGCGTACGGGCATCGTCAATCAATACGGAGTCCACCTCATCGACGATGGCATAGTTGT
>CAMTFK010000149.1 GCA_947071285.1 uncultured Bacteroides sp. | reverse complement strand
AGATCTGCGCATGTCTCGTGGGCTCGGAGATGTGTATAAGAGACAGCCATTGGTGTAGCTCTTGTCTACTTTGACTTCTCCATGTAATCGTTCGGCTATGGTGCGGCATATATTCAGTCCCAGTCCTGATCCCTGTTTGAACTCATCCAACTTCTTGAAGCGTTCGAATACACTATCCATCTTATCGGCAGGGATGCCCGGCCCGGTGTCGCTGACAGAGAACGTGATTCTGTCGGGATACTCGGTCAGTGAACAATGCAGATGGATTTCCCCTTTTTCTGTGTGCTTCTCTGCGTTGGTAAGGAAGTTGATAAGCACTTGTTGCAGGCGTTGTTCATCTGTGGTGATCTGGAAATCGTCTGCCACTTCGGAGGTATAATAAAGCTTCACTCCTTCCGCTTTTCGATCCATTACGGTAGAGAGTATGAGCCTGCACATTTCGTTGCAATGGCAGGAAGTCAGGTTCATGGTGTATTTGCCGCTTTCCAGTGCGGAAAGGTCAAGAATATCGTTGACAAGCGTGGTGAGCAGTTCGGAGTTGTGTTGGACGAGCGAGCTGAATTCTAGCTTTTCTTCATCTTCCAATGGCAGATCCGGGTTGGATAATAATTGTGAGAATCCTACGATGGCATTGAGCGGGGTACGGATTTCGTGGCTCATGTTCTGCATGAAATGAGTCTTCATCTTGTCTGCCTGTTCGGCACGGTCGCGGGCAATCGTCAGTTCTTCGTTCTTCTCTTGCAGTTGTCTGATTGATTTTCTGCGTAGATAAAGGTAGAGCGTGAGGGCTATGGCAAAGAAACAGAAGAATATCAGGATGAATTTCAATATCATCAGCTGGCGTTCGGATTCTGCCTGTTTAGCTACCATAAGACTCTGTGTACGTTCAGTTTCCGCTTTGAATTGTGCGAGCTCCAGGTTACGGTTTTTTAGTAGTAGCTCGTTATTTTCGGCGTTCATCTTCTCGATTTCCACTTGTGATTTTGTTTGTTGTAGTTCGAGCGTTGTCTTTTGCAGGTTTAATTGTGTGTTTTCCAGCTGCAAGGCTTGCGCTTTTCTTTTCAGTTGTTCGTTGCCGATACGCACATTCAGTTCCGACAGGTCGGCAGTCTGTATAAGCTGATTCAGAGAGTCCTGTAGGCTATGGAGCTTCTGTAGTGACTCGTAAGCGTCTTTGTATTTCTGCTCTTTTGCGTAGATATTTGCCTGATAAGCTATTCGTTCATGTAAGCTGGAAGTGGAATCGGCAAGAGCATGCGCTTTATCATATTGTTGGTTGAGTATATAATTGTATATCTTCAACTTATTCAGTTCATTCCTTCTGGTTTCACCATGTTTTTCGGTCGCTTTTAAACATTCCTGATAATAGCTTTTGAACTCTTCCTCCCTGTCGAGCGCGTATAAAAGTGTGCATTTGCGCAGCATACAGGCGTATTTGTTGGTTGAAGTCTTGGCACATTTGATCCCTTTCTCAGCATTCTCGTAGGCTGCTTCATATTGCTTCAGGTTTTGTTGGAGCATGGATATGTTCCAGTATATATAAGACAAATCCTGTTCAGGGAGCTTCTCCTGTGTGTATACCAGTGATTGTTGGTAGTAATCCAGTGCCGTCCGGTATTCTCTGCGCGCAAAGTAAATGTTTCCCATCATTCGCAGGCAAGTGGAGATACCGTAGGGATAGTCGTCGGCAAATGCCTGTTCTTTAGTCAATTCAGCCTCCTGGAGCGCACGCAGGGTATTACCTGTGTTCATCAGGTAATTAACTTTGTAGATGCTGCCAAAGTAGTAATATTGCAGGTAGTTGTTCTTTCGGGATATCTCCTGAAGCCTGCTGATTGCTTTCTCCAGTAATTCCGTTTTCCCATTATTGAAATAGTAGATTACCGGAATGGTAAGAGCGAGGCATTGTGCCTTTTTATCGTTGATCCGGATGGCTTTGGTATAGATAGTATCAGCTATTTCCAGTCCGGTTGCGTTGTTACGGTGTTTAGTTGCCTCCTCATAAAGTAGATAAAGAGAGTGGTCTATCTTGTACGGATTGTCCTGCGCCTTGGTTGGAAGGAGAGATCCGATAAAGGTGAACAACAAACATATACTGATGTACCTGACTATTTTCATCTTGATAACTATGGATTTACAGTGTTCTTATTGTTTATTTATGGCATTGTTATATTCGTATTCTTTGGCGGGAATCACCCACATCCAGTTGTTGGCGTCTTCCGGGTTGATAGTTACGGCTGCGTTGGTCATGTAGTTTCCTCCATCTTCGAAGGTGTGGCGTACGATGGTGTCTTTGCGCCGTTTGAAGTCAAACCAGCTGAATCCTTCGCCCCATAGTTCGATGCGGCGGTAGAACTTTATTTCGTCGAGCAGTGCCTGACCGCTCTTGTCGCAAGTATATTGAGGGTCGCGTCCGCTGTCGCGGATCAGTTCTTTCAGTAATTGCCTTGCTTCCGCTTCTTTTGGAGGCGTCAGGTGACAGTTGGCTTCTGCTTCGATGAGATACATCTCCGAACTGCGGAAAAGGTTGAAAGGCATGGCGCCTACTTTGTCGATACACTTAAATTTGAACGACATATAAGCGTATACTTTTGCCGATGTATTCAAGTCGGGATACAACCCTTGGGCGTAACTGGTGAGTGCACTTCCGCCCAGACCATTGTTTGTTATACCACCCGTGTTATAAGTATATTCGAGCGGATCGAGAAAAAGCCCCCTGCGGATATCACTTTCCGGTAATGCATCGTACAGTTCACGGTTGATACAGGCCGGATAAGTGCATACAAGAGTAGAGGAGGAGTTGTATGCAAGGCGTGCGGCGAGGGATGAGTTTCCCAGCGATTCTTCTTCACTGTCATAGATACTCCATATCCATTCGCGGTTGACGATACTGAATCCGTCGAAATATTCATCAGTATTCATAAGCGGATAACCGGCACGTGCCAGTGCAGCGTAATGGGCAGCAGTACTCCAATCCTCACGGGTGAGTGCGGCACGGGCATAGATGGCGTAAGCGGCATTCACATTGATTTTGTGATTCTCGTCTTCTTTGCGGGCAATTCCGGATGCCTGATAATAGGTGATGGCCTGGTTAAGGTCGTTGTAAATCTGTTCGTAACAGGCCAGCATAGAAGAAAGAGGACAGTCGCCGGTAGAAGATGTATTGAGCCGGAGAACCACCCCGTCAGCACTGCCGTTTTGCGAATCACACCAGCGTGGCGAGTAGAACTGCAGCAGTTGCAGGTAACAATAGGCACGGTAGGTTAGTGCCTGCGCATAGATATATTTGAATTTATGACTACTTTCGGGATCGACATAATTTATGATAGCGTTGGCATTACTGATTACTTTGTAGTAATAATGCCACATATACTCCGTGTAACCACTGGTAGGTATGGCATGAGAAGCCCCGTTGAATATCGTATAGAAATTGTTGCGGGGACAATACATGTCAGCCCCCTGATACTCGGCATACATCAGTTTGACAGATCCTTCACCGTTGAATGACACGCCATCGAGTTTATTAGTGGGATAAGTGGTTTTCATCAACTTCTCCAATCCGCTGACAGCATAGGCAGCGTACGCTTCATCCTTGAATAAATCGGCAGGAGATACCTGATTGGTAGGGGCGGTATCCAGATAGTCGCTGGCGCAGGAGTAACACAACAGCGTCAGGAGCAGGCAGAATCCTATGGAGTGATTCAGGAATTTCATGTGTATGGCTTTTTTCTTCATAAGGCTATAAGTTAATGTTGACTCCGAACGAGAAAACACGGGCGATACTCGTATAATTGTTGACGATTCCGTCAAAGGTCTGTACCGGGTTCAGCCCTTTGCGTTTGCTGAACAGGGCGACATTCTCTATGGCAGCATGTAAGCGGATGCCGCCGAGTGTCAATCGTTTGCTCCATGTGGCGGGCAGGCGATAGGAGAGGGTGATGTTCTTGATGCTTAGATAGTCACCGCTTACAATATAGCGTGTAGATGCTTTCTGGCTGTTATATCCATTGATCGTTGCATCCAGATTCACTTGCGGAATACCCGATGGATCGAGACGGTTGGGCGATGTGGGCGTCATGCCTTCGGGGATTGCTGTCCATGCATTCAGTAAATCGGGAGTCAATGAATGTACGCCTACCGATGTCAGAGTCTGATAAGGCTGGTCGAAGACTTTGGAACCGCAACTGAAAATCATTAGGGCGGACAGAGCCAGGTCTTTCCAGCGGAGAGAGGTGGTGACCGAGCCGTTTATCTTCGGTAATGAACTGCCCGACCAGTCTTTGCGTGCATATCTCGGGTCGCCTGTATAATATTGTCCGTTGATGTCTACCCAACTGTCTGTCGGAATCGGATTTTTGCCTTCGGTGCTCTCTTCTCCGTTTACGGGTGTTTTTCCATCCTCTCCGGCAATGTAATAAGCGTTGAAGTCCGGCAGATATACACTGCGACCTGTCATCTGGTCTACGCCAGCATACTGGTACAGCCAGAATTCATAAATGCTGTGTCCCTCTTTGAACTTCTGGAAATCTCCGTTCGTAATTCCCTCTTCCCGATCTTTATCCGGCAGTTTTCCGATCTTGTTTTTCACTTTGGAAAGGTTCAAACCTACATTCCATTCCCATTCCCGGTTGCGGATGATATCCCCGTCGGCAGAGAATTCCCATCCTTTATTGGAAACGTCTCCAATGTTTCGCCAGACGGTGGAAAGGCCTGTCGATGAGTCAGTGGCACCGGCAGATAGTGGTTGAATAAACTTGAACAGCAAGTCGTCCGAATGCTTGTTATAGTATTCGAAACTTAGGTTCACACGGTTGAAAAGACGAGTTTCCAGACCGATATTCAGCGAAGAATTCGTTTCCCATTTCAGTTCCGGGTTTTCGTTCTGCACTTTGTAGTAAGCGGCTTCTCCACCGTTGACGGCAGAGCCGTAGAGAGACATCCACTGGTACAGGCCATTACTGCTTCCGAAGTTATCGTTTCCCACTTGCCCGTAAGAAACCCGTAACTTGAGGCGGTTCAGCCACGACACGTTTTTCAGGAACGCTTCGTTGGAAAGCATCCAGCCGATACCTACGCTCCAAAAGTTACCCCAGCGATGGTCTGTATGGAAGATGGAGGAACCGTCGCGCCGGAAAGAAGCTTCGGCAAAATAAGTTTCGTTGTAGTCATACCGGGCCCGTGTGAAGTGACCCTCTGTACGATAGGTGTCTTTATATCCCTCACTGTAAGTTGTGGTGGTGAAATTTGAAAGTTCGTCTATTCCGGGGAAACTCTCATTCTTTTTCTGTATGGCGTCGAAATTAAGCTTGTAATCATAGTTCTCGTGCCCCACCATCCATTCTACGAAATGCCTGCCGAACTGGTGTTTCCATGCCAGTAGCTGTTGCAGGGTATATTCCTTGTATTCCTGATCGATCTTGCTGATAAAACCAGTGTCCTTGTAAGCGCCTATTTCCGCATTTCCGTATTGGCTGTCCTCGATATTGCGCAGGCTGATATTGCCTTTCAATGAGAATGTAAAATCGCGTAGGAAAGAAACGTCCACATAGGCATTTCCTTGCAAGGTATTGGCAGCGTTCCACAACTTGTTCTTTTCGCTTTCCCACAGTAGATGGCGTCCATTGCTGGCGGCATCCGATTCCGAACGGCTTTCCGAACCGTCATCATATTGTTTTCCGCCTTCTTCGTTCAGGATATAATCTCCTTTGGAATGAAGCAATGAGCCGTCGCTGGCAAATACATCCTCTGTATAGTGGAGATGCACCGGATAGATAGGTGCTATTCTCCGTGCAAAGTAAAATGCATTCGACAGGTTATTGGATTGCGCACTTCCGGCGGCTCCTACATCCCAGTTCGTTTTCTGGTGCGTGCCTCCGAGCGACAAGCCCGTCTTGAGCCATGGGCGTGGGGTGAAGTCAGCGTTGAGTGAGCCGCTAAGACGATTGAAATCACTTTTCCTGGTATATCCGTCTTCATTAAGATAGCCTAGCGAGAAACGGATCCGGCTCTTTTCATTGCCGGATTCTCCGCTTAGGTTGTATTCCTGGCGGTGACCGTTACGTGTGTAGGGAGAATACCAGTCGAGATCGTCCTTATATCCGTCCAGTATCCGGGCGTCGGATGCCAGATGACCGTTTGCGTCGAAAAGGGCATTATCGGCTTTGTTATAGATGTTGATTCCTACTTTGCTGATAATGTCATTGTTGGTGGCGATGGTCGCTTCTTCGGGACTACTGCCGTTGCTGATAAGCTGGTTGCGATACCCCTGCCACATCGTTTCCATGAATTGATTGGCATTCATACGCTCGTAATCACCCTGGCCGCGTGCGCTGAATCCGTGGCGAATATCCAGTTGAAGGGAAACTCCCTGTTTCTTCGCCTTTTTGGTGGTAATTAAAATCACGCCATTCGAAGCCCGGCTACCGTACAATGCGCATGAAGCAGCATCTTTCAGTACGCTGACACTTTCTATGTCTGCCGGATTAAGATCGGTGATCCATCCCGTATAGGGCATACCGTCTACCACGTAAAGCGGCTTATTGCTTCCGTTCACCGAACTGTATCCCCGGATCCGGACTTCCGCTTCGATGCCAGGCTGCCCCACTCCGTCAATTGTCTGTAGCCCCGGTACTGCTCCGTTGAGCACGGAGATAACAGAACTGACCGGACGCATTTCGATTTGCTTACTGTCCACTACGGAAACAGCCCCGGTAATTGATCTTTTGAGGACAGTGCCATACGCTACCTGCACTACTACTTCATCCAGTTCGTTCACGTTCGGACGCAACCGGATTTCCATCATATTATGCCGGGCAGGCACTTCGATAGTTTGGTATCCTATGTAAGAAATAACCAGCATTTGCTGTCCGGGGAGGGTTGGTTGAAGACTAAACTTTCCATCCAGATCTGAAATACAGCCTTGCCGACTGCCTTTCACTGTGACGGAAGCACCTGTCAATGGTTCCCGGCTTTCCTCATCAATGATGATTCCTGTTATATTTTTTATTTGGGCATAAGTTAGGTTAATGGATAGAAGCATGTAAATACATATCACTCCTATCTTTTTTAAAGTATCTTCTGTCCGTCCTTTAATAATTGTCATAAGTTGTATATCTTGACGTATTTGTTGATTTTGCTTGCTTATTTAAACATTTACAAAACTAATATATTATAATTAGTGTTATAATACATTGCCTCCTATTTATGCAATTTTAACGGTGTAGACTGCTAATTATTAGCTGAATTGGCAAATTAGATGCTTTTTCTTGTTCCATATTTTATATTATTTGCTCTTGCGGCTCGAGAGATAGAGGCTTCTTTCTTTTTTTCATTGCATTAAGTAGAAATCTCTCCCAAAACGTATTATAGTTCGTTAAAAAAGTATACATTGCACGGATTCTGGACATTTTTGGTGGATAATTGGAACAAAATTGCAAGGTAAACCCGTTTTCTTTTGCTATTTTTGCATCGTGTACGTAAACGAAGTGCACGTAGAAAGAGAACTTATTCAATAACTATAAATAAATAAGGTATGAAAACGAACTATGAAATTCGCTATGCTGCGCATCCTGAGGATGCAAAAAGTTATGATACTACAAGAATCCGCAGAGATTTCTTAATCGAAAAGATATTTGTCCCCAATGAAGTAAATATGGTATATTCCATGTACGACCGTATGGTGGTAGGTGGTGCGCTTCCGGTAGGAGAGGTGCTGACGCTCGAAGCTATTGATCCGCTGAAAGCTCCGTTCTTCCTTACTCGTCGCGAAATGGGTATCTACAATGTTGGCGGTCCCGGTATTGTGAAAGCAGGCGGCGCAGAGTTCGAACTGGACTATAAAGAAGCTCTTTATCTGGGTTCGGGCGACCGCGTAGTGACTTTCGAAAGCAAAGACGCTGCTCATCCTGCTAAATTCTACTTCAACTCACTGACTGCACACCGCAACTATCCCGACCGCAAGGTGACGAAAGCCGATGCCGTAGTAGCCGAAATGGGCTCTTTGGAGGGTTCCAATCACCGCAACATCAATAAGATGCTGGTGAATCAGGTGTTGCCTACCTGCCAGTTGCAGATGGGTATGACGGAACTCGCTCCGGGAAGTGTGTGGAACACGATGCCGGCACATGTACACAGCCGTCGTATGGAAGCCTACTTCTATTTCGAAATTCCCGAAGATCATGCTATCTGCCACTTCATGGGTGAGGTAGGCGAGACGCGTCACGTATGGATGAAAGGCGATCAGGCCGTTCTTTCACCCGAATGGTCAATCCACTCGGCTGCTGCTACCCACAACTATACCTTTATCTGGGGAATGGGTGGCGAGAACCTCGACTACGGCGATCAGGACTTCTCGTTGATTACAGATTTGAAATAACAACTACAATAGTTTTCCTAATTTAATAACAAAAAGAATTATGAATCAGTTTTTGAATTTTTCTTTGGAAGGTAAAGTAGCTCTCGTTACAGGTGCTTCTTATGGTATCGGATTTGCTATTGCTTCTGCATTTGCAGAACAAGGTGCTAAAGTTTGTTTTAACGACATCAATCAAGAGTTGGTAGACAAAGGTATGGCTGCTTATGCTGCAAAAGGTATCAAAGCTCACGGTTACGTATGCGACGTGACAGACGAACCGGCTGTTCAGGCGATGGTTGCTACGATTGCAAAAGAAGTAGGTACAATTGATATCCTTGTAAATAACGCAGGTATTATCCGTCGTGTTCCTATGCACGAGATGGATGCTGCTGATTTCCGTCGTGTAATTGACATCGACTTGAATGCTCCATTCATCGTTGCTAAGGCTGTTTTGCCGGCTATGATGGAAAAACGTGCAGGTAAGATCATCAACATCTGTTCTATGATGTCTGAATTGGGTCGTGAAACTGTATCTGCTTACGCTGCCGCTAAGGGTGGTTTGAAGATGCTGACTCGCAATATCTGTTCTGAATATGGTGAATACAACATCCAGTGTAATGGTATCGGCCCGGGTTACATCGCTACTCCGCAAACTGCTCCTCTTCGTGAGCCGCAGGCAGACGGAAGCCGTCACCCATTCGATTCATTCATCTGCGCTAAGACTCCTGCCGGTCGTTGGTTGGATCCTGAAGAACTGACAGGTCCTGCCGTGTTCCTTGCTTCTGAAGCTTCTAACGCTGTTAACGGTCATATTCTCTACGTAGATGGTGGTATTCTTGCTTATATCGGAAAACAACCGAAATAATGTGAGATAGAAGAGATTCCGGTAAGGTGATAGAATGGTAAAGAGCATCCTCTTTTCATCTGTCACCTTATTTTTTATTATTCCCTTTGCAGGAGCTATATGGCCGATTTATTGAACATATATGCCCAACGTGTTGAACATATAGCTCCAACACGTTGGATATATATAGCTGACGCGTTGGATCTATATATCCAACATGCCGGATATAATAGTCTCTGATTTGCAAAGTATATGTTATTCATTCAATGTAGACTAATTATGAGAAAGATATTAATTCTGTTTGCTGTAGCCTTGATTGGTTTTGCTTCTTGTGCCGACAGCAAGCAGTCGATGACAGTCACAGTGACCAATTCTTTGGCTCTTGAACGGGCAGGGGAGATGGTTGAAGTGCCGATGAGCGATGTGGTCGCTAAATTGAAACTGGCGGATACGGCACAGATTGTGGTGCTTGACGTCGACGGTCAGCAAGTGCCTTATCAGGTGACGTATGATGAGAAGGTGGTCTTCCCCGTTACGGTAGGGGGAAACAGTGTGGTTACTTATACCATTCAACCGGGCACACCGGCACCTTTTGATGTCATTGCTTGCGGTAAATACTACCCCGAACGTCTGGACGACGTAGCCTGGGAGAATGATCTTGGCGGATTCCGTGCTTATGGTCCTGCTTTGCAGGCTCGTGGAGAACGTGGTTTTGGCTATGATCTTTTTACGAAGTATAATACTACGGAGCCGATTTTGGAATCTCTGTATGCTGAAGAGCTTAATCCTGAAAAGCGTGCCAAGATAGCCGAACTGAAAAAGACAGATCCGAAAGCCGCTTCCGAATTGCAGAATGCCATCTCTTACCATATCGATCATGGATACGGTATGGATTGCTATGCCGTAGGTCCCACGTTGGGCGCCGGCGTTGCCGCTTTGATGGCAGGTGACACTATTATCTATCCTTACTGCTATCGCACACAGGAAATCCTTGATAATGGTCCGCTGCGTTTCACAGTGAAGCTGGAGTTTAACCCGTTGGTGGTCCGTGGAGATTCTAATGTGGTGGAAACACGTGTCATCTCTTTGGATGCAGGTTCTTATCTCAATAAAACTGTTGTTTCATATACCAATTTGAAAGAAGCAATGCCGGTAACTACGGGACTTGTGTTGCGCGATCCGGATGGTGCGGTTGTGGCAGATGCTGCAAATGGCTATATCACTTACGTAGATCCTACAACTGACCGTAGCGGTGCAAACGGTAAGATATTTGTGGGTGCTGCATTCCCAGCACAGGTGAAAGAGGCGAAAGTGGTTCTTCTTTCCGAAAAGGAAAAGAAAGATCGTGGCGGAGCCGACGGTCATGTGCTGGCTATCAGCGAATATGAGCCTGGTTCTGAATATACTTATTACTGGGGATCTGCCTGGGATAAGGCGGCTATCAAGACTCCGGATGCCTGGAATAAATACATGGCTGAATATGCGCAGAAATTGCGTACTCCGCTGGCGGTGGCATATTAATTACTAAACTACTGGTATATGCCGCCAGAAAATAATAAATATAAGAGACGGCTCGAAAAGCCTTGATCTTATAAAGTCACCTTTACTACATGGTAAAGGTGACTTTTTTTAGTTTTTTGGGACAGCCTTTTAGTTGCTATTTCATGTTTTGCAATACAGAAAATATTTCTGAAAACAGGGGCTTTGAGTTCTGGTATTTGCTCGTTTTGGAGCACTAAAATGGTTTTGGTAGAATATGGGTATATCAAATATAGTGCTTGGAGATTAGGTGTGTTTAGAATTAGAAATACATATATTGGTATGTTTCGATTTGTGAGCCGGTTGTGAGGCTTATTCTGTTTAATAATGGTTGCAAGGCTTCTTGTGGGATTCTCTTTGGTATATAAACTGCTTGATTTATAGTAGAAAATAATATATTTATTGCTGCCTGTTTGGCGTGGATAATGTGAAAAATGTATTATGAAGTGTTTATATAATGCTAGGATGGTTAATGGATGTAAATGTTAAAACCAAGTATTTAAAAATTGTCCTTTGGAGAGAGGGTATTCTATTGACTCTGTGTTTTTGTATGCTTGTTTGGATATGCTTTTATGAAAATATATATTACTTATATGTAATAAAAAATCGTAGTGTGTAACTAAGTTCTAGCAGAACTTGGTACATTGTTGATCGTGAACCTGTCTCTTATACACATCTCCGAGCCCACGAGACATGCGCAGATC